>JAHFDP010000043.1 GCA_023248955.1 Deltaproteobacteria bacterium
TCCGACGGCAGACGGGCGTGCCTTTGCGGCCGCGGTGACTTGCTACCACCCGAATCCGAGCCTCCTCCACGCATCCGGTCACCGCGGCCGCAAAGGCACGTCCGTCACGCCGTCGGGCTCTGGCCGCCGCCCAGGCAAAAGTTTCTAAAAAAGCTGGGCGCGCAGCGCGCAAAATTACCGCAGCACCCCAAGTTCAGAAATGGGTTGCATCATCCGTTGAACGAAAGGCAATTCCTCAAGCAACTCTTCCTTGGCCCGCTCAATCACCCGCTCCACCTGCGCCGCGCCAGGCACCACATCAAGCGGAGACAAGGGCGCGCGGAACCGCTTCAGCAATCCGGCGTACGGCGCGTTCGCCAACACGGCCTGGTTGGCATAGCTCTGCAGCGGCATCCAAAGACCGCTCGAAAGCCGCGGAGCGAATCCATCGAGTGCAAAGAAGAATGCATTGCGCGTGCGGAGCAGTCCCCGCTGCACCGTTCGCCACGCCGCGCGAATGGGCACGTTGTCGGAGATGCCGCCGTCGACGAGGCGAAAAAGATCATGTCGCGCAAAGAGGCCGTCGAGCAGCGCGCGCATGCGGGCATCGTCGCGGACCACGTCGTAGTGAATGACGCCGGGCACCGATCCGGAAAAGCCCACCGCGTCGACGGCGTCGAAATCGCGCGTACCGTCGGAGTCGCCGAGCACCAGCGACGAGAGCATCGTCGGATCGCGCAGAAATTCCGCCACAGCTTGCGTCAGCTTGCCGATGCCAGAGCGAATCGCGCCCGGCTTGAGCGGACCACCGCTGGCCATGCCGTTCACCAGGTGCTCGTAGTGCTCGAGTCCATGCGGCACCGCGCCTTTGTGAATGCCGGTCACGGTAACCAGCATTGGAATTTCCAAATCAGACAAGCGCAGCGGTGTGCCGTCGGGATGCGTGAAGTAGCGGCCGATGGAGGATCGCAAATAGAGCCGCAGCGGCCCGGGCAATCCGTAACGACTCTCCATGTGGAAAAAGCGGAACACTTTTTTGAACGAGAGTTCGCGCACGATGTCGGCCACCATCGAGACGTCGAAGCGTGGCTGTTTGGCGCGAAAAAGTCCGAGGATCGATCCCATGCTGGAGCCGGCGATCAGCGATGGCCGCAACCCCGCGGCTTCCAGCAGCTCGAACGCCCCGAGATGGCCGTAGGCCGTACCGCCACCGCCACCGCAAACCAGCACCAACTTTTTTTGGCGGACTTCGCGCTCCAGCGCATCCATCGAAAGACGGTGGCCGACGTTTTCGAAGAGCCGCTCGCGAGCGGTGTGGGCAAGCTGCGTCGCGCGCCGCGTTGCGCCCGGAAGCGCCATCCAATCGATGTTGGCACCGAGGAGAACGGGCGAGAGCGCGGTCGAAAGCTGCGCGCGAAATTCGCCGAGGAGGCCAGCCACCGCCACATCGCGGCCGTCGTCGCCCGGAATGCACCAGAGCCGCGCCAGCGACAACGCGTAGCGCAGCGCATTCTCGTCGCGTGCATGAATGCGGTGGCGACCGGACACGCTGGCCCGCACCAGGCGCCGCTCCATCTCTTCGAAGGGATGGAGGAGCTCGAAACGGCGCTGAAGAAGCGGCATCTACTTTTGAAGCTAACACCGTTCGAAGCTTGACGGTGGCGCATTGGCGCACGATCCAAGTGGGCGATCGCCAGTCCAGTCGCTTCTCACCACGTGGAAGGGTAGCGCTACTTTCGCTCGAGTTTCTCGAGCGCCTTCTTCACACGCAACGTGTCGCGTAGGTGAAGCAGGTGCAGCCGATCCTTCGGTCGGTCGGCAGCTTCTTTCGAGCGTACGACATCCTCAAGGCACGCAAAGGCAACGGAAACGTTTCCAACCTGTATTTGAACTGCGCGAGAACGAAGCGATTCGAATCGAAGGCCGCCAGGGATCCGATCGAAAAGCACGTCAACGGGGACCTTGGCTCCGCTCAGGCGCAGGGCGCTGACGAACTCTGAAATAGGCGCTGCGGCCGCGCCGAGTCTCTCGCAAACACGCTTGAGCTTCGCGCGATTGCGTGGCGTGTCTCGAATCAAAATATCGATGTCTTGCGTCATCAGCGGCGCGCCCTGCGCGATGGCCGCCGTAGCGCCAACGACCACCGCCTCCAACCGAGCCTCGTCAAGGGCGCGCTGCAGCTCGCTCAGAAACGATTCGTCAAACGACATAAACGCCGGGCCGAATTTCGTACATCAGAAAGCTACGCCCCTTGCCGATGGGTCTGAGAATCGAGTCGATGATCAGCATCAGATCACCGCGCTCGATATCTGGAACAAGCGGCTGAACCTTGTCGCTTAGATCACAAATCCGCCGCGCCAGCCGCTCAGACGCCAGCATCTTGCGGGATTTGCGGGCGCGCTTCTTCACGACACTCATTATAGCCTACGACACCGTCACCCGCACGAAGCGCCGCTTCCCCGCCTGCACCAAGTGCTCGCCCGCCTTGAGCACCGCCTGCACATCACCGACGCGCTCTCCATTCACCCGAACGCCGCCCTGCGCGATCAAGCGCCTCGCTTCCGAATTCGACGTCGCTAGCCCGAGCTGCGCCAGCGCGTTTAGAAGTGGCACCGACGCGGCGTCGCCGAGCGCCAGCGCGCGCGTCTCGATGTCCGTCGGAATTTCCTTGTTGGAAACCGTCCGCTCGAAGTGCTCGCGCGCTTTCACGGCCGCTTCATTACCGTGGTAATGCGCCACCAGCTCCGCACCGAGCGCCTTCTTCGCCGCCATCGGATGGCCCGCCTTCAGCACCGCGATCTCCTCCGCGGACTTCAGCGACAGCAGCTCAAAGTAACGCCACATCAGCGCATCCGAAATCGACATCAACTTTCCGAACTGCTCCTCCGGCGCTTCGTTGATCCCGATGGTGTTGCCGAGCGACTTGGACATCTTCTGCACACCGTCCAGGCCCTCCAGCAGCGGCGTGGTCATCACGATCTGGGGCGGCAAATTTTCGCGCTCCATGAGATCGCGACCCACCAGCAGATTGAAAAGCTGATCCGTTCCACCGAGCTCCACGTCGCATTTGAGCGCCACCGAATCGTAGCCCTGCATGAGCGGGTAGAGCAGCTCGTGCATCATCACCGCGCGGCCCGCGGCGATGCGCTCCTTGAAATCGCGCCGCTCGAACGTCCGCGATGCGCTGTACTTGGCCGCCAACCGCAGCGTGTCCGCGAAGGTTAGGCCCGCCAGCCACTCGGAGTTGAAACGCACTTCGGTGCGCGCGGGGTCCAATATTTTGAATACCTGGGCCTTGTAGGTCTCGGTGTTGGCGGCGATCTGCTCCGGTGTCAGCGGCGGCCGCGTGGCCGACTTGCCAGTGGGATCGCCGATGCGCGCGGTGTAGTCGCCGACCAGAAAAATCGCGGTGTGGCCGAGATCCTGGAAGCGACGCAAGAGCGTGAGCAGCACCGTGTGGCCCAGGTGCAAATCGGGCGCAGTGGGATCGAAGCCGGCCTTGATGCGCAACGGCCGTCCCTTGGCGAGGCGCGCGGCGAGCTCGGTGGACGTGTGCAAATCCACCACGCCGCGGGAGAGCACACGAAGCTGTTCGTCGATGGTCTCGGACATGTGGAAACGTATACTGCACGCATGCCCGCCCCGCAGCCGCGCCTGATGAGCGAGCTCGCAAAAAATCAATTTCGTTCGTTCGCTATCCGCATCCCCTCCGATTGGAAACCCAACGCCGGCGCGCTCGCGGAGATGTTCAACAACGCCTTTGCCACAGGCGAAAGGAGCGCCGTTCCCGCGCCGATGCCGCCCGCGCTCTTTCTCGCTGCGTCGCCCAACACCTTGCACGTGAAGACACAGAAGGAGATGAGCCGTCACTTCGGGGATTTCATCGACGGCATCTGCGGCGCGATTTGCAGCGCGTGGGCAAGGTGGCAATCGCTGGCGATACTCAGTGGCGTGCAGGTGAACGCCGTCGTCGCAGCAGGTGGCGTGGTGACCGGGCCGCCGCTAGCGCCGCTCATTCTCGCCGAGGCGCCGAAAGGATCACAGCAGGAACAGAAATTTTCGCGCGCCATCGCCACGGCGATCAGTCAGGGCTGGCAGACCTACCAAGCGACCCTCACGATTCCCGGACTTCCGCTCTATCCGGCGTTCGCCGCGTTCCCCGCGCCCTTCGCGCCGCCGACACCGAACGTGCCGGTGCCCGTTGCCGCGCTGGCGCAGGTGCCGCTCAGCGTTTCCAAATCGGCGCTCAAAGTCGCGATGATTGCGGCGCTCGGCGATCCCCGCGCGTTGCATCAGCTCGAGCTCTTCGACGCCATCGCCGCGGCGTTCGCCGACTGCTTTTCGGTTTGGCAATCGACGACGATGGTGACGAACCTTCTCGCCTCGGGCCCGGTGCCGACGTTTGCGCCGCCCGCGGTTCCAACGGGTCCTGTCGTCGGAGGTAGCGCCACGATGGCACCGGGTGGTTTCGCGTAGCAGGAGAAGCAACGCTCCGAGCGAAGGGAAAGGTAACCGTTCAGTCCCCGCCAAAGTCGTCATGGCCGGGCTTGACGACTGAACGGTTACAGAGAAAGTTGATACATTGCCATCCATGGATGGCGGCGATTTTGCGCGAGTTCTAGAGGCGCTCGAGACGGCGCACGTACGCTACGTCATCACCGAGTTGGAAAAAATCGCGCGTTTGCGGGGAGCCCCCCCATGGCTGATGGCTGGGATCGCCACGATGAAGAACAGAAACGCGCGTGGTTGAAGTTGACGCCTGAGCAGCGCCTGGCCGCACTGGTGCAGCTCAAGAATTTTGCGTTGCAGTGTTGTGGTCTCGGAAATCCGATCCTGCGCGACCAACTGGAGAAAGATCCGGCGCGTTATGGAAAGCCTGCGTTTCGTTGGTAGCTAAAAATTCACCGTGCGTGCTTCCGTAACCAGCGTGCCCATCCGCACATCGTGCGGCGCCACAGGCACCGCGACCACAATCTGAAATTCGTAAGCGAGCCCCAGGCAGCGCGCCCGCGGTATTCCACGCAGTGTCGAGTCGTAATACCCACCGCCGCGCCCCAGCCGTCCTCCCGCCAAATCGAACGCCACGCCAGGCACCACGAAAATGTCAATTTCGTCCAGGTTCACACGCAGTGAATCGGCGCCTGGTTCAGCGAATCCCAACGGGCCCGGCACGAGCTCAGCGAGCGTTTCCACTGCATGAAAAGCGAGCGCGCCTTCTTGAACACGCGGAACACAAACGCGCTGCCCGGCCTCCCGCGCCGCCAACATTACCAGCTCCGTCCCCACCTCGGCGCCGAGCGGTGCGTAGAGCGCCACCGTCCGCGCCCTCGCAAAATCCGGCAACGCGATCAACCGCGCCTGCGCCGCGCGCGACGCCACCGCCAGCAGAGCCGGGGCCATGCTGCGCCTGCGCTCGAGCAAATCTCGCCGCATCGCGGCTTTGCGTTGCTGCACATCCACATTGGCCTTATACTCAAGTTGTTTCGAACGCTCTTTCACATTCCCCTGCGCTGCTCGTGATGGGATTCAAATCCCTGAACCGATAAGCTGAACTCGGGGGCGCCTATCGGCCGGGGGTGGGCAAGCCCTCTTGTCTCGCGCGAGCGAGAGAGGAGAAGGACGCCAAAAGCCGGCCGAGGTGCTCCCACCTGCCTAGCAGGGTTCAGGAACCGACTCCACACGACAGCCGCGGGGGATCTTTCCAGAAACGTGATCGAAGAACGCCGGGCCGAAAGGTCGTCACGTTCACGATTTGATCACGATCGCGTCGTATACTTCCCACCCATGACCTTCCTCGCGCTTCTTCTGCTCGCTGCCGCCCCCGATCTGCATGGACGCTGGCAAACTCCCTCTGGCGTTGTCGTGGTTACGGCTTCCGGCGACGCGTGGGTCGGCGCGCTGGAGGCCACGAGCCCCGCTTGTCCGTTACCCGCTGGCACCGAAGTTCTGCGCGGCGCGCTGGTCGACGATTCGCTCTCGGCGCAGGCGCGGCTCTGTCTCGTTGCGTCGGGTTGCGCGGCAACGGAAGGCAACGCCTTCGCGCTGCTGCTCCTCGGCGCTGGAAATCAATCGTTGCAAGGCGGCGTCCATGGAAAAGCTGCTTGCGCAAAAAAGGCCACGCCGCTCGTCCTGAAACGTCTCGACGCGGTGGTGCATGAAACACCGAAGGCCAACGTTGCCCTCGATCCCAACTTGCCGCCGCCACTCACGCTTGCTCCCGCGGTCGCCAAGGAACGTCTCCCCGTTGGCGATGTCGCGCCTGGCGTTTACGATCCGCGCGCCGCCAAAGCTTCTCCGTCCAAAAAAGCGCGCGCGATTTTGTCGGACGGCGAGAACTATCTCAAAGAGGGCTATTTCGAGCGTGCGCGCGAGCGGTTTTTGGAAGCGGTCAAAATCGCGCCCGGTCTTCCCGAGGCGTACAACGGCGTCGGTGTCACGTACGCGGCGCGACGGGACTTCGTGGAGGCGCTGGCCTGGTACAAAAAATCGCTGACGATCGATCCCGATTTCGGCGACGGCGTCTACAACATGGCTTGCGCTTACAGTGCGCAGGGACAAATCGCGCCAGCGTTGGCCTACTTGAAGTTGGCGGCGGAAAAGGGCTTCACCGATCGTGACGTCATCGAGAAGGACGAAGACCTGGCGCCGCTTCGTGATACAAACGAATACAAAGCAATACTTCTGGAATTCGGAAAAAAATAACGCCGATTGTCTAGCCGGAAATCCACAGTTGCCGTGGTACCGAGACGGTCGAGCGCGGCTCGGCTGCGAGGCGCGGACGAGGGGACTCCCCCGGTACCGGGGGAGATGTCGCGCAGCGACAGAGGGGGGCCGCTTGCGGCGAGCAAGCCCCCGGAAGCGCACTTTTCGGTGCGCTGAGGAGGCACCGGAGGAGCCCGCTGTATGATCGAGCGCTTCCAGCGCCACCAATCGGGCCGGCCGCGCTTCCAGCATGCGCGGCAAGCACTGAAGCAGACGGGCTGCGATCGACCGTCGTAGGTAACGGCAATTGTGGTTTTCCGGCTTATTCTGGACTGTCGTCGGTGGCGGCGGGTTCTTCATCGGTCACCGGCGGTGGAATGGCCACATCACCGGCGGGCGCGGCATTCGCGGAGACGGGCACCGGCAGCACGTCGACGCGATCGCTCGGCACTTCAATGGAAACCCGCTGGCGGCCGCGCTCGTCCAACACCAGCGCGGTCTGCACGTGCTCCTGCTTGAGCCGCTCCGCCAGCTGGTGCGCTGCTTTTTCGAGGTCGTTTTTTCCCCACGCGTCGTCGACGTAAACCAGCGCGGTGGCGCGATTCAGCTCGGCATGCAGCACGCCAGGAAGCTGCAGGCGCGCCGCTTCGAGAACATGAACGCGGGCATCCCTCCAAAGCAGCCAGCTGGCGACGCCCGCGCCCAGCGCGGTGACGGTGATCGCACCGATCAGCACCTTGCGCATCTGGAGCCGCCGCGCGGCGCGCTCGAGCTCCGGAGCCGCCTCCACCACGGCCAACCGCTTGGGCGCGTCGACTTCGACCACCGCGGGCAACGACTCCTCGAGCGCGCGCGAAAGCGGCCGCACCGGCTCCACCACCGCGGGCGTGGTCGCCATCTTTGGCGCCCCAGGCCGGCTCTCGCGCAAGCGCTGCGCCGCGGCCCGCGTGTCGGAGAGCGATCGCAACAGCGACGTTTTCACCGTGTTGATCTGCTGCAACCGAGCGAGATCGCCCGCCTGCACCGCTTGCCCAAGCTGCGTCTGCAACGGCGCGATCGCGCTCTCTCCAACTTGAACGAGCTCGTCGAACGAAGCTTGATTCAGCTCGAGCGCGCGCGGCGCCATGGCGATCGCCTCGTCGATCAGGAGCCGCGCCACCAGCGCGCCCACCACCGCGTGCTCCACCGCGCCGCGCTCACGCTCGGCCACGGACGCACAGCGGCGCTCTAGACCAGTCATCGTACGCACGATGGCCACGGCCTCCGCCGACGCTTGTGGCGAACCGGTGAGCGCCGCCTGAAACGCGGCTCCCGCGCTGGTCATGTCGGATCGGGGAGGCCACGGTTTGGCGGTTCGCAGAAGCGTTGGGCCCTCGGGATCAATCGGCGACGACGGCACTGACGACGACGTCTCCGGCACGCCATCACCGCGCATTACGCGCGCCAACGCGGCCCGAATCGCGCCCTCCTCTTCGGTCGACAGCCCGAGCAAGCGCATGCCGTTTTGGCCTTCCGGCAGATTGTGCGCCACCATCGACCAGACCTCGAAGGCGCGACCGCTGAGCGTAAACCGCAACTTCACGCGCGCACCTTTGGCGAGCGGCGGACCCGAGAGCCGCATCCCACTGGCGCTGGCATCGAGCGCGCGCCGTTGCGACACATCCGTCCCCAGCCGTACCATCACGTCGACATTCAATGGACAGCGCTGATCGCCGCGAAATTTCAGTCCCGCGGCTTCGCCAACGCGCTCGAGAAAACGCGCGCGGTCAAGCGGCATGAAAAGAATGTCGCGCGCGCCCGCTTCCACCAACGCATCGAGCAGCGACGCATGTTGCTGACCGAGAATAGCCAGCACCGGCGCTGCAACGCCGGCGGTGATCAGCTCCCGACAAATCCGTGCGGCGTCGATCTCGGGCGGATCGTGATGGACGACGATGGCACTGGGCGACACCGCGCGACAGCGCGTCAGCAGCTCACCGGCAATGCCGACCAGCTCAATGTGAAAATCGTGACGCGGAAAAAGCTCGCCGCGAAACGACGCATGAAAGCGCTTCGGTGCCGCAATCAGTAGCTCGCGTGGTTCGGGCATCAGGCGGCCTCATCCTCGAAATCATGCCAGAGCCAGCCGCGCCCATTCGCTTCGTTGCGAAGGAGGGGCCCGATGGCCAGAGAAAATTGAGCGGCCGCGAGCAGCGCGTGATCGCCCGTGGGTGAATCGCCGACCGCCAAATAGATCGCGGCGCCTCCAGCGCGCGCGGCCAGCGCGTCGACTTTCCCGGCGGCGTAAGAGACCGGCTCAACCGCGCGATCGGTCAAGCGGCCGCCCAGAACTTCCACGCCAATGCCAATGGCATTCGCCACATCGAAACCCGCGGCGGGCGCAATCGCTTCAATGAGCCATCGATTCGATCCGGAGACGAGAAAGGTCTTGAGCCCAGCCTTGCGACAAGCGCCGACCAGTGCGCGCATCGGTTTGCGCAGACGCGACTCCCAACGCCGCGCCAAATCGCGTGCGCGAGTGGCGACTTCGATTTCCGGCAAACCCGCCATGCGCTGCACGGCCCAGAGATAAGCCGCGCGTTTGTCCGCGGCAATGCGCTGTTGGTAGGCTGACCACAGATCGCGTTCAGCGCCGGGGAGAAAACGGCCGGCCGCGGCGAGCTCGCGAAAAAATTCGTCACCGAGATCGCCAGGCCAAAGTGTGCCGTCGGCGTCAAACGCTGCGATGGCGCCGTGCGGCGCGACCTTGAGGGCTGAATGGAGGGCTTCCGCCACGGCGGGAGAGAAGTCGCTAGACATCGGCGGGGAATTTAACACCTTCCCTGCGGGACCCACTCTTTTTGAATCGCGCTGGCGCTCAGCTTCCTTAGAAAAATTTTGCCTGGGCGGCGGCCGGAGCCCGACGGCGTGACGGATGGGCCGTTGGGGCCGCGGTGACCGGATGCGTGGAGGAGGTTCGGATTCGGGTGGTAGCAAGTCACCGCGGCCCCAAAGGCCCATCCGTCTGCCGTCGGAGGTTTGATTTGGGTAGGTCGGACGAGACGCGCTGGGTTGCGAGTTTCAGTGCAGTTTGGAATCGGCCGATCGCCCGCGACGCCGCCAAACGTAGCGCCATCGTTCCGCCCTGGCCGACGTGATTTTTTTAGAGGATCGATCAGGTTTGGAGTCACGGCGCGGAACGACGGCTGGTTTGGCGACGTCGCGGATTCGTGGGGTGGTGATCTCGTGGTTAAGAAGGATCGAGCATTTTATCAAGATTCATGATCTTGATATTTCGTCAAGTCAGGCCCGCCGGTCCGTCATGGCCGGGCTTGACCCGGCCATCCACGAGGACTTCGATGCACGTGGATGGCCGGCTCTTCGGCCGGCCATGACGACTGGCGTAACGGACCGAACGGTTACGATATTCGTCAACCCGCTCACGCAAATTCCAACCGCACGCACGTCATCTTGATCCACTCCAACTAACCTCCGCGACGCGCCGTGTGGGCGGGGGCGGCGCGCGGCGCGATGCGGGCACGGCCCGCCGCCCAGGCGACAAGGTATCAATGAGAAGCCAGGCGCGCAGCGCGCAGCGCGAACCAGATTAAGCCCCACGCGCCGCGAGCATGCTAAATCCCTTTAGGTGGCCGACCGAATCCTCGTCGTCGACGACGAACCCAACATCCGCAAAGTCCTCGTGGCCACGTTGCGCCGCGAGGGCTACGAAGTTGAAGCCGCCGAAAATGGCGCCGACGCGCTCGCCGCGCTCGAGCGCGAAGGTGCTGACGTGGTGGTCACCGATTTGGTGATGCCCGGCGTCGACGGCCTCACGTTGCTGCGCCGCCTTTCTCACGAACACGCCGACATTCCGGTCATCGTCATCACCGCGCACGGCACCGTCGACACCGCGGTCGGTGCGCTCAAGGCCGGCGCGTTCGATTTCATCACCAAGCCCTTCGAGACCGACGAGTTGCGCGCGGTGATCGCCAAAGCCGCGCGGCAGGCCGATTTGAACCGCGCCAACGTGGTGCCCGCCGCCGAACCCGAGCGGCGCTACCGCGAAATCGTCGGCCAGGGCGCGCGAATGCTGGAGTTGCAAACCGTCATCGCGCGCGTGGCCGACGCGCCGTCGACCGTGCTCATCACCGGCGAGAGCGGCACCGGCAAAGAGCTCGTCGCCATCGCGCTGCACGAAAAATCGTCCCGCGCCGCGCGGCCCTTCATCCGCATCAACTGCGCGGCCATTCCACGCGAGCTGATGGAGGCCGAGCTCTTCGGTTACGAGAAAGGCGCTTTCACCGGCGCGGTCAACAGCAAGCCCGGGCGTTTCGAATTGGCCGATGGCGGCACGCTTTTCCTCGACGAGATCGGCGAAGTCCCGTTGGAGATGCAAGTCAAGCTTTTGCGCGCGCTGCAAGAGAGCGAGTTCGAACGTGTAGGCGGCCTCAAGACGATTCGCGTCGACGTGCGACTCATCGCCGCCACCAGCCGCGACATTCCCAAAGAGATCGCCGCCGGAAAATTTCGCGAAGATCTTTTCTACCGCCTGAACGTGGTGCCCATTCTTCTGCCGCCATTGCGCGAGCGGCGCGAGGACATTCCGTTGCTCGCCGAGCACTTCCGCGAAAAATACAACAAGCGGCTCGGCAAATCGGTGCGACGAATCGAAGACGACGCACTGCTCGCGCTCTGCAATTACGGCTGGCCCGGCAACATCCGCGAGCTGGAAAACATCATGGAGCGCACGCTGCTATTTTCGGATGGCCCCGTGATCGCGCTCAGGGATCTTCCGGCGCCGCTGCTGGAAAAAACGCCCTCCGCGACGACCGGGACCATCGTGGTGCCCAGCGCCAGTGGCTCCTTGAAAGAGGTCGTGCGCGCGCAAACGCAGGCCTTGGAAAAGGATCTCATCGCGCGCGCCCTGACACTGACCCGCGGCAACGTCACGCGCGCCGCTAAGCTCCTCAAGATCAGCCGCAAGAGCATGCAGATCAAAATGAAGGAATTTGGTCTGCGCGAGGAAGAGCCGCCGAGCGGAAATTCGTGACAGCGCGGGTTCGCACGGCGCTGTGCACGCTTCTGCTGCTCACCACCGGCATCCTCTTCCACTGGCGCGTCGCGCTCCTGGGCCGCACGCCGCACGGCCGCGATACCGGCGGACTTTTCTATCCAATTCACCATTTCTGGCAGTCCTGCGTCACGCGTGGCGAACTTCCAGCATGGCTCCCCACTGACGCCGGCGGTACACCCGTTCTCTCGCTGCATACCGCCGCGCTCCACCCACTACTGCTCCTCTACACATTCCTCCCCTTCGAAACAGCGTTTCGCTGGCTCCATGTGCTCGCCGTGCTGCTCGGTCTCCTCGGCATGTTCGGCTTCTGCCGCCAACTCGGAACCAGCCGTGGCGCGTCGGTGCTTGGCGCCTTCGCTTTCGGTTTCTCCACTATGTTCTGCTGGTCGCTGGAATTCATTCCCATCGCGCTTTCCCTCTGCGCCACGCCATTTTTTTTGTGGGCCACGGTGGCCGCGATCGACGGAAATCGTTGGGCGCGGCTCGGTGCGACGCTCGCCCTAGGACTCGTGGTGATCGGCGGCGATTTACAAATGGCTCCGGAGATCGCGGCCATCGCTATCCTTCTCGGTGCAGCCCGCGGCGGCCGGCGCGGCGCCCTGCATGCCATGGGTCTCTCGCTTTTGGGTCTCGGCGTGGGCGCGGTGCATCTATTACCGGCGTCACTCGTGACTGGCGAGAGCGGCCGCGCCGCCGGACTGACTGCCGCCGAGGCCTACAAATTTTCGTTGCAGTGGAGCGAGCTGCTCGACGTCTTCGCCCGCGATCCCCCTGCTGCGGTCGGCGGCGGCTTGATATTTTCAATATATATAGGCCTGCCCGTCCTGCTCCTCGCCGCGCTGGCCCCGCCGAAAAAAACAGCGCTCTCCCTGATGACGCTGGCCGTGCTCTGCCTTCTCGCCGCGCTCGGCCCGCACGCGCCGGTCTACGGTCTCCTGCGCGCAGTGGTTCCCTTTTGGAACCGCTTTCGCTACCCGGTGAAACTGCTCTTGCCGCTCACCCTCTGCCTCGCCCCGCTGGCCGCCCTTGGCGCCGATCGCCTCGGAGAAAAAAGAGCGTGGCTGGTTCCACTCCTGGCGCTGGTGCTCTTCGCCGATCTCTCCCGCGCCAATTTCGACCTCTGGTACCTCGGGCCCAAGCAAACTTCGCTGACCGAGGCGCCGCCGCTGGCCAAAGCGCTGGCGAACGATCCGGGCCTGACCTATTCGTACCAACTCAAGACGCCGCCCTCCGCACGCAACCGCGAGATGGAGGAAGATCCAAATTTCGAAAACTTGAGGCCGCAGGACATCGGCATCACGTCGATGCAATATTCCGACGCGCTCTTCGCCGCGGCGCTCTACCCGCCGACAAGCTCGCTCTGGGGCCGGCGCTCGTGGAATGGCAACCAGTGGGCGCTCGGAAGCGCGGAACGTTTTCAATCGATCATCCACCGCGGCGGTCCGTTGGAGCAGGGCCTCGAGTTGGCCGGCGCGTTTGGCGTCACTCACGTCATCTTGCAAACGCCGGTTCCCGAATCCTACCGCGCCCTGGTGGATGCCGAGGATGTCGATCATGGTCTCGCCGCGGTACGCGTGCCCAATGCGCTTCCTCCGGCCTACGTTCCGAGCGCGGCAGCGCAGGTTCTTCCTGCAGACGCCGTGGCGAAAGTGCTGGCACCGGGTTTCGCACCCGACCATCTCGCGCTGGTGGAATCACCCTCGGCGCTTGCACCTCCAAACGCCGATGCGGCGGGTGCCGTGCCCGCGATCGTCACCGCACGCGGCTGTTCGACGCTGGACGTGGATGCGGATTTCGCGCGCGCCGGCGTGTTGGTGATCAACGAACGGATGGCCCCAGGATGGACAGCGACCGTCGACGGAACCGCAGCGCCGGTATGGACCGCCAATGCGTTGGTCCGCGCCGTTCCAGCGCCCGCGGGCCATCACCGTATTCGTTTGCAATACATGACGCCGGGCCTACTCGGCGGACTCCTACTCACCGTTCTATCGATCCTCCTGTCCCTTTTCTTGACGCTCGAGCGCCAGCGCTGCTAGGAGAGTGTCGGATAAATGCCACGAAGCGAGGCGAGCGAGCACGGTGCAGGTCCAAGACTGACTAAGGACCAGTTCGCAAGGTCCAGCCCGGGGTCCTACAATGCGCTTCTAGCGCTTCTAGCGCATCCATGCGGGCCGGCGCGCCCTCCGCTATGGCGCGCAAACGAAGGAGATGCGCCGCGATCGTTCGCCGCAGCAACCAAATTCATGCGCATTCCCACTCTCCTGGCAGCCACACTCCTGGCGTTTCCTGCGTACGCAGCCAACATCACCGATATCTCCGATGCGGTCGACGGCGAAAAGCGCCTCGAAGTCGACTTCGCCATCGGCCTCTCCCACTCCACGCGGAAAGGAAAAATAACGCGCGAGTGGAACCAAAAATGCGACGTCGAAGGCTACCCTCACTGCCCCTCCGGCACGCCCGCCGATCACAACGGCGCGGTCTTCGATGTCACGGAACTGCGCGTCGAGGACGTCACCGACACGATGGACCTTCGGCTCACTTTCGGACTCTGGCACGACTTAGAAGTGCACTTGGGCGCGCCCTACACGCTCGGTGAATCGCGCTCGTGGGTCTTCGCGAGCGTCGCCGACAGCAACGGGATCTCCACGCAGGTCACCGACGCCAACTCCACGTTTCGCGGGCTGCAAAAACTCGACGTCAACGGCCTTGCGGGCAATTCGCAACCCCTCATCTCGGTTCCCGGCCAGACCTACCGCAGCGGGTTTGGCGATCCCTACATCGGCTTCTCCTGGGCGCCGTTCAACCACGAGCGCGAGCCGCGCCAGCCCGGCGATGCCTTCCCCGATTTTCGACAAACGTCCACCTGGGCCTTTGGCCTCGACTACACCATGCCCATCGCCACGGTCGACGATCCGGCCAAGTGGCGCTTCACCACCGAGGACTTCACCTTTGTCGACCCCAACGACGCCAACCGCGCCAAGAACCACTGGAACCTCATTTCGAGCAGCGGCAGCAGCGGCATGGGCCACGGCGCCCACATCCTCGATTTGTGGACCGCGGCGTCCAAGAGGATGGCGTTCGTAGACCCCTTCGTGAAGCTTCACTTCACGCTGCCTCTCGCGGTAACGACCGCGGCGGCCGACGCTTGTACGCTCCTCACCAGCAATCCGCAGCTGGCTAACACCCAGCTCAACGATCAGGCGAAAAAGAACTGCGCAGCCCCACATGGTGACGGCCTGGGCAATTGGGCAGGCAAAACGGGCTATGCGCCGTCGTTCACCGGCGGGCTGACGCTTGGCACCGAGATCGTCGCGTTGGAGCGCGAGGAGTACCACCTCAAAATCGCTTTCGACTTGAACCTCGACACGTCCTACGTGAGCCGCGGCCGCAACTACAGCGAGCTCTCCGACGCGCTCGGCAAGCTGACCTACACGGACCAATACCTGGCCCTCAAGGGTTCCGCCGGAATTCTGGCGCGCTTCTCCAGATACATCCAGCTACGCGTGAACATCTTCGGCGGGTTCGAGACGCCGCATTTCATCACCGGCGAGCCGCCCGGACACGATCTGGCGCCCTTCAACGGCCAGGTCGACTTCGCCACACCCGAGCAGAGCCCCGTTTACGATTTCCGCATCGACCCCAACGGCCGCCGCGCCCGCGTGGAAGAGACGACCGTGCTCGGCATCGGCGGCTCGCTGGCCGCCAGCTTTTACTAGCCCCCGGCCTTCCCCAAAAAACGCTCGTGACTTCGCGGGGGCTGTCGCCCTGCGGTGGCCTTGCTACGTTTCCCTACCATGTGTTCTTTTCTCGACAATTTGACTTGCGCATTCACTAGGCGCTATTCTCAACATTACCTTCTCCTTCGCTCGGATCGTCAAACGCCCCGCTGTTCCCTCTGAATCGAGGCAACCAGATGCGTTCGGACTTCAGAAATCGATTCTCGCGCCCCCGCGGATTTACGCTTCTTGAGCTTATCGTCGCGGTCGCCATCGTGGCCGTCCTCGCCGCCGCGCTGACGCCGGTGATCATCGGCAGCGTCGAAAAAGCGCGTTTCGATAAAGCCCAAGCAGACATGAGCACCATTGCCGATGCCTTCCGGCGCTTCCGTTCGGACACCGGAGTGTGGCCCGACGGCAGCACAACGTGGATTGTCGACTCCGAGGGCTGCTTCGCCCCCGAGTCGCTCGACTCAAGCCACAGCGCCCTCTTCACCGTCCCGACCGGAACCACCCAATGCACGTCCTACACGCAGCTCAACACCAAGGCGTGCTGGCTTGGGCCCTACGTCAACGGCGACGCCCAGACAGCGTTCGGCGTCGGCGATCCCTGGGGAAACCCCTACAAGGTCTTCCTGGTTGCCAACACCGCCTCGTCCAACGCCTGCCCCCTCTGGTCCACCGATGTGCCCAGCGGCTCCATCGTCGTCTACAGCTTGGGCCCCAATCTGACCGATAACAGCCAGAGCAACCTCGCCAACCTTGCCAAGGGAACCGGCGCAGGTGACGACATCGTTTATGTCGTGACCCTCAGTGTGTTGTAGACTCGACAAAGAATGAACAGTTCGGGCTCTACGCTTTCGCGTGGATTTACGCTGATTGAAGTGGTGGTTGCGCTCGGCGTGACCGCCGTGCTCGCGGCCGCGATTGCCCCGCTGGTCATCCGGGCCGTCAACGCGCCCAAGGAAGACGAGACGCAGCGCGAGATGCGCGCCTTTTCCGCGGCCATCACCGGCGACCCCGACCGAGGCATCTTCGGATTTCTGGGGACTTACGGCCGCCTGCCCATTCTCGACGGTGGCCAACTCGCCGAGCTTACCCAACAAGGCCCGCTCGTCAACGGCGACGCGGGCACCAACGGCGTTCCTGTCGGCTGGGTCGGTCCCTATCTCAACGTTCCGACACAGGCGCCGCTACAAGATGCCTGGTTTTCCAACTACACACTCGACATGCAACTCGATGGAGGCGTGCAGACCGGCTGGTGGCGCGTGCGATCGCCGGGTTTCGACCGCACGACCGGAACCGCGGACGATATTTACGTCCCGCAAAATTACATGCTGCAAACGGGTACCCTGCGCATCGAGCTGTTGCGCGACATCGGGGCGGCGGCGCCCGCTAACTACGACAGCGCTAACGTCACGAGCGTCACGCTCTACTATCCGGTTAACGGCGTAGAAACCGCGGCGGCGGGATCGCTCGTTTCGGGAACGACCAACGAGTGGGCCTTCCTGAGCGGCGGTCTGCCGATTCAGATTCCACTCGGCACGCATCCCGTCAAAGTGATCACGGTCAGCAACGGTACGTTCTACCGGAACGTGACCATCGCCAGCATGGTGAACGTGGCCAAGATGACCATCGCCTATTCACTCTCGCCCTCGCCGTCGGGTACTGCGTTCTGTTGCGGCAGCACCACGGCGTGGAGCAACAGCGGCAGCGGCGTCACCGTCACCGTCGATACGAGTTCATGCGGCTACGGCGCAGTACCCAACATCCAAACGTCGCTCTCGGCCAACGCGACAAATTGTAAGAATGGCGCGGAGCAACCAGCGGAGTTAACCACGGGGGCTTCGACGGTGTTGTCGCCAACGGCGACTGGATTTAGCGTCATCGTAACGCCCACGACCGGTTCAGATACGACGGCGACGGCCATCACAACCTGCGCTTGGAAGCTTTCTTGGTGCGGAACACCATGAGCACAATATTTCCCCTCCCCCCTTTGCGGGGGAGGGCTAGGGTGGGGGGACCAAGACCAAGTGGAGATGACGTGCACCTCCACACTAACCCTCCCCCGTCAAGGGGGAGGGGAAACTTGCGCGCGTTCAGCCTTCTCGAGCTTCTCATCGTGGTCACCCTCGTCGCCGTCATGTCCGCCGTGCTCGTTCCGCTCGGCCTCGAAGGCAACCAGCGCAACGCCGTGGCGAACACCAAGGAACTTCTCAAGCAGGGAGCCGAGGCGATCTACGGCGTCGAGATGCGAAACGACTTTGGCTTCCTCGGCGACGTCGGCAAACTTCCTTCGGCCGCCGATCTCCAGAGCGTCGGAAGTCTCACGCGTGGCACCTGGACCGGCGGTGTCGCCGTCGGTTGGCGCGGACCTTACGCGGCTTACCAGGGCACCGCGCAGAAAGACGGTTGGGGAAACGCGCTGCGCTTCAATGCCAACGGCACCATCACCAGCGCCGGAGTCGATGGCGTCTTCGACACCGCCGACGATGTCACACGACCGGAGATTGCGCCCATTCTGGGCGGCGTCATCAACGGCCGGCTCTGCCTCGAGGTGTTCGTGCCCCTGGTCGACGGCAGCGAAATGGCGCTCTCCGCGGCCACGGCGGCCAGCAATGCTACCGCGCAGATTCTGGCCCCCGATGCCACCGGCGCGGCCACCTGGACTGCCAGCATCAACAACGCCACCATCCCCTGCCCCTTCTATTTCTCCGCCATTCCCCCCGGCCGCCGCCTCGTCAAAGTCACCGGAACCGGCGGCGTTCTCTCAGGGCTCGCTGGATGGGCTACAATCGTCATACCGATCGGTCGCCCAGCGGTCGGCAAAGTGGTTCTGGGGGGTGCGTCGTGATGAAACACTCGCGCGGCTTCACGCTCCTCGAGCTCACCGTCGTCGTCGGAATCATCATGGTCATCTCCACCGGTGTGGTCTCGGTGATGATCGGATACGACGGACGGGCTCGCATCACGCGAGAGGCCTCGGACGTCAAAGGCGTGGTGGCCGCGCTCCGACGCTACTACCAGGACGTGGGCGCGTTTCCGTTGCAACCAGCTGTCGCTGGAAACGACCCGGGGCTCGTTACCAACGTGAGCTCGGCCGCGAATTGGAATGGTCCCTACCTCGACCGTTGGCCCAAAGGCAGTCCTTGGCTCTCCACTGTCACTTGGAAATACGAGCGAAGCGGTGGCGCCGGCTACGCCTCAGGTACCGATTTCAACTTCAACGGAACACTCGGCGACGAGCTTCGGCTCTCCTTGTGTAGCTGGACCACACCCACCGACGCCGCCACGCTCGCCGCCATCGATACGATGTATGATGACGGCGTGACGACCGCGCCCAGTGGCTCGGCGCTGACCACATCCGGCGCGATGTATTGGGACTCCGGCAACAGCTGCATCCGCATCTACGTAGGAGAGGGACCATCACTATGAAAAACATCTTCGCGTTGGCCATCGCCGGTCTTCTCCTCGTTGCCTGCGACGACAAGGTCGCCACCCATTTTCCGCCCGACGGCGGCATCAAAACCGACGGCGGGGGCGGCGATCCCGACGGCGGCCCCGTCGTTCCCGATGGAGGAGTCCCAGACAGCGGAACTCCAGACAGCGGAACCACTTGCAACCCCACCGGTCCAACGTCGATTGCCGCCGGCGCCAACTTCATCGGCGTGGTTCCGGGCAACGACGCCTGCCGCGCCCTCGGTGTCTCCGTCGATGATAAGGGCAATCTTCAGCTCCAACTCTTCGGGCCCAACCTCTCCGTGCCGGTGCCAGGCGCCTTCGAATACGGGGGCAACGGCTTCACGCAGAGCCCAGATCACACGCGGATCTTGACGATCACCGACCCGGACAAATCGGGCTTGGGCAAGTTGACGCTGATCAACGTCGCCGCCGGAACCGTGCAGACACTGGCGACCAAGGCTATCGACGTCGGAAGCGCATTCGGTGCCGCGAACAGCATGCTCTACCTGACCAACATCAACGACACCAACATCGGAACTCCTATCTGGTCGAACGGAACAACGAGCAAGACGCTCCCCAGCGGTGCGACGCTCTTCGTCAAGACCAGCGATTCGGAATCGGCCGTGGCGCGCTTCAACACGGAGCGAACGCGCGCGCTGGTGTCGACCAACATCACGACCGATTCCGGCGATCTGCTTCTGGTCGCGATGGCCGATGGAAGCGCCACCCCGCTCAACACCTCGGTCAAAGTGATCGGCGGACAAGCCGACATGGCCTTGAATGGATCGCTGGCGGCCGCGCCGGGAGCGGACGGGGCACTCTATCTCTTCGATCTAACCCATCCAGATGCCGCCCCGACACAGCTAGTTGCTGCAACCGCGGCCGTGTCGTGGCCCCGATTCTCGCCAACGAGCGATCGCCTGGTCTACTACAGCGCCGATGGAATATTCTCAATATCTGCATCGGGTGGCAGCACGCCCAAGCGGCTCGGCGACGATCCAACCCCACTGCCGCAGCCCGCGATTTTCACGCCCGATGGAAGGGCGCTCCTCTTCGGCGCCAACGCTGCGCCGAGCACGGAGCCCGGCACCTATCTCGCGGACGGCTACCTCGTCAGCGCCGACGGCTCGACGCCGGCGGTGTTGCTCGGAAACAACTGGGCGCCGCTGGCGGTCTCCTTCGCCGGTGGACATGGAGCCACGATGGTGAACATGGTCGACCTTAGCAAGCAGGCCGATATCAACGGCCTCGGAGACCTAGTTCTCTTCACGCCCACCACCAGCGCGACTCCGAATTCGCAGCTTTCGCGCGTGAGCCGCTTCGATTTCCTCTTTTCAGCAGACGGGACGCACCTAGCCGCAGTCGGCAACAGCAGCGCAGGCACAAAAACCGGCAACCTCTCGCTCATGGACGCCACGGGTCGCAACCGGCCCAGCTTCCCAACCTCGGCCAACGCCGTTCCCTATTTCCAATATTGGTTTAGCCTTGACGGCTCACACCTCGCCTACATCGGCGACGCGTCCAACACCACTGACAGCCTCGACCGTCGGAGCGGCACCCTCTTCTGGGCGGCGCTCGATGGCACAACCACCCAGTTGCGCAGCAACGTCTCGCAGGTTTCACTCTCCGGTAACTTCGCTTTCACGGTTGGAAGCGACGGCGTTTTCAGCACGCCGCTCCCCAAGTAGGACGCAAAGTTTATTTCCAAAATTTGGTGTTCTACGGAAGTGGTTGTAGTCTCACATTTCGCTCGGCTCTTCGGTGCAGTTGCTTTCCCTCGCGCGGTCTCTGGGAGCAGCATGAACAACCGGAAGTCAACGAAGGCCCCTCTCACCGATTCCATGCAACCGGCCCGCTTGCCTGTTCTGCCTACCCTTTGGTACATTGTCCTAAATTGAACTTCGAAAAATATTCCGCTACAGTGCAAATCCATGAAGGAGGTGATTCGAAAAGGGATGCGGCAGAGCACTCGATGCTCTTTAGGAACGCAACCTTCGAGAGGCCAAAGAGACCAACTTAGAGGCTGCATTCCGGCATCGGCTGGAGCCATGCCGGTTCGTTGAGAAAAAGAACCATCTTGTATTTCGGTAGTCCAACCCCCGCAGTAAAAAAAGTGGAGCAAACAAAATGAAGAAGATCAATCGCCCGTCCGGCTTTACGTTGCTCGAGCTGATCGTCGTTGTCGCCATCGTGGCCATTCTCGCGGCGGCGTTGACCCCGATCATCTTGAATCAGGTTGAGCGCGCCCGCGTTGCATCTACGCTGAACGGCCTGAACCAGATCGCACTCGCCATGCAGCGCTTCCGCGTTGACACGGGAAGCTGGCCGAAGGGTTCTGGTACCTGGACGCCGGGATCCGAGAGCGGCGCGGCCGCTGCCTTCGTCTCCGGCGACACGGCGCTCATCACGAACGGAAACGTGGGTACGATCAACACCTGCACCAGCACGAGCACCACGGCGTGCTGGGGTGGTCCGTACGTGAGCGCCTCGAAGGACCTCTCCGGGCAGAAGGATTACCTGGGTAACGTCCTGAAGGTCGCTTACGCTGCATCCGGGCAGACCGGCGGGGCAGGCATCGATACGGCGGCCGGCGAAGGCTTCAGCGCCGCCAGCGGTACTGGCGCGATGGTTGGTGGTACAAACGCGACGGGCGGCATCTACCTCGCGCCTTGCCGTGGAACTGGTTGCACCAACTTCATCTCTTCCGCGACGATCGCGGCGGTGGTGGTTTCGAACACCGTGAACTAGTTCTTCACTAGATCTCGGTTACGAGGGAGGTCGCCTTTGGGCGGCCTCCCTTTTTTTGTGGGCAACCGATTCCCCTTAGGAAACAGCCGTGCCATTCCCCCCCTCTCCGAAAACCTGGCGCACAAACACTTGGTTTTGTGGGATCATTCTTGTGGCCGCGGTGGTGCAGTTCGGTCTGCCTCCGCTCTCACGCCAGCTCTTGAACTACGACGATGGCCTCTACGTCGCGCCCCTCCACCATCTCTCCTTCAACGACTACTGGACCACGTGGCTGCCGCGAAAAGACCACTACGCCTTTCCACTCCGCGACCTGTCCTACGCGCTTGATTTTGCGCTGTCAGACGGGTGCGGATTAAATACTTTCTGGCTCACGAATTTCCTCTTCTTTGCCTTGACGCTGTTGGTCTTTCGGCGAGTTCTTCGGCTCGTGCTCCCGAACCAGGATCGACACCAGCTCTTTCTGCTTGCAGCGGTTGCACTTCATCCGCTGCAAGTCGAAGTGGTGCAGTGGACGTTCATGCGAAAATACACGCTGGTGGCGCTCTTGATTGCCCACGGAACAGCGGTTGCGTTGCAGGTGGGTCAAACCGATCCGGAACGCGTGCGAAGCCGGAGCTACGTCGAGGTCTTGGTCTGTTACATCGGAAGCCTGCTCTGTTGGCCGGCGGGCGTCCTTTGGATCTTTTGGGCTGCTTTCGAAATGCGCAAGGCCTTGCGCGCCGCGCCGATCAAGGCTGCGGCATTTGGGGCTGCGACGATGGCGACGCTCGGTGCTTACCTTTGGTTCATCGTCTCGCGCAGCAGCGACTACACACTTGGCGCCACCCGGGTGGCAACGCCGTCGGCTTGGGGACGCGCTCTCTATTTCGGCTGGCGCGGAGTGGGACGCCTTTTTTACAATTTCTTAATACCGATTCGTTTGGCTGTTCAATACAACGAGCGCAGCCCGCTAAATGCCATCGGCCTGGCTCTTTTGGCGCTCTGTTTCCTCGCCTTCCTCGTTTCGTTCGCCCGCGACTGGCGCTCCCGTCCGAGCCATGCGGCTGCGGTGCTCTCCCTCCTCGCGCTCACTGCCTCACTCTTGATCCCTGAGCTCTTTGCAATCGCCACGCATGTGAATTTCGTGGTCGCCGATCATTACTGGCATTTACCGCTTCCCTACCTCTTGATGGCAAGTGCACTCTGGCTTGCGCCATTCCTCACTTCCCTCGCGCCTTCGATGCTCTCCGTCGCGGGCGGAGCGGTCTTGTTCGCTTATTCGATGCTCTCACTTCAAGGGAGCCGTTACTGGGTCGATGATTATTCGCTGCTCACCCGATGTGCAGAGACGGAAGGAGCCGCGCAATGCCGTGCCTTGGCCATCGAACGGGCTTTCGACCGTGGTGGTTGCGCCTTGGCGGGAGACGCAATTCAATTGGCACGTGATTTTCGGCTTCGCGAACCACCCCGCTATTGGTCGCAACTGTCTATCGATTTGCCGCTTTTCGAATCACTCTGCGCTTCCAATTTTCAGGGAACGCTGGATGAGAAAATTCGAAATCTGGAAGAAATCAAATCGATGTATGCACCGGCGCCCGCACTCCTCTATGGCGAAGTTTCTTTCTATTTGGACCTTGGCCTGGTCGAGAAGGCCTATACGGTTGCAACCCGCACCTACTTGAACCCGGAATACGCCTTGGACGGAGTCAGCCGGGAACTCGTCAACATGCTGCGGCGGCAAACGCGCAAGCTCTGCACCAAGGTATCGCCAGAACTGGCCAATCCGTGCCGGGCACGCGCCGCGGTTTTCGAACGCCGCCTGGATGCATTTCCCGTCGAGTTCGGGCGCGGAGCCTGGGCGAATTAGGCAGCTAAGGACTTGTTTTTTTGAGCCGATAGACCAGGTAATGCCCCACCGCTGAGCTCGATTCGCCGAAACTAAAATCGTAATTGGCGCGAATGACCTCTTGCACCGGGCTGGGCCACCAGCCTGCGGTGCGCATCACCACGAATTCGAATTCGCGTTTCTGAACAGCCCGAGTCAGCGGCGCAGGATCCCATCGCCCGCTGTGCTCCAATGCGTTGAAGACGAACGGATCGTCCCACGCGGCCTCCTGTCCGAGACTGATAGGAATGCTCGCATCGTCGGCGAGCACCTTCCCTCCGCACTTGCGCAACGTCTCAATCAGATTTTCGTACGCTGCCGAATAGACGGGAAGTGTGAGCTGGTAAGCGAGCGGATGGGTACGAACACCATGGGCCGCCATCAGCGCTACGAACAGCGCAATCGTCGTCTGCTTGCGCCAAGAATCGTCATCCTCCCGCGGCAACGCCTCGGCAACGATGAGACCCAGCGCGGCGCTCGTATCGAAGAAATACATACTTCCCGATCCGAGCTTGCCGACGGTAGCCAGACCTACCAGCGTGCTGATGAGAAACCAGGGCAGCCCCAGACCGCGTTTTCCAGAAAGCGAGAGACCGACAGCCACGAGGCAAGCCGCCCAAAACGCGGGGCCGATTTCATGCAAGGTGATGAAGAGAAATTCGTCGAGTTGGATCGGCAGATGGTTCCCGCCGACGATATTGATCCAGAACCCGCCATTCGTGGCGAGCTGCATGAATCCGCAAAAGAGGCCGAGCGCGAGGCACTGGATACCCAGAATCAAGAAGGCCTGGCGCCATTCGCGACGCGTGCCGCTGTCGTAGAGGAGAATTAAAGTCAGCGTGGCCAGCTCAGTCTGTTTCGACAGGACAGCAAGCACGGCGAAGAGGCTCACAACGAGGACGCGCCGCGGGCCAGGGGCGAGCTTGCGCTGCGTGAGCAGAGCCGCCAGCGAGAAGAGCGTGGCAAAGGCGTCCGGGCTGCGGCACACGTGCGACCAGAGGAAGACCGGTTGCGCCACGAGAAAAACAGCGGGCGCTACGAGCGCGGCCAATATTGAATGGCGTGCGTCGAAGCGGATGTAGAACGCCAAGAGCGCGGCGCAACCAATTGTCGCGAAGAGGTTAATCGCGCGGAGCGGCCAGAAAGCCCCGGGCGCGAGGGTCGACGCGGCGTAGGAGGCCCAGTAACTCAACGGGGTGTGCGTCAAAATGTTCAGCGGCAACTTGTCCAGTGCTTCCCTTTGATAGAGCCGTCCGTGCCGAATGGCGTCGAGGAAACCAAACACGATGCCGTCCGCGAAAATGGGTGCGGTCGCGCGCAGCGATTGGATCGTCATCCAGGCGTAGGAAAAAAAAGACGCCACGATAAACGCGGCCAGCGCCGTGACCGTCAACGCGCGGATGGTGATAAAGTGTCGCGCCATGAACACCTCGATCTCTGCTTATACTGGAATGCCGGTCCTCGTCACGGGCGGCGCATCGTTCATCGGCAGCCATCTGTGCGAATCGCTGGTGAGCGCCGGTGCGCGCGTCAGGGTGGCCGACGATCTCTCAAGCGGAAAGGTCGACAACCTCGCTACCGTGCGCGAAAAAATCGATTTCCGTGAGGGCGATCTGCGCGATGCGACCTTCGCGCGCGCGGCCGCACGCGGCCAGGAGATTATTTTCCATCTCGCCGCGATGCACGGCGGACGCGGCTACATCGAGACGCACCCCGTCGAGTGCATGAACAACATGCTGCTCGACCACACTGTCTTTGCCGAAGGCGCGCGCGCCGGCGTGCGCAAGATCGTCCACGCCAGCTCGGCCTGCGTCTATCCGACCAACCTACAGACGGAGCGCGACCGGCTTCTGCTCAAAGAATCGGATGCGGGATTCGCCGAACCTGGCCGCGCCTTCGCGGACGGCGAATATGGTTGGGCCAAGCTGATGGGCGAAATGCAGCTTCGCGCCTTCCACAAACAGTATGGAATCGACGCGGTGGCCTGCCGCATCTTTACCGCGTACGGCGAGCGTGAAAACGAGAGCCACGCGGTGATTGCGCTCATCGCCAAGGCTTTGGCGCGGCTCGATCCATTTCCAATTTGGGGCAACGGCAAACAGACGCGCAACTTCACCTACGTCGGCGACACGGTGAAGGGGATGGTCCTGGCCGGCGCAACACTGAGTGGATTTTCACCCGTCAACGTGGGGTCGGCCACGCACCACACCGTGCTCGATTTGTGCGAGGAGATTTTTTCAACGCTGCGCTGGCGGCCGCGACAACTCGATTTTCAGCTCGACAAACCGGTTGGTGTGGGAAGCCGCGCGTCGGACAACGCGTTTTGCAAGCAGGCCTTGGGCTGGGAGCCGTCGGTTTCGCTTTCTGAGGGCATCGGGCGAACCGCGCGTTGGTATGTGGAAGCAAACCGTGGGGGCACGCCGACCGATCTTCAGCGACGGCTGATGGAGCGCTAAAAATGACAAAGCCGCGCATCGATCTCGTGCTTCCGGTTCACAACGAGGGCGCCTCCATCGCGGCCACGCTGGAGGAGTTTTACGCCACCGCTACGGCGCAAGCGCCCGTCGATTTGCGTTTCGTGATTTGCGAGGATGGCTCGAAGGACAACACCGTCGAAGTGATCCAAGCCCTCGCGGCCAAGCTGCCCATCTTGCTGCTCACGACGAAGGCGCGAAAAGGCTACTCGCGCGCGGTTATCGATGGGTTTAGATCCACCACGGCTGATATCATCGCCTTTATCGATTCCGACGGACAGTGCGACCCCGGCGATTTTCACCGTTTCTGGGAAACGTTGGCCGATAACGATTTTGTGATTGGCTACCGCAATCCGCGTTCCGATCCTTGGATTCGGATCCTGATGTCACGTTCTTTTGGGTTCGTCTATCGCCGTCTCTTTGACGTGCGCACCAAGGACCCATCCTGTCCCTACTTGCTCATTCGGCGCCCCGCGCTGGAGCGCATTCTCCAAGGAAATGTGGGCGTTCTGAAACAGGGGTTTTGGTGGGAGTTTCTTGCTCGCGCTAAAGCCACGGGCGCCCGCCTCACGGAGATTCCTGTCCGGCACAGACCGCGCGCGGCAGGCACCACTCAGGTTTACCGGGTGGGCGCGGTTCCGCGCATTGCGGTCGAACATCTGCGGGGGCTCTTCACTCTGAAGCGTGAGTTGAGCTAGGACGTGTCCTAGTTCGGGCGCGGAGCCTGGGCGAATTAAGCCGCGGTCGCCTTCGGGCGGCCCCCCCCCTTTTTTGGGGGGGGTACCGTTAACTAATTCACACATAAATTTGGTTCCAGGGGGGGGGGGGCTGTTAAACTACAGGCGACCCCAACCCCCCGTAATAAAAATGGAGCACTAAAATGAAGAAGGCCAACCGTCCCTCTGGCTTTACATTGCTCGAACTGATCGTTGTCGTCGCTATCGTGGCCATTCTGGCCGCGGCGCTGACCCCGATCATCTTGAACCAGGTTGAGCGCGCCCGCGTGGCTTCCACGGTGAATGGGCTCAATCAAATTGCGCTCGGTATGCAACGCTTCCGCGTGGACACGGGAAGGTGGCCTTTCAATAACATCCTCTGGGCTCCAGGCACGGAAAGCGGCGAAGCCCAGGCGTTCGGCAACTTGTCCACCGCGCTCATCACGAACCCGAGCCCCGGTGTCACGCCCACCTGCACCAGCACCAGCACCACCGCTTGCTGGGGTGGTCCATATGTCAGCGCCTCGAAAGACCTCTCCGGGCAAAAGGACTACCTGGGTAACGTCCTGAAAGCCGCCTACGCCGCCGCGGGCCAGGTTGGTGGAGCCTCCGTTGCGGCGGGCGCCGGCTTCGGCGACAACGCCGCCTCGGAAGGCTTCAGCGCCGCTAGCGGTACTGGCGCGATGGTTGGCGGTACAAACGCGACGGGCGGTATCTACTTGGCGCCGTGCCGAAGCGGCGGTTGCCCGAACTTCATCCCCTCTTCGGTAGTCGCCGCGGTCGTCGTTTCGAACACCGTTAACTAATTCACACAGAAATTCGGTCCAAGGGGGGTCGCCTGTTACACTACGGGCGACCCCCCGATGTTTTTGGGGAACACGTGGATTGATCCCATGGCGCTACCGCCGCAGCACACAACGCTTCGGAACCCCGCCTCCACGCCGAAGCCTGGCCCTGCGCCCGCTGCAGCCATTGGAGGCGCCCCGCGCCATCGCCTCATTGGCGAAATGCTGGTCGAAGCCCAGTTCATCAACCGCGACCAGTTGGAGATGGCGCTCGCCGAGCAGAAGCGCACACGCACGCGCATCGGCGAGGTGCTGGTCCGGCTCAACTTCGTTGACGAAGCGCGCATCGCCGAATTCGTTGCTTTGCAAAATGGGCTCACCTTTCGCCGCCTTTCCAATAAGGCGCTCGATCCCACCGCCATCGCCATGATTCCCGAGGTGCTGGCTCGGCGGCACCTGCTGATCCCCATCGGCCGATCCGGTAACGTTTTGCAACTGGCGATGGCGCTACCCACCGACGTGGTGGCGCTCGACGCGGTCCGCGAAACCGCGCGGCTCCTGGTCGAGCCGGTAGTGGCGATGCAGAGCGAGATCGTCGCCGCCATCGATCGAAACTACCGCAGCAACGTCAATTTCGAAGAGGCCTTCGAGCGCGCCATCGCCGTCGCCGAGGCCAAGGGCACCGAGCTCGACACCACCATCATCTCGAAGGGCCCCATCGTCGAGTTGGTGGACCAGCTGCTCAACCGCGCCATCGAAGAGCGCGCCACCGACATCCACATTCAGCCCGAGGAAGGAATCCTCCGGATTCGGCTGCGCGTCGACGGACTTTTGCAAGCCGGCCCGATGATTCCCAAGGCGCTGCAGGCCGCCTGCACCGCCCGCATCAAGGTGATGGCCGGCCTCAACATCTCCGAAAATCGCCTGCCCCAAGACGGGCGCATCCGCTTCCAGATGAAGAACCGCGCCGTCGATCTGCGCTGCTCGACCTTCCTCACCAACTTCGGCGAGAACGTGGTGCTCCGCGTTTTGGACCGCAACTCGGTGCCGCTGTCGCTCGAGAAACTCGGCTTTCTCGACGAGGGGCTCCAGCAATTCAATTCGGTCATCCGGCGCCCGCACGGCATCATCCTGGTGACCGGCCCCACCGGCAGCGGCAAGACCACCACACTCTACGCCGCGCTGTCCGCGCTCAACTCGATCGATCGCAACATCATGACGATCGAAGACCCCATCGAATACGAGCTGCCGCTGGTGCGCCAATCGATGGTGAACGTCCGCGCCGGCATCACGTTTTCCGCGGGGCTGCGCGCGATTTTGCGGCAGGATCCCGACATCATTCTCATCGGCGAAATGCGCGACGAAGAGACGAGCCAAATGGCCGTGCGCGCCGCGCTCACCGGTCACTTGGTTTTTTCGACGCTGCACACCAACACCTCCGCCGGCGCTGTCGCGCGTCTGGTCGACTTGGGCGTGGAGCCCTTGCTCATCACCACCAGCGTCATCGCCGTCATGGCGCAGCGGCTCTGCCGCAGCCTCTGCCCGCAGTGCAAAGTGGAAGAGCCGATTCCCGACGACCTCAAAACGACGATGGAGTACGTGGCCACGCGCAGTGGACTCAAGGAAGTCCGCGCCTGGAAGGGCGAAGGCTGCTTCGCTTGCAAAGATACTGGATATATGGGCCGGGTCTCCATCACCGAGATGTTCGAGCTGGACGCCAAACTGCGCGAGCTGATTTTCCACCGCCGTTTCGGTCAGGAGCTCTCGGATCATCTCAAGGCCGACGGCATGCGCACCATGTTCCAAGACGGGTTGCGCAAAGTCATGATGGGAATTACCTCGCTGGCCGAGGTGGATCGCATCCTCGAGCCGGAGTTACGCGGCGACTTGGGCCGCACGGCACCGGCATCCTCCGCGCCCCCACCAATCTCCTGGGACGCTCCGATGTTGGTGGCGCCGCAACCGGTGGCCGCGCGGCCCGTGGCGCCGCAACAAGTTGCGCCGATGCCACTGCCGATGGACGAGGTGCCGCTCGGAATAGCGAGGGCACAAGACACACCGATTAACCCGGACGAAGCATTCGACGCGCAATCGCTCTTAGACGCGGTTGCCGACGCTGACCTCGAGGACGCCGATGGCGACGTTTCGCTATAGGGCCGTCGGCGCCGATGGGACGCGCACCATCGGACGCGAAGACGCGGCCAACGAAGACAGTCTGGAAATCACGCTCAAGGACCGCGGGCTCTTGCTCATCTCCGCGGAGGAGCAGGTCTCCCAACCCAACAAGCTACGCTTCGGCGGATCGGCCTACCGCGGCGCGCGCGTCAACAGCGACCTCCTCGCCCAATTCGCCAACGAGTTGGCCGTGGCCCACGGCGCCGGCGTGCAGATCATCGCCATGCTCGACGACATGGCGCAAAACCACGACCACGCCGGATTCCGCGAAACCGTGGCGCTGGTCTCGGAAAAAGTAAAAGGCGGCGCTACTTTTTCAGACGCGTTGCGCGACTACCCGCGCACCTTTACGCCGCTCTTCGTCGCGCTGGTGGAGGCCGGCGAGCGCACCGGCAAGCTGGAACGCGTGCTCACCGATCTCGTGAAGTTCATCGAGTGGCAGAGCGAAATGGGCGCGCTGGTGCTGCAGGCCACGGTCTATCCGGTCAGCTTGCTGACGCTCGTGGTGGGCCTGGTCGTCATGCTGATGTCATTCGTGCTCCCGCGCTTCATGAAAATTTTTATCGACCTCAAGCTGACGCTGCCCATGCCCACGCGCGTGGTGATGGGGATCAGCGACCTCTTCACGGTCAACGGAAAATGGGTGTTGCTCGCAACGATCGCTTTCGTGCTGGCTTTTTCTTGGGTGCGCAAAACCACGAAGGGCCGCCGAATCATCGATCGCTCCAAACTCTCGATTCCGCTCTTCGGAAAGCTCCTGACCAAGCTCATTCTCTCCCGCTTCACGCACAACCTGGCCATGATGCTGGGCTCCGGCCTAGACATCTCCGCCTCGTTGCAGCTGTGCGAGCGCCTCATGGGCAACGTGGTGCTCGCCGACGTGATCGGTGAGGCGCGGCAAGCCATCACCCGCGGCGATTCGCTCTCCGGATCCCTCGCACGAAGCGGTTTCATTCCGCCGATGGTGCTGCGCACGCTGGCTGTCGGTGAACGAACCGGTACCGTCGAGACGACGCTGGAGCGCATCTCGCAGCACTTCGATCGCGAGCTGCCCAAAATCATCAAGCGCTTTTTCGCCATCATGGATCCACTGGTGCTGGTGCTCCTTGGCGGCATGGTTGGGTTCATCGCACTGGCAATCTTCTTGCCGCTCTACGGCATGTACGAAGGGGTGAAGTAATGGCGCGGACGCGGCTAGCGGCGGGAATGGAAGTCAGCGCAGGGCTGGCGAGACTGGCCCTGATGGACAGCACCGCCGGCGGACCGCCGACGCTCCTCGCGCTCGCGGAAGTCAACGCCGATCCACTTACCGTCCGAGAGACGATCGTCACCGCTGGTGGCGGGCAAGCGGAGTGGTACGCCGCCTGGGCGCCGGGAGAGGGAAAGGCGCTGCACCACATCCTCGCGGCGCCGCGACTGTCGGACGCCGAGCAGACCCAGTACGTGCACCGCGTTTTGAAGCGCGACTTGGGCGTGAACATCGACGACCTGCGCCTCGACATGCAGGAGCTCGGCCCCACCGAAATCGAAGGCCGTCCCGCCACGCAGATGCTAGCGGTGGGGATGGACCAGGCCGAGAGCCGCAAGATGATCGACCTCGTGGCGTCGATCTCCGCGCGATCACGCTTGGCCACCACCGTCGCGCTGGGGCTCTTGCGCCTCGGGTCTTATCTCTGCGAGGGCAACGCCGAACGCGCACCGATGAAGATCGTGGCCGTCGCCTTTTTGCGGCACGGCGTCTCCACCCTGGTCATCGCCGAGAGCGGCCGTCTGCGCTTCGTGCGCGAGTTTGATCTCTCGCTCATTTCGCAGAGCAACCAAAAGACCGATGCCCAGGCGCAGCTCGACCCCAACACCGCGCGCGCGCTGGCCCTGGATCTCTACCGTGCAATTCAATTTTTCAACCAGCAGCACTACCCGCAAACGGTCGAACAGGTGGTGCTCTCGGGCGATGCGACGATGGTCAACGGCGCGCAAAAACCGTTGCAGGCGCAAACAGAGTGCGCGGTCGTCACGCTGGAGCAGGCGCTCGAGGGACGTCTCGTCAAGAGCGGATCGGTGACCGGCGAGCTCTCCACTTACGCGGTCGCCATGGGGCTCGCGCTGGGCCGCCGCGGCGCCACGGTGCCGAACCTCCTCCCCACGAATCTGCGGCTCTCCGCTGAGCGGCGGCAAGTGGTGCTGGGCGCGGCCGGCGCGATCGTACTGGCGCTGATGACGCTCTTCGGCGTGCGTTTTCTCCAGTGGCGCGCGCTCTCCAAACAGGAGCTGCGCGTGGCGTCGCTGCAAGCCGAGCTGACCGAGCTCCAACCGAAAGTGGCCAGCCGCAACACCGTCCGCCGGGAAGCCGCCAGCGTCGAACATTGGCGGGATCTTTTTGGGCGTCTGCCCGGCTACCAGGTGCAGCTGGCCAAGTTGATGACCGGAATCGCCACGGCCGCGCCGGACAGTCTCACATTTCAGCGGTTCAATATCGATCGCAAAGGGGACATCTTCATCGTGTATCTCGAGGGGAATTTGCGGGGGCCGGAGCAGGATCCGCTGACGGATGACTTGAGGAAATTCGGATTGGCGTTGCAACACATTGGTGGCGTGTCTGCGGTGACGCCGGCGGCTACATTGAGTGGAACACCCACGGACGGGGTTGTGACGCTGCATTACAAGGTGGATCTTGAGTTTCGGGATCCATGGCCTTTTGGGTGAGATCGCGCTGGCGCGACCGGCTTCCTTAGAAAAAATTTGCCTGGGCGGCGGCCGGAGCCCGTCTGCCGTCGGAGGTTTGATTTGGGTAGGGCGGGAGAGACGTACGGTGGTGGAGATTTCAGTGCAGAGGACTTTCGGCCGATCGCCCGCGACGCCGCCAAACGTAGCGCCGTCGTTCCGCCCTGGCCGACGGGATTTTTTTAGAGGATCGATCAGGTTTGGAGTCACGGCGCGGAACGACGGCTGGTTTGGCGACGTCGCGGATTCGTGGGGTGGTGATCGCGTGGTTGAGGGGGAGCAAGCATTTTATCAAGATTCGCGATCTTGATATTTCGTCAAGTAACGTTTCATTGCTTCGAGTGCCCAAACCAATCGGTTGCACCATCGCATCGAGCGGCTGGGCGCGGCGCAGGAGAGGAAGGCATGATCAGGCCGCTCTAACGGCAACGGAAAGGTGCAGGCCGGCGCTGTCGACCATTTGCTGGAGCGCAAGCTGGACGAATTGGGCCTCGCTATATCGCAGAACTTTTGCGAATCGCGCGGCCCTCTCCGGACTCACGCTGCGCCGTCCCTTCTCAAGGTCGCAGAGATGCGCCCGGCTGACATGAAGCTGTCGGCCCATCCGCTCCTGCGACCAGCCCTCGCCCTCTCGAATCGATTCGAGTAGAGAACCGAACGTCAGTGGTCCAGCCAAGCGTTCGAGGAAAAGGACAGCATCGCTCTTCGTACGTTTAGTATTCATGCTTGTTCACCTCTTCGATGACCACGAGTTCAACAGCGCCGCTTAAGGATTTGAACTCAGGCATTCAGCTTCAACGCAACATGTCTTGGAACCTTGGCAAGGTTTTTTCTCGCCTCCGCGCTTAGGACGACCTTCGCTGGCACAGCTCGATGTACCCCTTCATGGGGTACATCGCAATGCGAGCCCTGGGCTGGCAATCGATAGCGGCGAATCCCTACTTGACGAAATATCAAGATCACGAATCTTGATAAAATGCTCGAGCCCGTACAACCACGAGAGCTCCACCCCACGAATCCGCGACGTCGCCAAACCAGCCGTCGTTCCGCGCCGTGACTCCAAACCTGATCGATCCTCTAAAAAAATCACGTCGGCCAGGGCGGAACGATGGCGCTACGTTTGGCGGCGTCGCGGGCGATCGGCCGAAATTTCACTGCACTGAACTCTGCACCACCGTGCGTCTCTCCCGACCTACCCAAATCAAACCTCCGACGGCAGACGGATGGGCCGTTGGGGCCGCGGTGACTTGCTACCACCCGAATCCGAACCTCCTCCACGCATCCGGTCACCGCGGCCCCAACGGCCCATCCGTCACGCCGTCGGGCTCCGGCCGCCGCCTAGGCAAAATTTTTCTAAAAAAGCTTGGCGCGCCAGCGCGCAATTTTAGCGCTAGCACCCAAATGTGATAAATACTCAACGTCGTGAAAATCACCGAACTTTCCCTCAAAGCGTACATCGGCATCGCCTCGACGCTGGTGCTAATCGCGCTTGTCGGGATGTGGTCCGCGCTGGTGCGGCCCCTCATTCGCGAGCGTGCCACCGCGCACGATCGCACGGTCGAGCTGCAACGCGACGTCGAGAAAGCCCGCACCGAGTTGCGCGCGTTGGAAATTGGCCCCATGCCACCGCCGGTTCCGCGTGACGCCATGGAAGAGCGCATTCCCGCCGAGCGACTTGACAAAAAGATGATCGAACGGCTCACCGCCGCGGCCAAACGTGCGTCGGCCAAAAATGTTTCCGTCGAAGTGGACGGCGGGCTCAAGGTGGAGCCGCTGCAGATCGATCTGCAAAGCAAAAAACCGGCGACGAAGGAGCCCTACTCCGGCCTGGCCATGACCACCAGTCAGCTCAAGCACCTCAAGCTGAACGTCTCGGCGCACAGCAGCTACCGCGAAATGGTGGCCTTTCTCGGCGAATTGGCCAAGGAGCCGCGGCTGATTTCTGTGGAATCCCTCTCTCTGACGCGCGACCCGCCGGGCGTGCGGTGGACCGTCTCGGTCCAGGCCAACCACTGGTGACCAAGCGCGTTCAAGCCATCGCGATGGCCATCGGAGCCGCGATCGTGATCGCGCTGCTCTTCCTCTGGCCGCGCGTGCATTCACGCTCCCATCCGCCCAAAGCGATTCTTGCGTCGTTGGCAAAAAATGGCGCGGACGCTGGTTCCGAATCTCGCGATGGAGGCATCGCCGCCGTAACGGCGACCGATGCGGGCACGCTTGCCAAGGCCGCGACCAGCGGCGGTGGAGTCGTGGCGCAAAAGACGGCGCCGCCACCGGCCGTGGCCGAGGCACGCGACGCCGGAACCGCAGATGCTGGACTTGCCCGTAGCAAAGCCGCCGAGCCTTCCGTGCTTCGCCCCGATGCCGCGCCAGCCATTGCCCGCTCGGACGATCCGATCGTCGCTACCGGTGCGCTCCCACCCGGGTTTCCCGATCCGGCGGTGATCACGCGCGATCCGTTTCTGTCTCCCGAAGAGATCCGCGCACTGGCCGATGGCGCGCCGGTGCTGGTGGCGGCCGATGGCGGCGTCTCGGTAGCCCTTCCCAGTAAGCCGGTGGTCGAGGAAGCGCCCGTGGAAAAGCCGCACCATCGCCCCGTGGAAACCGAGTTTGGTTTCGTGATCACTGGCAAGACCAACACCGCGTGGCTCAGTGGCAGGCTCGTGAACAAGGGCGACCGCGTCGGCGGCGACCTCGTCACCGGCATCGCGCAGGATCACATCGATCTACGCACTGCCGAAGGCCAGCATCGCATCATCCGCTTTCGGCGACAGTCCGCGGACGTCTGGTCGCTCGGCAAGAAGCAAGCGAAAAAAGAAAAAGAGCCCTGAGTGATTTCACTACCGGCGTATCCCTCTGATGACCGTCAGACAGCGATCACGGAGGAGCCAGCTCCGCTGGTGACGGGCGGAGCGCGAAGGCGCGGAGCAATGACGGAGGAGCCAGCTCCGCTGGTGACGGGCGGAGCGCGAAGGCGCGGAGCAATGACGGAGGAGCCAGCTCCGCTGGTGACGGGCGGAGCGCGAAGGCGCGGAGCAAAGGAGCACGGGCTGAGTGTGTCCACTACAGAACATTTTTTTGCTGCCCACTCGAAAACGGGAGCATCCATGAGACCACAGCTATTCCTCGCAATGACCGCCTTCGCTCTTTCTTGCGCACCACTCCGCGCCCCCTTTCGCCCAAAACTGGAAGACACCCGGCCCTGGGAATCCGCGGCCGAGTTGACCAGCTCGGTTCCACTTCCTTCGTCCGAGGAGGCCAAAGAAGCCGCGCAAGCTGAAAAAGCGACCGCCGCGGCCGGGCCACAGGATGAGCGGCTTCGGCAACCGATCAGCCTACGCGCCGAGGGAACCGACCTGCGCAGCATGCTGCTCGGGTTTTCCAAGGAGACGGGCATCAACATCAACGTGGGCAACGAGGTGAAGGGAACGGTTTCGGCCTACTTCACCAACGTGCCAGTCGCCGATGCGCTAACGCAGATTTTGAAGCCGCTCGGTTTTGCCTACAAGGTCGAGAAGGACTTCGTCACCATCTACAAGCCTGTGGTGGAAACGCGCATTTTCAAGGTCGACTACCTGTTGGCGCCGCGCAAAGGATCCACCACAGCGACCATTTCTGAAATCACCGGCGCGGCAAGCGGCGGTGGTGGCGGTGCCGCAGGGGCGCCCGGAGGAGCAGCAGCCCCTGCCGGTGGCGCGGCTCCTGCGGCGGGGGTAGGCGGCGCCGTCGGTGGCGGCGGCGGCGGCGCGGGCGGCTCGGGCACCAGCAAC
>JAHFDP010000094.1 GCA_023248955.1 Deltaproteobacteria bacterium
GGTCCAATCAGCGGGCATGGCATCGAGCAGGTCGGCCAGCGTTTTGTCGAACGCCAAAAGGTGCGCGCGGTAGCGTGGGTGCTCGGTTCCGTAGCTGTGCGCCTGGTGATCGGGCGTTACGAAGTGCGCGACGTAAAATGCCGGTGCGGGCACGTGGCGCAAGAAGGCGTGGGCCGCGTCGAAAATTTCCGAATTATAATCAATATCGATTCCGGCAAAAGGATCGGGATGCTCCAGCGTCCACGCGCCGGGATAGAGTTGAAACCAGGCCCGATCGCCGGTCGCCGCCGTCACGCGCCCAGCCGCGCGCGTGTTGGCGGGAAGGTTGGCGTAAGGCACCGCGTGGCCCGATTCGTTGTTGGCAATCTGATCGAGCTCGCCTCGCTGGCCGGTGCCATAGGTGAGCACGGCCGAGGAGGTCATCGAAATTTTGTTGGCCCAAATCTCGCCGTGTGCGTGCATCGCCATGCGGCGCGCCATCTCTGGCATGACCGCCCGATCGGTGGCCAGGTCGTAGCGCAGACCATCGATGATAATGAGCGCGACGTGCTGAGTGAGCGGCGGACCCAGCGGCGCTGTCGGAGGAAGATTGGGCGGCGCGGGAGACGGCAAGGCGACGCCGAGCAGCGACGCGACAAGCGCGCCCGCGAAAACAATCGACGCTAGGAGCGCGAAGCCCGCGCGGACTTTTGGATTATTTGGCAAGCGGCTTGGCCGGCGCTTCGCCACTGTAGGCGGCACGCAGAAGAACCAGCGGATGATGCACCGTGCGCCCCGTTAGCTGCCGCAGCTGCAGCCCCGCCAAATTGCACTCGGAAGCGACGACCTCGTGTCCCTCTTCGCGCGCCAAGGACTCCACCTTCTTCACCGCCTTCTCGGCGACCTTGATGGAGAGCTGATAAAATTTTTCGCGCATTCCCCAAGTGCCATCCATGCCAGTGCAGCGGTCGATGGCCACCACTTCGGTTCCTGGAACCAGCTCCAAAAGTTCTTGCCCTTTGGGTCCGATGTTTTGCGCCTTCAAATGGCACGGCCAGTGGTAGCTCACTTTACCGAGCGTGCCTTTGAAATCCCGCGGCAACTTCCGCCCGCGCGCCAGTTGAACGAAGTGTTCGCCAGCATCCTGAACCGCCGCCGCCACGGCCCGCGCTTCCGGCGTGCGGCGCAGCTCCGGATATTCGTTCTTCAGCATGAACGAGCAGGTTGGCTGTGGCACCAGAATGGGCCGTCCCGCGCGCGCCGAGGGAAGCAGCGCCGCGATATTTTCGTCGACGCAGCGAAGCGTGGCCTCGAGATCGCCGCCGTCCATGGCCGGCATTCCGCAGCAGCGTTGTCCCTCGGGCAGACCCACCGCAAGACCGGTGTGTTCGAGCAGATCGACCAGCGCATCACCGAGCGCGTGGTCGTTGTAGTTGACGGTACAAGTTGAAAAAATGTCAACTTTTGGATCGCCCGTCACCGTCGGCGTTCGCGTCCGAAAACGCTGCTCGAACGTTCCATGCTCCCATTCGGGCAGGTCGCGATCGCGGTGAATGCCGAGCGTCTTCTCCATCAAGACACGGTTTGGTCGCACATGCTGCGCCAGATTGGCCAATGCCGGCATCCGCGTCATCACTGCACCCACCGCATCGATGGCGCCCAGCACGCGATCAGAAAAGGCGATTCCTTCTTCACGCGCGGCCACGAACTTCGACCGCATCATCAGCCGCGGAAAGTCCACCGCGAAGGTGTGCGGCGGCGTGTAGGGGCACTTCACATAACAGAGCTTGCAGTTGTAACAGAGGTCGACCACGCGTCTCAGGTCGGCGTGATCCAAGAGCTCCACCGGATTTTCGGTTTCGACTTTGACGTGCGCCAGCTTCTCGGCGGCTTCGTGCTCCTCCACCATGGCGCCGCCTTCGCCAAGGTACTTGCCGTCCGTCTCGGCGGCATGGGGATCGAGCGCATCGATGCGATCGAAGAGCGCCGGAAACGAGGGGCACAAGTTAAAGCAGAGCCGGCATCCATTGCAGATGTCGTAAACGCGCCGCTGTTCCGCTTCCAACGCCGCCGCATCCCAGAACTTTGGTTCCTCGTGCGCGTATCCGGGTGCGGCGGGTTCGGACATATATTTAAAATAAGATTAGCAAAATCTTACGCGGCGCCAGCCTTGAGGGAATCCAATCCCTTCTGGAAGCGCCCCGCGTGCGACTTCTCCGCCTTGGCGAGCGTCTCGAACCACTCGGCCACTTCGTCCAGGCTATCCGCGCGCGCCTGCTTGGCAAAGCCCGGGTACATCTGCGTGTATTCGTAGGTCTCGCCAGCGACGGCGGCCTTGAGGTTCGCCTCGGTGTTGCCGATCGGTTGCCCGGTCGCCGGATCGCCCACTTCTTTCAGGAAGTCGAGGTGGCCAAAGGCATGGCCGGTCTCAGCCTCGGACGTGTCGCGGAAGAGTCCGCCGAGATCGGGGTAGCCCTCGATGTCAGCCCTGCGTGCGAAATAGAGATAGCGGCGATTTGCCTGGCTCTCACCAGCGAACGCGGCCTTGAGGTTGTCGTGGGTCTTGGTTCCGGAAAGCTTGGGCATGTTTCCTCTCGAGTAGGTGACGGTGAATTTCGCCTCCGGAGAATAACGGGGAGCGCGGGGAATTCAACCTAATGCAGATCGAAAGACGGATCGAAAATCTCGATGTCAGACCCTCCTGATAGTGTGTTCAGTGTCTTTAAAAACAGGAGGTACTACATGCGACGAGTCGATTACTGGATCCTCAACGATGAACCCTGCGATTTCGGCCACCGGCAGGTCATGGCGGTGGCGGGCGATCCCACGCGGCGCGCAGTGGTCGCCAAGGCGCACAAGCGGAACGCGGTTTGGCTGACTGAAGAGCAGATCGGCGGGCTTTTGGAGCTGGGCTTTCACTTTTTCCTAGGCGATGCGACGTCCAGCGGCTACCGGCGGGGGTTGCCGCTTCTCTCGCGCCGCCATCTTCCCGCGGAGCCGTTGCGGTTGACGGGATAACGCCCAGTTCGCTATACGGGACGGCTCTTTGGGGTTTTTTCTGGGTTCTCTTTTGGTGCTCCATGGCAGCGCTCACACTCAACATCGACGAAATCAAAACGGCGAACCAGCGGTTCGAACGGGCGCTTACGCGGGCATGGCTCGAAGGTGCGCTCGGCGGTGAGCCACCCACTGGTTTTGCGGCGCGCGGCGCTGCGGAGCTAGTCCTCACGGCCACCAGGCTGGAAACGGATGTTGTCTTGCGCGGGGCCTTCGACGTTGCGCTTTCCGCGCCTTGCCGCCGTTGTCTCAAGGACGTGGCGGTGAACGCGCCCGTGCGTTTCGATCTGCATTTCAAACCGGGCAAAAAAGCGGAATCCACGGGGTCGTCCGAAGATGACGGCGAGTCCGATCAGAGCGCTGGCTTCGCCTTGGGCGCCGCGGACGAAGAAACCTACGACGGCAAAACGATTCAGCTCGAGAGTGCCATTCGGGAGCAGCTGTTGCTTGGCCTTCCTGGATCGCCACTCTGCATGGAAGATTGTAGAGGGCTCTGTGCTGTTTGCGGGGAGGACCGCAACACGGTGGATTGCGGCCACGACCAGCGCCCGCCAGACCCACGTTGGGCTGCGCTAAAAGACTTGAAACTCTAAAAAGGGAGAAAAGCAATGGGCGTTCCTAAGAAACGAACTTCCCGCAGTCGCCGAGACACGCGTCGGTCGCACGATGCCTTGACGCCGCCAAACGTGACCAAGTGTCCCAACTGCCAGGAGCCGATGGTGGGCCATCGCGTCTGCGCCAAGTGTGGGCAGTACAAGGGTCGCCAGGTCCTTCCCGCCAAAGAGTAGCGAGCGGTGAGGGTGGGGCCGGAAGGGGGTATGAATGCGCGCGCAAATTATCGGAACCGGTGCCTACCTGCCGGCAAAAGTGGTCACCAACGTCGATCTCGAAAAGATCGTCGAGACCACCGACGCGTGGATTAACGACCGCACTGGCATTCGCTCTCGGCACGTCGCCGCGGAGGGCGAGACCACGAGTGACATGTGCGCGGCCGCCGCACGCCAGGCTTGCGCGCAGGCCGGTGTCAAACCCGAGGACGTGGATCTCATCGTCGTCGGGACCGTGACGCCGGACATGCCGCTCCCCTCCTGCGCTGCGCTGGTGCAGGCGAAGCTCGGTGCGCGCAAGGCCTTTGCGTTCGACGTTCTCGCCGCTTGTGCCGGATCGATCTATGGCCTGGCCGTTGCCGAAAAGTTCGTGGTTACCGGCCAGTCCAAACGCGCGCTGGTCATCGGCGCCGAGCTCTTGACCCGCATCGTCGATTGGCAGGATCGCAACACCTGCGTGCTCTTTGGCGACGCGGCGGGCGCCATGCTGTTGGGACCTGGGGACGGCCCAAGCGGCATTCTCTCCACGCATCTGCACAGCGATGGAAATTACGCCGGCATCCTGAAAATTCCGGCGGGCGGATCCGCACAGCCTGCGAGCGCGGAAACGGTTGCGGCGCGCGGGCACTACGTCAAAATGCAGGGCAAGGAAGTGTTCAAGTTCGCGGTTCGTGCGCTTGAGGATGTATGCCGCGAAGCCTTGGCCGCGAACGGTTTGTCGCCCGGCGACGTGCAGCACGTGGTGATGCACCAAGCCAATCTGCGGATTTTGGAAGCAGTGGTGAAGCGGCTGGAGATCCCGATCGAGCGCTGTGTGATTAACATCGACCGTTACGCCAACACCTCGTCGGCCAGCGTGCCCATTACGCTCGACGAAGCGAACCGCAGCGGGCGGCTACGGCCGGGAGACACGGTGCTGATGGCGGCGATCGGCGGCGGCATTGCTTGGGGCGCAGCAGTCGTGCGCTGGTAGGAAGGTCAACGATGAACGTCGCGTTTGTCTTTCCTGGCCAAGGGTCCCAATCCGTCGGAATGGGCCGTGCATTGTTCGACGCTTTCCCCGAGGCGCGGCGCGTTTTCGAGGAGATCGACGAAGCGTTGGGTGAATCGCTTTCAAAGCTCTGTTTCGACGGCCCTGAAGATCGTCTGCGGCTCACGGCCAACGCGCAGCCCGCGCTCCTTGCTGTTAGCGCGGCCGCGCACGCCGTTTTCGCATCGCGCGCGCCGAAAGCTACGTTTTACGCAGGCCACTCACTGGGCGAATACAGCGCGCTGGTGGCCGCGAATGCCATGGGACTTGCCGACGCCGCGCGCGCGGTGCGGGCCCGAGGAACGTTCATGCAAGAGGCGGTTCCCGAGGGCGTCGGCGCCATGGCCGCCGTTTTGGGACTTCCTCCAGAGCGGGTGCGCGAGGCTTGCGCGGCTGCTTCCCAGGGAGAAGTCGTAGCGCCCGCCAACTACAACTCGCCTGAGCAGACGGTCATTTCGGGGGCGAAGGACGCGGTGGCGCGAGCGTCGGAGGAGGCAAAGCGCCTCGGCGCCAAGCGGGTCTTGCCGCTTCCGGTGAGCGCGCCGTTTCATTGTGCGTTGATGGCACCGGTTCAGGCACGGCTTGCTCCGGTGCTCGCGGCGCTCACGTTTCAGGATCCCCGTGGACCCGTTGTGGCCAACGTCACCGCCGAACCCAACAGTGACGCTCGGCGGATCGCGTCGCTGCTGGTCGAGCAGGTCACCGCGCCGGTGCGTTGGGTCGAGAGCGTACAGAAGCTCCGCGCGCTCGGCGTGACCGACATCGTCGAACTCGGCGCCGGAACTGTGTTGGCTGGACTCTGCCGCCGGATTGATTCCACGTTGAAATCACGGTCGGCTCGCGACGCGGCTTCGCTCGAGACCGCGTTGCGGGAGCTCGCGGCATGAACAAGAACTTGATATTTTCGCAAGTCCTTGTGCTTGCCTCTTTCCTGTCATCCTGCGTGACACCCGCTGCTCGGCAGGGACTTCAGGGCGCTTGTTCAGGACTGCGCGACTGCGCCTACGGGCTCCATTGCGAAGCCGCCCGCTGCAGTTACGACACCTTTGGCAGCTGCCAGTCGAACAAGGATTGCCTCTCGGGGCAACGCTGCCGCGACAGCGTCTGCACCGTCCAATGCGCTTCGGATTCCGAGTGCGGAAAAGACAACCGCTGCGAGGTAGGAAGCTGCGGCGCCGCTCACGACGCGCCCCAATGCCTCCACACGCGGGATTGCGGGCCCGCCGAAACGTGTCGCGACGGCCGGTGCATTCCGCGGATGGCGCTCGGAAGTTGCGAGAGCGATATGGACTGCATGGCTGGTGAAAAGTGCGCGATGGGGCGATGCAAACGATGAGCAATCCATGAGCGAATTTCGAGACAGGGTTGCGCTGATTACGGGCGCTTCACGAGGGATTGGCCGCGCCATTGCCGAGGTTCTGGCCGAGGGCGGGGCGACCGTGGCGCTGAACTATGCGGCCAACGATGTTGCGGCCAAAGAAGCGGAAGCGGCCTGCCAAAAAATGGGGGCGAAGACACTGCTGTTGAAATTTGACGTAGCCGATGCAGCGGCATGTGCGGCCGCGGTGGACCAAGTGGTCGCAACGTTCGGTCGCATCGATTTTTTGGTGAACAACGCGGGCGTGGCCATCGATCAGCTGGCGCTGCGCGTGAAAGAGGAAGATTGGCAGCGGCAGATCGCGGTTAACCTCACCGGCGCGTTCATGCTGTGCAAAGCGGCCGCGCGACCGATGCTCAAAGCGCGGTCTGGCTGCATCGTCAACGTCGTCAGTGTGGTGGGCGAGATGGGCAATCCGGGGCAATCGGCCTACGTCAGCTCAAAGGCTGGCCTCATCGGGCTAACCAAAGCGTTGGCGCGAGAGCTGGGCAGCCGAAGCGTTCGCGTGAACGCCGTCTCTCCGGGATTTATCGAAACAGAAATGACCGCTGGCCTTTCCGAAGAGGCGCGCACCCGGTTGACCGCGTCGCTGCCACTTACCCGGCTCGGTTCAGCGCGCGAGGTTGCCAACTGCGTCGCCTTTTTGCTGAGCGATAAGGCAAGCTATGTGACCGGCGAAGTTTTGAAAGTGAATGGTGGGATGTATATGTAGCGCACCCTTTTGGGCGCGTTATTCACTCGTAGGAATTCTTGGAGGAACCGCATGCAGTCGGTGGAAGCCAAAGTGAAGAGCATCATCGCGGAGCAGCTCGGCGTCGGTGAGGACGAAATCAAGCCCACCAGTGCGTTCATCGAGGACCTCGGCGCGGACAGCCTCGACATCGTCGAGCTGGTCATGGCGATGGAAGAGGAGTTCGAGATCGAAATTCCGGACGAAGAGGCGGAAAACATCAAGAGCGTGCAAGACGCCGTCGCCTACGTCAACGAGCACAAGAAGGCCTGAGTCGCCATGCGTCGCGTGGTCATTACTGGCTTGGGGCTCGTGACGCCGCTGGGAGTTGGCGCCGTCGAAACGTGGCGTGCGCTTCTCGCCGGCAAGAGCGGTGCAGGGCCCATCACGCACTTCGATTCGCAAGGCATCGACGTGCACTTCGCCGCCGAGGTGAAGGGCTTCGACGGCACGCGTTACCTCGACAAGAAGGAGGTCCGCCGCATGGACCCCTTCATTCAGTTCGCGGTGGCCGCGGCGCATGAAGCGCTTGGTGATGCGGGGTTCCCCGTGGACGGAGCGTTGCCGGATCCGGAGCGAATCGGATCGGTGGTTGGCAGCGGCATCGGTGGTCTTTCCGTCTGGGAAGAGCAGCACCAGAAGGCGCTGGAGAAGGGCTTTGACCGGCTCTCGCCGTTCTTCATTCCGATGATGATCTCCAACATGGCGGCGGGCGAGATCTCCATTCGCTTTGGCGCCAAGGGCCCGAATTTTTCGCCGGTGTCGGCTTGCGCGACTGGAGCACACGCGATCGGCGAATCGAAGCGGCTCATCGAGCATGGCGACGCAGACGTCATGATCTGCGGTGGCACGGAGGCTGGAATTACGCCGCTTTCGGTGGGCGGGTTCGCCGCGATGAAGGCGCTCTCGACGCGCAACGATTCGCCGGCAACGGCGAGCCGGCCATTTGATAGGGACCGCGATGGATTCGTGGTCGGCGAAGGCGCGGGTGTGCTGATTCTCGAAGAGTTGGAGCACGCCAAACGCCGCGGGGCGCGCATTCACGCCGAGATGGTCGGGTACGCGCTGAACGCCGACGCGCACCACATCGCGCAACCGGCGCCGGGTGGCGAAGGTGGTGCGCGCTGCATGGCCTTGGCGCTCAAAGATGCGGGCCTGGCGCCCGAGGACATCGGCTATCTCAATGCCCACGGCACCTCAACGCCGCAGGGCGACGTGGGCGAGACGCAGGCCATCAAGCGCGTGTTTGGCGCGGCGGCGAAGAAGCTGGCCGTCTCTTCGACCAAATCGATGACTGGTCACATGCTCGGGGCGGCGGGTGGTGTCGAGGCGGCTTTCTGCGCGCTGGCGCTGGAGCACGGCGTGTTGCCGCCCACCATCAACTACGTCACGCCCGATCCGGAATGTGATCTCGACTACGTGCCGAACCAGGCGCGCGAGGTGCGTCTCACGGCGGCAATGAGCAACTCGTTCGGTTTCGGCGGGACCAACGCCGTGCTTATCTTGAAAAGATTCGAGGGATAGCATGGCCGATAAGCCCATCGCCTTGGCCGCCGACCATGCGGGCGTTGAGCTCAAGCGTGCCATCGCTGCCCATTTGCAAAAACGCGGTGCCGCCTTCGTCGATCTTGGAACGCATGATTCCACCAGCACCGACTATCCGGTTTGGGCGCTCAAAGCCGCGCGGGGGGTGGCTTCCGGTGCCTACCAGAGCTGCATCCTCACTTGCGGTAGCGGTACCGGCATGGCC
>JAHFDP010000044.1:0-2625 GCA_023248955.1 Deltaproteobacteria bacterium
CCGCTCGTGAGTCCCGGCACAGAAATGGGTACTTGGCTATTCGTCGTCGAGTTGTTTCCGAGCTCGCCCCACACATTCGCCCCCCAACATTGGACGCCGCCGTTCACGAGCGCGCAGGTGTGAAAGCCTCCAGCCGCGATCGCGGTCACGGTCAGCTTGTTAATCATGCACTGACTCGCGACGCACAACGCTCCGGCGTCACACTTCTTTGCGCACGCGCCGCAGTTGCTCACGTCGCCCGTGGTGTCGATGCACCCCTTTCCGTGCGCCGGATCGCAGTCGCCAAATCCCACGTTGCAGCTAAATCCGCAGCCGCCGCTCGCGCAGGTGGCGCTGCCGTTCGCCGGCGCGACGCACTGTGTGTTGTGTAGTGTGTAGCTACACACTCCGCTGACGCAGGTGCCGGTCACATCGGCGGTGGTGCGTGACGGGCCGTCCGGGCTGCAACTTGCCGCCGGCGGCGTCGCGCAGCTCTTCGGCGTCCCCACGCAGGCGCCGCTCGCGTCGCAGGATTCGCCCAGCACGCAGGCGTTGCCGGTGGAGCAGTGGGCGCCCACGTCCGGCTGGTATTGGCAAGCGCCGCCAACGCAGCTGCCGCTTGCCTTGAAGCAGCCCGAGGGCGGTTTGTTGCACACCACCCCGATGCACGGATCGGTTGCGCAGACATTTCCCGCACAGCCGCCGAGGCAACTGCTCGTGACCGGTGTGTAGCTGCACGTTCCGGCGGTGCAGATTCCCGGCGAGGCGTAAGACAGAAACGAGGTGCTCGTGCAGCTCGCGGCGGGCGGCGTTAGGCAGGACTTCGGCGTTCCCTGGCAGGCGCCTGCTTTGCAAACATCGTTGTCGGTGCAGGCGTTGCCGTCGTCGCAGCTCGTGCCTTCGTCCTTCTGCGCATAAGTGCAGGCGCCGGCGGTGCAGGATCCAAGCTCCTTGAAGCAGAATCCAGGCGGCTTGTTGCACGCGATATTGGCGCAGGGATCGGCAATCGCGGCATGGCCGGTGAGCACAATGGCTAACTCGCCCGTGTTGCTCGCGTCGCTCCTTACGAGCAACCGCGCCACGTGTGTCCCCTCGGCCGTGGGTGCGTAGGTCAGCGACAGAGCGAACTTGGTGCCGCTGCCGAGCGTCAAGGATGTTGGCGGCTCCAGCGTGAAGAAGGTCGCCTGCGGGCCCGCGACGACCAACTCTGAAATGTGCAACTCGGCCACGCCGCTGTTCATGAGAGTGGTCGTCTGGACCAGCGTTTTTCCCGGCGCCAGGGTGCCGAAGTCGAGCGTCGGCGGATTCACATCGATATTGCTTCGCGTGGTGCGCGTTGAGATCGACGATGGGCAAGCTGAGCAGAGCGCGACGAGGGCAACAACGCTGACGAAGCGAGACCGCATATCTCTCCAATCGGTCTATCGGTGGAAAAAAGCTCGAGCAGCCTCCCAGCAGCGTCCGACTGAAACCACGCCTGAGCGCCGGTAACAAGTGGTGGAACGCCTAGACGTTGACTGGCTATCGGTCGTGGAGCTGTTGCCGAGCTGGCCGTTGCCGTTGCTTCCCCATCATTTCACCCGCCCGCCGACCATGGCGCAGGCTAACGCCCCCGCCGACTGTCTCACGCATGTTGGCAGAGAGGGCTCCCGGAGGTAGTCCGCGCCTCCTCAACCTGACACCCGTCGCGAATGCGAATGTTCCACCAGCGTCAACGCTGTCGCCGCCCGGTCCGCTGGCTTCTCCCGACGTGATCCGGAACGTGATCTCCGACTTGGGAGGATCAGTGGACCACGCAACGGAGCAGTCTGTCCGGCGGCGACGGATCACGTCGTTCACTCACAACCGCCCGCTTTTTCTGCCAACCGGGCGGCCGTCACATTCTGACCACGGAGCACGCAGAGCGGCTCACCCACCCCTGACCCCTCTCTCCCAACAACGATAGAGGGGTCAGGGGTGGGTGAGCCAAGAGCAGGGATCAATTTCAGAGAGGTTGAAAGGGGGGAGGCAGTGAGGTGGGTTGAAGGAAGGTTGATAAGTTTTTAAAGATTTGATATATATTTTTTATGAGAATTATTAACATTTTTATTTATATTTATAAGATACAAAAACAAGAAGATCGGCGGCGAGTGGAGACGGTCGGTTGAGCGGAGGGTTCGATGACGGAGGAGAAAACGAGCGCGGTGAACGGAACTGGAGGAATTTGTGATGAGGTTAAGATTCGAGATGAAGCAGCGTCGGGGCCGAGAGCAAAGAGGAAAAGAGCAGCAAGATTGACGAACCGGGATTTTCTTCTGTTGAAGCATTTAGCGGTCGCTCGGTATTTAACGACAAAACAAATTGCAGCGCTGGTTTTCCCCGGTCGCGTGCCCCGTCTCGTTCGTCGCCGCCTCGCACTCTTGGCCGTCTCTTGCGGCGCTGACGGCCACATCGAGGCCCTGAGGTACAGCGACGTGTATGGACGCCCATTCGTGGCATGGCGACTTACCGAGCTGGGCTACACAAGAGCGGCGCCTCGCATCGGCTGGGAAATCAAAATGTCTCCCCCCGGAATCGGCCACCAGCTGCTCGAGCAAACGATCGCGTTGAACGAACTGTACATCGCATTGGCGAGCGCAAATCCAGCTCGTCCTTTTCGGTGGACAA
>JAHFDP010000044.1:2635-4319 GCA_023248955.1 Deltaproteobacteria bacterium
GCGTCCCGTGGGAAGAATATGACCGCAAACGCGGGCAAGTTCGTCAGCGTCGAATTGAGCCGGACGCGATTTTCGCCAGCGCCGAACGCGCGCGACGATGGTTCATCGAAAGCGAAATGGACGGCCGCGGTTTCTCAAATCCCGACGACCGATCCAGCGCGACACTGTCCAAGTTGCGCCGCTATTCGGCGTTCTTTGGTTCTTGCGCGGACAACACGCGGGCGACCTACTATCAGAAAGCTTTCGTCGATCATTGGCCGCCGGAGATCGTCCTTCTCGTTTCGACAGCCAACCGTCGCGACGCCATCCTTCGGGGTGTCGATCAGTGGCGCCGGGAGGAGGGATCATCGCGCTCGCCTCGCGTTCATGTCGTCCTTTTCGACGAGGCAACGGCCTTCTTTCTTGGTTTGCTTGACGGCAAGGAAGCACTGCTGGTGCCACGAAAGGCGGCAGCCCTGCCCGCGAACGAGGACATGCGTCGGTTGATGAGATTTTCGGGAGCCCTCTATAACGAGTTCAAAGCCGTTCGGGCGCGCGCTCGCGCAGCCGGCCTTTCCATTCCAGCGTATCCATCGGAAATCGAGCGCATCTTTTTCGTCGAAATGCTCGAGCGCCACGGCGTGTGGAAGTCTGACACCTTGAATAGCCACGGGTAGCCGGAAGACGTAGCCCGGACGAGTTGGATGATGCGGGCAAGCCTCCCCGAGGGACAACCCTGTTGACTAAATATTTATTTAGTATTTATATGTAAAACATAAACGCACCAAGGAGTCCCATGACTACATTGACGGAACCGAACACCGAGGCGGCGCTCTGGACCGTCGCCGACATCGCAGGTTTTCTTCGCGTCTCGAAAAGCTGGGTCTACCAAGCATCCACGGCGGGAACGCTACCGTGCATTCACATCGGTGCGCTTCTCCGGTTCGATCCGGCGGGAATCCGGGCGTGGGCACGAGGCGAGTCTGGCGGCAAGGTTGTACAACTTCGCGGTTGCCGAGGTTGAACCGTTGCCGCTCGTCGTTCGTAAACAACTAGTTGGAGGCATGCGATGGCGGGCGTCTATCTAAAGCGCGGCAAGTGGTACGCACGGCTCAAAGACGGGACTGGGCGCTGGCGCGGCGTTGCCACCACCGCACGATCCAAAACCGAAGCGAAGCGGCTTGCCTCGGACATGGAGCGCAAAGCGGAGCGCCAGCGGTTCGGCCTGGAACCACTGCCCAGCGACTTCACGCTCACGCTCGCGGGACTGTGCGAATGGTGGCTTCGTGAACGCTGCACCGAGCGTTCCATCTCCGCAGAGAGCTCAAGACTTGGCAAGCACGTGATCGAAACGCGGCTCGGAAAAGAACCGCTCCGATTCGTGACGTCCGCTCGAATCGATGAACACCTTCGCTCGATGGAGAAACAAGGAAGCTCGGCCGCCTCGGTCAACAACCTGCGTAAAACGATGCACGCCATCTTCGCACAGGCCATGCGCGCCGATCTGTGGTCGGGCCAGAATCCGGTCGCACGTGTGCCACGACGCCGCGTGCTCCGACGGATCTACGCGACATTGCAAGCGGAGGAGGTCCCGCTACTTCTCGCCCATGTGCCTGACGACTGGCGCGACCTGTTCGCGACCGCGCTGTTTACGGGCATGCGCAAGGGCGAGTTGTTCGCGCTGCAAAAAACCGACGTCGATATC
>JAHFDP010000044.1:4329-35453 GCA_023248955.1 Deltaproteobacteria bacterium
TCGATATCGCGAACGGTGTGCTCATCGTTCAACGCTCGCACGATCGAAATACGACCAAGGGCGGGCATGCGGACGTGATTCCGATCGCGCGCGTGTTGGAGCCCTTCCTGCTTCACGCGATGGATGAATCGCGCTGCAACTTGGTCTTCCCGGGACCGGGCGGGAAGCGGCGTCCTTTGCAAGCAGCGCCTCATCGAGTGCTCCGCCATGCGCTCGCACGCGCTGGCATCGTCGACGGCTACGATCACATTTGCCGCCGCTGCGCGCACCGCGGAACGCCGCATGTCGAGCGGCACTCGGACGATGCGCTGCGCAATTACTCCGTGTGCAAAATGAAGCTCTGGCCGCGCGCTCTCCCTCGGCCGCTTCGCTTCCACGATCTTCGCCACACGACCGCGACGCTTCTTCTGCGCAACGGCGTCGACGCGCACCGCGTGCAGCGCATCCTGCGCCACAAAGATATTGAAACGACGATTGGGATTTACGGGCATCTCGGTGTCGAAGATCTGCGCGCAGGCGTCGATGGCCTTCTCGGCGCTGGGGCTCTGCCGTTTGCTACCCATTTGCTACCCGAGCCCGAAAACAGGAAAATGCCGCTCCCGAGGCAGGGCGAAATTCATCCGGATTCTGAAGGGTTGAATTGGCGCGCGATGCAGGATTCGAACCTGCGGCCTTTGGCTTCGGAGGCCAACGCTCTATCCAGCTGAGCTAATCGCGCAAATGGTCAACTCGGCGGGCCTGGCTCGCACATCCGTCGAAGAGGGACGTATCCCGCGTTAGCTAGCGCCGCGTCAAGGAACGGCTTGCGGCACGCGATTCGGGCCGTACCCAGTCGCGCCGACGCCCAAAATGGCGATGGCCAAAAAGGTGAGATGAGCTTGTTTCTCAGAGTCACAGGGCTGACGTCACTATTCCCCGAACGCTTGATCCATCAGCAGCTGCTGCTCGACTTTGTGCGACGCCGCCGATCCAGTCGCAGGGCTCGCGCTCTCTTCGCGGCAAACGTACTGCACCGGCCGGCCCAGCGTTTTCTCGAGACGGGGCCGAAGGAAATATTGCGCGCCCATGTTCCAAGGCTCCTCCTGGACCCACACCACCGGAACACCTTTCGGTGCGTTCGCGACGGCAACGAGCGCGTCCGCCGGAAACGGATAGAGCTCCTCGACGCGCACGATGGCCACGTCGTCTCGCTTCTTGTCCGATCGCGATTGTATTAGGTCGTAATACACCTTGCCAGTGCACAAAATGACACGTGACGCTTTCGCGGCCGGCAGCGTGGCATCCGCAATCACGCGCTGGAAATGTCCCGTCGCCAGCTCGTCGAGATCGCTCACCGCGGCCTTGTGACGAAGCAGACTCTTGGGCGTCATCAACACCAGCGGCTTGCGCCACGGCCGCACCACCTGACGGCGCAGCACGTGGAAATACTGCGCGGGCGTGGTGAGATTGCAGACCTGAATGTTGTCCTCGGCGGCGAGACTCAAAAACCGCTCGAGCCGCGCGCTGGAGTGCTCCGGCCCCTGCCCTTCGAATCCGTGCGGCAACAGCAGCACCAGGCCCGAGAGCCGCATCCACTTGTCCTCGGCGGCCGCGAGAAATTGATCGATGATCACCTGCGCGGCGTTCACGAAATCGCCGAACTGCGCTTCCCATAAAACAAGCCCGTCCGGATAATCGAGCGAGTAGCCATATTCGAAACCGAGCACGCCCGCTTCCGAAAGCGGAGAGTCGTAAAGCTCGAAGCGACCTTGATCTTTTTTCAAGTGCGACAGCGGCGTAAAATGCTGGCCGGTGTTGAAATCAGAGAGCACCGCGTGACGCTGACTAAACGTCCCGCGCCCGCTGTCCTGCCCCGAAAAACGAATCGGTGTCCCTTCCCACAACAGCGATGCAAACGCCGCGGCCTCGGCCGTGGACCAGTCCAACGGCTTTGACCCCTCGCCCATCTGCCGCCGCAGCGCGAGGAGCTGCGCAATTTTGGGATGCGGCGTGAAGCCGTCCATGACCGTGGTCATGCGCGTAATCTGATCGGTAAGCAGGGCGCGCGGCACCGCGGTCGGCGTCTCGGGAATCCCCGCCTTCGCGCCGCCTTTGTAACGCTGCCACAATCCCGCCATCGCCGACGGTTGCTGCCGCTTCTGGTTGTTCTTGCGTGTGGTCTCCAGCGCGGTGTCCAGCGCGGCGTAGCGCTTTTTCACGATGGCATCGGCATCCGCTGCTGTGACCTGGCCTGTCACCGTGAGTTTTTCCACATAGCTCGCGCGCACCGATTTCTTCGCGGCAATCGCGCGGACCATCACCGGCTGCGTGAACGCCGGCTCGTCGGTCTCGTTGTGGCCATGTTTGCGGTAGCAGTAGAGGTCGATCAAAACGTCCTGGCCGAATTGGAAACGGTACTCCGCGGCGAGCTTGGCGACCCAAGCGACCGCCTCCGGATCCTCGCCGTTCACGTGGAAAACCGGCACGCGCAACATGCGCGCGATGTCGGTGCAGTAAGGCGTGGAGCGGCCGTCCGACGGATTCGTCGTGAAGCCAACCTGGTTGTTGAGCACCACATGCAGCGTGCCGCCGACGCGATAACCGGCCAGCTCCGAGAGGTTGAGCATCTCGGCGATGATGCCCTGCCCTGCGAACGCCGCGTCGCCGTGCACCAGCAGCGGCACCGCGCGACGACCCGCGCGATCGCCGAGACGATCTTGCTTGGCGCGCACGCGACCTTCGACGACGGTGTTCACCCACTCGAGATGGCTGGGATTGAACGCCAGCGACAGGTGCATCTTTTTGCCGCTGGCGGTGGTGACGTCCGCCGAGTGGCCCATGTGGTACTTCACGTCGCCGCGGCCCATGAATGCGGCGGCGTCTTTATCCTCAAACTCCGAAAAAATTTCGCGCACCGGTTTTTCGAGAATGTGCGCGATGGTGTTGAGCCGGCCGCGGTGGGCCATACCGATGACCACTTCGTCGGCGCCATGTTGCGCTGCCGCGTCGATAAGCAAGTCCAGCAGCGGGATGAGGCTCTCGGCGCCCTCGAGCGAAAAACGCTTCGCGCCGAGGTACTTGGTGTGCAGAAACGTCTCGAGAACTTCGGCTTCGGTGAGCTTCTCGAGGATCCGCATCTGCTCTTGGCGCGTGAGCCGCAGATGGTTTTCGACGGACTCCATGCGCTCTTGCAGCCAGAGACGCCGCGCGGGCTCTTCGCCCTGCATGAACTCCACGCCGATGCTGCGGCAATATGTTTCCTCGAGGTGCGCCACGATTTCGCGCAAAGTGGCGATCGGCGGACCCGCGAGATCACCGGTGGCGAACGCGGTTTCGAGATCGTTGTCGCGCAGGCCGAACGCTTCGAGGCGCAGCTCGGGTGCATCACGTTTTTCGAGCCCCAGTGGATCGAGTTGCGCTTTCAGATGACCGCGCTCGCGGTAGGCTTCGATGAGCTCGGCCGCGCGCTCTTGCAGATCGCTGGCGGCCGGTTGAGTGATCGCCGCAAAAGCGAGTTTGCCATTGCCATTCTTGGCAACGGTGGGGGCGGGCACGCCGGAAAGCTCGGCGAAAAGTGGGTACCAGCTGCGATCGACGGATGATGGATTTTTCCGGTACTGCTGGAGCAGATCCTCCACCCATCCTGTGTTGACGCCCAAATCGAGATCGCGAATGTCCACGCTTGAAAGCTCCTTCGAGGGAGCGGCATTATAGCGCGATGCGCGGTTCATTGGCGCGGACGCGACACCTAAACGCAGCCGCTCCCGTGAGCAAGCGAACAGTCGTCGCAATGTGCCGAGGCTCGTCTCGCCGTTCTTTGCCGCTCTTTGCCGCTCTTTGGAGTCACGGCTCACCAAAACCTGCTCCCCCGCCCCACCTCTGCTACGCTCTTGCTGTGACCGCCACGCCCGACCTTCGCGCCTGCGCCGCCGAAATCGCCGCGCGCCAACCCGGGCTCACGCTCTTCGTCCTCATCGGCTCACGCGCTCGAGGCACCGAGCGGCCCGACTCGGACTGGGACTTCGCCTATGTCGGCGACGATCAAACTGACGAGCTCAACCTCATCGGCGAGCTCGTTCTCGCGCTCGGCACGGACAAAATCGATCTGGTCAACCTCGATCGCGCCGGCGGACTCATCCGCTACCGCGCGGCCCGAGACGGGAAATGTCTCTTCGAAAAATCGGGCGCGTTTCAACGATTCTGGCTCGAAGCGGTTCACTTCTGGTGCGACGCCGAGCCCGTGTTGCGAAAAAGTTTTGCTGATGCATTCGAGAAATTGAAGGAACGAACCGATGGATAGAGAACTCCTGATAGAGAAAACGGCAGCCATCGAACGTCACCTCGCGCGCGTCGCCGCGCACCTGCCCGCCACTGCCGATCAATTGCAGCCCGCCACCGCCGCGTCGGACGCCATCGTCCTGCATCTCTGGCAGGCAGTTCAGATAACCATCGATCTTGCGATAGGCGCGTGCATTCAGCTGAATCTTGGAACGCCCGCCAATTACGGTGATGCCTTTCGACGACTGGGTGAAAGCGGCCACATCGATCCGCTGTTGGCCAGGCAACTCGCGGGCGCTGCCGGCTTTCGCAATGTCGTTGCGCACGCCTACGAAAAGCTCGACATGGCGCGGGTTTTTCGCGGCGCCAGCGAAGGACCGGCACATCTGCGCGCGTTTGTCTCGGCGCTGGCAAAGGTGCTCTAACGAATCACGAGTTTTTTCTTATGAAACCAAGTTTACTCGTGAGTATTTTCTTGTTAGCATGAAATTACTCATGCCGCCTATCCGCTACATCCAGCCGGCAGTCCAAGCCGATCTCACCGAAAAGATGGTCTTTCTGGGCGGTCCCCGCCAGGTCGGCAAATCCACCTTGGCCTTGAGTTTCCTTTCGCCGCCCCAGGCCACCCACCCGGCCTACCTCAACTGGGACAGCCCGCAGCACCGCACCGCCCTACTCGGGGGCGAACTTCCCTCCGGTCAGCCTTTGATCGTTCTCGACGAGATTCACAAATTCTCGCGCTGGCGCAGTTTGGTGAAAGGTTTCTACGACACCCAGAAATCGCAAACCCAGTTCCTAGTCACGGGCTCCGCACGGCTCGACTACTACCGCAAGGGCGGCGATTCGTTGCAAGGGCGCTATCACTACTACCGCCTGCATCCTTTCTCGCTGCGCGAATACCAGCGCACGCCGTCCGCGTCAGACCTTGCGCGCCTGCTTAAATTTGGCGGATTCCCGGAGCCGCTCTGGCGCGGCGAGGAGCGCTTTTGGCGGCGCTGGCAACGCGAGAGACTCGGACGCGTGACGCACGAAGATCTGCGCGACCTCGAAAACGTCCGAGACGTGAGCATCATCGATCTCTTGCTCGAAAGCCTTCCGGAGCGCGTGGGTTCGCCGCTCTCTGTGCAAAGCCTTCGAGAGCTGCTCCGCGTCGCACACGAGTCGGTGGAGCGCTGGCTCAGCATCCTCGAGACGCTTTACGTCTGTTTCCGCATTTCGCCTTTTGGGTCCACGCGAATCCGCGCCGTCAAGAAGGAGCGCAAGCTCTATTTCTGGGACTGGTCGCAAGCACCGGACGGCGGACCGCGGTTTGAAAATCTGGTGGCTGCGCAGCTCTTGAAATTTTGCCATTTCATCGAAGACACGGAAGGTCACGCGATGGAGTTGCGCTACCTACGCGACATCGATCGGCGGGAAGTCGATTTCGTGGTGCTCAAGGATCGAAAACCGCTCTTCGCCGTCGAATGCAAATCCGGAGAGCAGAAGCCGAGTCCGGCAGCGATCTACTTTCGCGAGCGCACGCCCATCCGAAGATTTTTCCAAGTTCATCTCGGAAAACGAGACTACGGAAACGATCTGACCGGCGTCCGCGTCCTTCCTTTCGCGACGTTTTGTCGCGAATGGGAAATGCCGTAAACCGGCCGACAGCAACCCACCAAGCGCTTATCTGGGTATTCCGCGTGCGCCTTTTGTAGGCGTACGCTTTGCCGCTACCTTGCTCGGCGGGAGGGGCTCACCAGGAGCCCGTATGATCCGCCGCTTCACCTTCGCGTTCTTGCTCGGCTCACTCTTTTTTATCAGTGCCGCGCAGGCAGCCACTCACCCGCACCTCTTTTTTACGGCCGACGGGGTAAGCGGTCTTCGCGCCAAGGCCACGTCCACACACGCGGACATCGCGCAGGCGATCAAAGCCTCGGTCGGCGCCTACCTCGGCTCGGGCGCGATTTCGCAAGGAGCCTTCGGGGATCCGCGGGAAGTCGCCGACTGCATCGGCGGCGAGGCCTTCGCAGCGCTGCTTACGAACGATTCTCAATATATTACACTGGCGAAAGCGTCGCTTCTCGGCGCGGTTTCTTGGGGCGACTGGTCGGGTGGGACCGGCTTCGACATCGAGCGCGCGCACGTTGTGATGAACGTGGCGTGGGCTTACGACTGGCTCTACGGCTACCTCTCCGATGCCGAGCGAGCGACGGTGGCCAAGCGCCTCGGCGACGAAGCGGACGCCTACTACGCCGCTGCTTCCAGCGCTTGGTGGCGCGACGACTACGTGCAGAACCACAACTGGATCAACCACGCCGCTTACGGCACGGCGGCGCTCGCGCTGATGGGCGAGGATTCGCGCGCGGGCGCTTGGCTGGCCGATGCGCAAGCCAATTACGCCACGCTCTCCACGCTGCTCGGCGGCATGGGCGACGCTTCGTGGCACGAAGGCATCGCCTACCAAGCGTACGGTCTCGCCTTTTCGTTGCCGTTCGTCCTGGCGCTCGAATTCGCCGGAACACCAATGGGCGACTGGGCGCACTTGTCGGACTACGGCACATGGCGCGCGTACAACTTGGTCGCCGAAATGCCGCGCGAAACCGTTTTGCTCTCCGGCGATTTTTACGGATTCTCCGAGGAAGAGACGCCGATGCTGCTGCGCATCGCTGCTTCGCACGCGCGCGACGGCGTCGCCGAATGGGCCGCGCAGCAGTGGCTCAAGAGCGGCCGCGGAACGTATTTGCCACAGTCGATCTATCCCGCCTTTGAATATATTTTTTACGATCCCTCGGTCTCGCCAATCGATCCAACTTCACTCGCACTCGACGCACGTTGGCCCGACGACGGTGCCAGCACCATGCGCTCGGGATTCGGCAATGGCAGCATGGCCGCGGCTTTCCGTGCCGGCGTTTATGGTGGTCATTTCAACTGGTCACGAATCAAAAACGGCGGCGCGGGCCATCTCAACTGGGGCCACGATCACAATGACGACATGGGTTACACGCTCTTCGGCGCGGGAACGTGGCTGGTGCCCGAGTGCTCTGGATACGACGCCGGCGTCTCGAGCGGTACGCAGGCGCACAACGCCGCGTTTCACAACACGCTGCTCGTGGACGGCATGGGCCAGCTCGGCGACGATCGCGTCAGCGACAGCGAATACAACAACCCCTGGTTCTGGAGTCGCGAGTCGCAGAGCACATTCGCATCGACGGCGCACTACGCGTACGCGATCGCCAATGGAGCCAAACTCTACCCGTCCTCGGTGGGCCTGACGCGCTTTGATCGCCAGCTCCTCTTCGCGCGCGGTCGCTACCTTGCCGTTCGCGACGAATTGGCGTCGAGCGCCCTGCACCAGTTCGACACCATCCTGCACAGCATGGACGCGGCCAGCGTCGATGGATCGTGGGTTCGCGGCAATACCAAAGGCGGAATTTCACTCGGCGTGAAAGTGGTGGCGCCGGCGCAATTCGGGGCCACGTTTCTTTCGCAGAGCGCCTCGCAGCTCACCAAGCTCGATTCCGACGGCAACATCACCGAGATCCAGATCCATCCCGCGACGCCCTCGAAGCAGGCCTCCATGCTGCTGGCGCTGATGCCGGTCACCACGGCCAGTTGGGGCGCGCGACCGGCGGTGATGCCGCTCGATGCGGCGCAACCCCAAGCGGGATTTCTCGCGCCGTCCGTCGGTGAAACGTCGAATGAGGAAACGGTCGTCAACATCTCGCCAGGAAACACGCTCTCCGTGGGCGACCTAGTCACCGATGGCGCTGCCGCCGCGGTGGCGCGCGATCTCTCCGGTGGATTGATGCGCGTCCTCTTCGTCGGCCATGGCCACGTGGCCGATCAATCTGGCGCACGCACGTTGCTCGCGACGAGCAGCGCCAGCGCGCTCGAGGCCGATCCCCAAGGCGACCTGCTCACGGTCACCGGCGAAGGCATCGCCGATTTCCGCGCCTACGGGCCGCAGGTGCAACGCGTGACCGTGAACGGCACGGCGGTGGCTTTCTCGCATGACGGCGACCAGGTGGTGTTCCCGGCGGTAGTCGCTACCGCCGGCGGTTCGACTGGAGGAACGAGCGGAGGAACAACAGGCGAAACGACCGGAGCCTCGACGGGTGGATCAACGACCGGAGACACGCCGGACGCCGGGATGACAACCGATGCGGGAAGCAATACGGGGAACGGCATGAGCAACCCGCCCGACGCTGGAAGTAATACAGACGGTGGAACGATCAGCACGATGGACACCGGTAATACATCCGATGCCGGAAGTAATACAGGACTCGGAACAATCGACGCCGTCGACGCCGGTACTACATCCGAGATCGGAAGCAATACAGGTGGTGGAACAAGCGCCGTCAGCGGCCTCAGGACGGATGCACCCGCGCCTTCCGGTCAGGTGCCAGCCAGACACAAACACGGTGGCTGCACGACCAACCGAAACGGTTTTGGATGGATGCCGCTGGCCCTGGTTGCGCTGGCGTTGAGGCGGAAATCCACAGTTGCCGTGGAACCGAGACGGTCGAGCGTGGGTCGATTACGAGGCGCGCACGAGGGGACTCCCCCGCTAACGGGGGAGATGTCGCGCAGCGACAGAGGGGGGCCGCTTGCGGCGAGCAAGCCCCCGGAAGCGCACTTTTCGGTGCGCTGAGAAAGCACCGGAGGAGCCCGCTATGTGATCGGGCGCATCCAGCGCCACCAATCGGGCCGGCCGCGCTTTCAATATGCGCGGCAAGCACCGAAGTAGACGGCCCGCGATCGGCCGTCGCAGGTAACGGCAATTGTGGTTTTCCGGCTGAGGCGACGGCGCCTTTCGTAAGCTACTGGCGCGCTCGCCGCGTTGGCTTCTTGATCAGAACGGCGAGCAGCGCCAGCACCAAGAATTCCGCCGTGGCCGATCCGCCGGTCACCGCGCTGCAACTCAGCCCACCCGACTTGGCCGCGGACAAGACCGGCGTCTCCACCGTATCCGTCGTCCTCGGTGTTGCCACCGCCATCATGCTGGTCTGGTTGTCGGCCGCATCCAACTCCGTGGTCTTCGAGTCCACGCTGACGCTGTTTTTGATCTCGCCAGCGGCCGTGGCCTTGACGAGCAACGACACGGTCGCGATACCGCCGGGCTTCAAATCACCGAGTGCGCATGACACCGTCGTGCTACCCGCGCAGCTGCCTACGCTGGCCATCGCGGAGAGCAAAGTCAGTCCGTCCGGAAGCGCGTCGCTCACCGCCACGCCGCTCGCCTCGTCGGGACCAGCGTTGGTCACCGTGGCCACCGCGAGAAACGGCTCGCCCACGCTCACCACCGCCGAAGAGACCGACAACGTGACCGACAGATCCGCCCCTGCGCTCCCGGCTGAGAGCGCAAGCGTCGCGGCGTCGTTGGCGGGATCGAGATCCAGGGTCGAGGCGGTGGCGCGCGCGGTGGCCCGAATCACACCGGCGCTCGCGGGCACCACCACGAGGTTGACGAAGACGTTCTCGCCCGCGCGCAACGTGCCCACCGCGCAGACTATCGCCGTTCCCACTGTGCATGCTTGATCACCGATGGTCGCCGACTTCACCGTCAACGCCCCATTGGTATCGACAGTCACTTGCACATCCGACGCGTCGAGCGATCCGCCGTTCCCCGCACGCACCGCAAACGAAACGGGCTGTCCCGCTTTGACGAACGTGGGCGTAGCGGTCAGGTCGACGGCCACGTCCGCGCTGTCGACGAACGTGCCGCCGTCCGCGCCACCTGGGCCAGACGTCCGCGCGCTGGCGGCGTTGTCGCTCGGATTGGGATCGACCTCGGCGGCACTCACCTGCACCGTTGCCGCGAAGGGACCGCCCGCGCCTGCACCCATCGTAAACGTGACGAGCCGCGAATCGCCTTTGGGCATGGCGCCGAGTGCGCAGTGCAACTTGCCGTCGCTGGTCGTGCCCGGCGCCGCGCAGGTTCCGGTGCTGCTCGTCGCGCTCACGAACGTCGCGCCCGCTGGAAGCGAAGCGGCGAGATCGACAGACAACGCCTCGGACGGACCCGCGTTGCCCACCGTCGCCGCGTAAACGAGCTGACGCCCGCTATCGCCCGTCGTGTCGGACAGCGTCATCGCCACGCTCAGGTCGGCGATGGCCGTGACGCTGATCGTCGTGGCGGCAGTGTTGTCCGACGAATCAGGATCGGGAACCGCGCTCGTCACTGCGGCGTTGAGCACGATGTCGCTCGCACCCGCGGTGGTCTTGAACTGTACCGTTGCCGATCCGCCGGAAGCGATCGAACCGAGATGGCAGGTCACATTTGTGGTGCCGGAGCAGGTGCCGAGGCTCGGCTGCACCGCGGTCCAACTCACGCCCGCCGTGGACGCCGTCAACACCACGCTCGCCGCCACTGTCGGTCCGCTATTGAAAATCGCCACCGACTGCGTCAGCGCCAAACCGCGAATCGCGCCATCGACTGCGGGGATGGCAATCGAGAGATTCGCCAAACCCTGAATGGTGGTGTTCACCGTCTTGCTGTCGTTGGCGGAGACTGGATCGGTGGCCGTGCCCGCCACCGTCGCTGAAAACGCGAGTGGACCGAGCTGATCCGAACTTGATAAAATGTTGATTGTGGCCGAGGCACCATTGTCGAGAAATCCGAGCGCGCACTGAATCGGAAAGGCCTGCGTGCAGGTCCCTTGCGTGGGAATCGCCGAGATGAAATTCGCCGCGCCGATGGCGGTGGAGAGCGTCACCGCGGGCGCCGGTGCGGGGCCGTTGTTCTTCACGGTGATGGCGTAAAGGATCTGCGCGCCCGTCTGGGCTGTGGCCGGGGCAACGACATCGATGGAGAGATCAGTCGCCCGTTGCGCCGGCGCTTCCACAGCACCGATGTCGCAGAGCTGTGAACCGTCGTAGTTGCCGTCGATAGGCCGCGCGATGCCGCGCTGATCGCTCGCCGCGCACGCACCGGCGGCGCTGCCGGGTGTGACGGGATTGGCCGCATCGAGCACGGGGCTCCCGGGATTGGGCATCTGCGTCAGCGTCGTTCCGCCATTGTCAGCGAGCGGTCCCAGCTGCGCGTCGAGCGGTTTTTGCGAGGTACCAATCTGATCGCCCGTTACCCCGGTCATGGTGCACGCATCCGCGCCGATAAAATTGTAGCCGAGCGACTTCACGCTGTTCCCATCGCGGGAGCAGTCAGACGCCGCGCTCGTGGTGTTCAAGTTTCCGGCGAGAATCGTGTTGGCGAGCTGAATGTTGCCCGCGCTGTAGTGCACGAAGAGCCCGCCGCCCGCGCCGGCGTGCGCAATATTTCCGGCGATGGTCACGTTGTTCAACGTCACGTCGCTGTTGTCGACGTAAATGCCGCCGCCTTCCTTGCCCGCCTCGTTGTCCGAGATGGTGCTGCTGGTCGCCACCAGCGGGCCCCAGATACCTCCGCCATTTTTCGTCGACTTGTTTCCGGAGATGGTCGACCCAACAATCGTCACGGTGTAGTCCGCGCGCAGTCCGCCCGCATGGCCATCGGTGTCGTTTCCAGCGATGGTGCTGGTCGTCAGCGTCATCGGCGCTCTGGCGTAGATCCCGCCGGCGTCGGCGTTCGCTCCGGTGGCGTGATTGTTCTTGACGACAACGTTGGTCAACGCGAGCGATCCGGCGCTCAAATACAAGCCACCGCCCGAATTGTTGTTCGACGCGTTGTCAGTGAAGGTGGAGTCTTTGAGCAAAAGTGGCGCCCCGCCGTAGCCATTGAATTGCAACCCACCGCCACCGCCGGAGGTGGCGACGTTCGAGGTGAAGGTCGAGCCAGTCACGGTGAGCGTTCCCAAGATCGACACGCCACCGCCGTCGCCGGCGTAGTTTCCGGAAAAGGTGCAGTTGGTGATGGTCACCGTCGCGAGAAAATTCCCGTTGCCAATTCCCCCGCCGCTGCCGCCGGACGTGCCACGACCGTCGTTGCCGGTGAAGATGCTGTCGCTCACGCTGAGCTTTCCGCCCTTCAGGCGAATGCCGCCGCCGGTCTGATTTTTCCCGCCGCGAATGGTCACTTTCGAGAGCGTGAGCGTCACGCCGTCAACCATGAGAATTCGAAAATCGGGCGCGTTGGCGCTGCGCTCGAGAATGGTCGTCGCCGCATCGGCGCCTTGAATGGTAAGCGCGCCAGTGATGCGCGGGAGGCCGACGGTGCCATCGTACTGCATAGTCTCCGCGATCGTAGAGAGTGTGTACGTTCCGGCGGCAACGACGATGGTGTCGGCACCCACGCCTGCGGAACATCCGTTTACTTTGAGATCCGTGTTGGCTGCCGTGATGGCGTCACCGAGTGTGCAGTCGGTGTTGCTGGCCGCCTTCTGCGCGGTGGTGTTCACGGTGATGGTGACCGCGCGCGCCTCGGAAGCGACCAATACGGCGAGCGCGACGAAGGCCAACTTGGCACTGCTCTTCATCCGTCACCCTTTCGTCATGGACGAACTTGACCCTCCATCCAAAGGAGGCAATGAATCCAGTGTACGTCTGAGTGCTAAGTAATGTACACTTGATGAAAGATCATGCGCAGCACACCGCCCACCCTTTTGTCCGTCATCATTTTGCTTTTGGCCGCCTGCGCCGCGAAGAGCACCAGCACACCCGACGCGGGGTGCGTCGACGAAGATCACGACGGCATCGACAGCTGCCACGACTGCGATGATCACGATTCCACCACCTTCCCCGGCGCCATCGAGCTCTGCGACGGAAAAGATCACGACTGCGACGGTGCCAAAGACAACGCCTGCGCCTGCACTGCTGGCGGGCGCCCCTGCGGCGATCAAGGCGTCTGCAAGCAAACGTGCGGACCCTCTGGCTGGGGCAGCTGCCTGCCGCTCGGAAAAGCCACGGTGTCGCTCAAGACCGACATCAACAATTGTGGTCAATGTGGACACACCTGCACGGCACTCCACGCGACGGCGGTCTGCACGCTCGGCGTCTGCGGCCGCGGACCCTGTCTGCCGGGCTTCTACGATCTGGATCCCGCGATCCCCGGCTGCGAAACCGCTTGCGCCGGCGGCGCCTGCACCGACCCCGATGGCGGCGTGGTGAATGTCACCTCCGGCGTGGTGCCGGAAACCGGTGAGGTGCGCCACGCCATGGCCTCGGGCAATGCGCGCGGCGTGCACAGCAATGTGAGCGATCACTACGTCCACGCCGGCACACTGGGCGATTCCACCGCCGCATTCGTGCCAGACGACGCCGCGGACGTGCGCAGTGACAAGTTCATCCACCGGGGCGGTTTTGTGAGCCCGAAGTGATCCGACAGAGGAGAATCGACATGCGCCCCTCACTTTTAGGACTTGCGCTTTTATCAAGTGCGTCCGCGATGGCCCAGGTCCCCTCCACCATCGCCTACCAAGGCGTGGTCACCGACACCGACGGCAAACCGGTGGTGGGCATCAAGCCAATGACATTCAAAATATTCTCCGCGGGCACCGGCGGTAGTTCGCTCTGGTCGGAGACGCAGCAGGTCGCGTTTAACCTCTCCGGCGAATACACGCTGGCGCTCGGATCGGTGACGCCGCTGCCCGCGACGCTCTTCGACAGTGGCGAGCGTTGGCTCGAAATCACCGTGGATACCAGCGTGCTCTCGCCGCGCGAACGCGTCACCAGCGTCCCGTTTTCGGTGCGCGCCGAGGTCGCAAACGCGCTTGCGCCCTCAGCCACGGTCGGAGCGAAAGCGATCACGCCTGGCGCGGCTGGCAATGTGCTTCGCAGCAACGGTCAAACCACCGAGTGGGGAACGCTCAAACCGGCTGACGTTCCTTGGGCGCTCGGAAAAAATGCGCCGGACATTTCGTCGGCTTCTATCGATGCCGCTGGCGGCGCGCTCTACGAATTTACGCAGTCGAACAGCGCCCCAGCCACCGGCCAACGCGCGGTGCTGCGCCTCAAAGATCAGGTCGCCACGCCCGGCGGCAACGACTTTCTCCTGGTGGGACAAAACGCCGCGGGCACCTCGCGCTTCTCAGTCACCTCCGACGGCACCGTCGCCGCGCAGGCCTTCGTCGGCGACGGATCGCGCTTGACCAACTTGAACCTCGGCAGCTTGGCCAGCGGTGCGGGAACCCCGGGCCAGGCCTTCACCATCTCCAGCACTGGCGCGGCCGTATGGAGCGCACCCAATGAGCACAACCACCTCGGGCAGACCTGGACTTCGACCACCGGCGCGCTCGGCCTCAAGATTTCGCAGCGCTCCGTCATCCAGGCCAACGCAGCAATTCAAGGTATCCAAACCAGCAACAACTCAGCCACCTACGGCGTGTGGGGCCAAAGCGTCGGCACCGCGGACGGCGCTACCGGCGTATTCGGCGAGACCACGGACGCAGCAGCCTTTGGAATTGGAGTGAAAGGCTCTAGCGCCTCAGTCAAGGGTAACGGCGTTTATGGATTCGCTAGTGCCAACACCGGCGCCACCAACGGCGTTTATGGCCTCGCCTTCTCCAACGCGGGCACCGGTGTTTATGGTGCAGCAACCAACGACACCGGTTCGACCTCCGGCGTCTTCGGCAACAACCTTTCGTCAAGCGGCATGGGCACCGCGGGCGTTTCGGCGGCCACCAGCGGCACGGGCATCGGCGTCTACGGAGAGTCAAAGAGCGCGACGGGAACCGCGGGCGCGTTCAACAATTCAGCGGGTGGGCCGATTCTGAGCGCCCGCAAAGGCACCACCGAAAAATTCAGGGTCGATGCCAACGGCATTCTTGTCACCGGTGACGGTTCAGGCAACGGCCGCCTCGGCGCGGGCACCGGCTGCGGCAGCAACTACACCGGAATTACACTTAATGGATCCACAACCAACACGTGCAAGGACTACAACCTCCTCTCCAGCTCCTCAGACCAGACCTTGCTCATTAACCGTCCGCTCGGAGCGAGCATCCTCTTCCGCGAAGGAAACGGAGACCAAGTCAGCATCTACTCCGGTGGAAACGTGAACATTAACGGACAGGTCTACATCGGAGGACAGGTCTCCATCGGAGGACAGCTCAACGTTGGCGGAAGCGTACGCGCGAAAAACCTTCCTTCCGCGGGCTACTGGACTTGGAACAGCAGCTATACGTTCTCCCATGCTGGCGATTACTTTTCAGTCGCGCCGGTTGGCGTCGCGTGCCAAGTCGCGGGAATAGTGCTCGTCCAAGGCGCCGCCCACGTCATACCGGGCTACAACAAGCTCACGTGGACGGTCTACAACGACACCGACCCCAACAACGTCTCATTTCTCACCGACGGTTCTTCCGCCGACAACCGCGGTGGCACGATTGCCATCAGCGCGGCGGTTCCGTGCTCGGGAGGCGGTTATGTCGATGTGAAGGGCGACGTCAGCTACTCTATTCTCGCGAACATTCCGCCGAGCGATCTCAACAGGGCATTGCTCTATGGCCTAAACATTACGACCACGTTTATTGCAAATTAGAAGTGTGCGCGTTCGGAAGCGTGACGCCTTCGCAAAACATTGCCGCTACCGCCCTAGCTCGCTACATTCGATCGGCCGCTTGCTCGGCGCCCATGCGGAACTTCGCTCTAACCCCGCTTCTCGCTGCCACGCTTGTGGCCGCGCCAGCGTTCGGAGCTTCGCTGCCGAGCGGGTTCGTGGCCCGTCCCGACCGCCTGCACGGCCTGCTCCTGGGCACCGATCAACTCGCGACGCTCTCTGGCGAGCGCCATGCGCTTGAGGAAACCGAAGCCTACGTCGTCCCGCGGCGCCCTGGGAAAAACCAGGTCCGCTACTACGACTTCGACTGGCACCACTACGACTACCTTGGCGAAGACGGCTCGGCGGGCATTCGCTTCTATTTTTACGATCGCGAAGTTCCGGTGGCGCGCATTGCCGCTGCGCTGGTTCGCCAACAGTGGAACTATCTGGAGACGGCGTTCGCTTACAAACCGTCCACCAAGGTGCCATATATTCTGTATAATTCGCACCGCGAGTTCGAAGCCACCAACGTCTTCTTCGTCAACGAATTCATCCTCGGCGTAACCAGCCCACTCGATCTGCGCATGTCGCTACCCTACTGGGGCGAGCGCGAGCGTTTTCGCGAAGTCTCCACGCACGAGATGACGCACCAGTTCCACATTCAGAAAGTCGCCGATCGCGCGGCGGCCGCGGGCGTCGAATCACCGATTGGCGCTTTTCCGCTCTGGTTCACCGAGGGGCTGGCCGAGTTTTACGCGCACGGCGGCATCGATGCCGAAACCGACATGTTCCTGCGCGACATCGTGCTCAATCCCGACGGACGGCGCGGGTACGAAGCGCCCGGCCTGATGGAAGATCGTCCCGGCGATTTCATCTTCACCTACAAGCTGGGCCAAGCGCGGCTCGCGTTTCTCGCCGACCGTTACGGCGAGCGCGTGATTCAAGCCCTCCTGGATCAGAGCCCGCGCATGTCCGGCGGCGGTTTGCGCCGCGACGGCGATCACGAAGACTTCGCGCACCTTCTGGCGCGCATCGCTGCCGAGCCGATCGAGACCGTCGACGCACGTTGGCGCGCCTGGCTGCGACACCGCGTGCTCCCGAGCTACCTCGAAGCCAAGCAGAGCATGGCCGACTTCACTGACATCAAGCTGCCCGACGAGCTCGACACCTTCGCCGCGGCACCCGGCGGAAACGTGCTGCTCTACCGTGGCGTCGAGCGCGAAACCGGCCGCGCCAAGCTGGTGCTCTTCGACCGCCGCGACAAAGAGAGCGGAACACGCATTGCCATCGACAACGTTCCCGGCACCGAGAGCCTTCATCCCGTGCTGCGCCGGGTGGCCGCCATCGCCGACGGCAAGCTCGCTTATGTGGCGCAGTCCGGAAAAAGCGACGTTCTTTTTTTGCGCACGTGGGAGAGCAAAGAGTCACGGGAAGAAGGTGCGAAGCTGGCGGTCGATTTCAACGTCGGACGAGCGCGCGCCATTCCCCTCGACAGCGACGATCTCATCGAAGCCGGAAACCTCACCTTTTCGCCGGACGGCTCGCAGATCGCATTCGTCGGGTTCGATCGCGATGGAAAAGAGGACATCTGGATTACCTCGTGGGACCACCCGGAAATTCGGCGCCGGCTCACCGACGACCTTTTTTCCGAGCAGGATCTCGCTTGGGGGCCGCGCGGCATCGCCTACATCAGCGATGCAACAGGCACCGGCAACTTCAATCTCTTCCTGATCGATCCCGAGTCCGGCTGGCGCAAGCGGTTGACCGATTCGCCTTTCGACGATCGCGGCCCCGCCTGGCTCGAGAATGGCGACCTGGTGTTCTCCTCCGATCGCAGCGGTCAGGTTGATCTCTGGGCGCTGCACGAGCCGGGAAGCGCCGACGCCGAAGTGCGGCGAATTTCGGATTTTTCCACCGGCCTCTCGCATCCTGCAGCCACGACCGACGGCGGCCTTTTGGCGGTCGGATTTCACGGCGCCCGTTTCCATCTCTTCGAGGTCAAGGCCGCGGCATTTACCGATTCCGAGCACGCGACCGCCACTCCGAAAACGCCGCTGCCGGCGCGCGCCATCCTCGACGAGCCAATTCCCGACGACGCGGAACCTTACGACGCATTCTCCGCCGGAAACTGGCGCGTCGAGGGCGGCGGCGCGGCGATCGGCGGCGCTGGATTTGGCGTGGGACCCGTCGGCCAGGGGGGCATCGAGCTGGATGACGTCTTGCGCGACCGCACCGCCATCATCAACCTCGCGGTCTACGGCGACATCAAGAACACCGACGCGCTGGCCTTCTACATCGACCGCGCGCAACGCACGACCTACGGCGCGGCGCTCTTCCACACCTTCCAACTGCAACGCGATCGCGCGTTTCCCTCGGCCGTGTTGTGCAACCAAGGCCCGCCACCGGGAGGCCAAGCCGGCGGCAACCCGTGCCAACTTTTTTATCTGGCACGCGAGTTCGGCGCGCTGGGCTATCTCAGTTATCCATTCAATACCTTCTCACGAATCGACACCTCGCTGCGCCTGCAGGGCGTGGTGCGCAACAACCTCCTTATCTTCAATTCCGATTTTCTTCCGACCAGCCTTCCCACTGGCGAAGCGAACGATCTGCTCGGCTTCGAGCCCGAGACCGCCGCCGAAATTTCTTACGGCTACGACACCACCCGTTACGGCCTGGGCGGCGCGATAGGCGGAGGTTCGGCGGTGCTCACACTGGGCGGCGGATGGCTACCGCTTCGAACCATCAACCACCGAGGCATCGCCGGACCGGATGGCACCGTGGTGTCCGACCGCGGCCTGCACGCCTACGCGCAGAGCGATTTCATCGGCACACTCAAAATCATCGGCCGCGCCAAAGTCACCACGCGCGCGGCCTTCGGCGCCGCCGGGGGATCGCGATTCGCGCGGCAATTCTTCGTCAGCTCCTTCGACAACCTGCGCGGGTTTCGCTTCAACGATTTCAAATTGCTCGGCCGCTACTACTGGCTCGGATCGGCGGAGGCATCACTGCCGCTGGACGTTCTCGTTCGATTCGCTTTTTTCGAGAACATCAGCGGCATCATCGCCTTCGATTTCGGCGGTGTCGGCGAATCAGTCGCGGCGCCGCTCCGTCCCGGAGAAGCAGGTCATCTGAATCACCTGCTTTCCGCGCTGGCACGCGATGCATGGGATCAACGCACGTTGGCGTTTGTGCTCGGCGCCAACCTCGGCCTCGGTCCGTTTCAGCTTCGCGTGCACTTCGCGCGGCCCATCGGTCTCGATAGCGCGGGAAGCCGCTACATGATCTGCGCGTCGCAGGATTCGGGGACGGCTAGCAATGGGTGCGAGAGTCGCCCGCCGAGCTGGGTACCAAACGTGTCGCTGACGTACGCTTATTTTTAGCTCGCCCCCACCCGCAAAATTCGCCGCGCCTCGGCCACCGAAGCCACGGTTCTCCCCTGCTCTTTCGCCAGCGTCGCGAGCATCCCCACCAGCTCGAAGCTCCCCTTCGCCAGCACGCCCTTCGACACAAACACGTTGTCTTCGAGACCGCACCGCGCGTTGCCGCCCATGGCCAGCGCGATCTTTGCCATCGGCATCTGGTGACGCCCGATCCCCGCCACGCTCCAGGTCGAGCCCGTCGGCAGCCGCGACACCAGCAACCGCACGTTCTCCTCGGACGCCGCGAGCGCGCCACGCACACCCAGCACGAAATCAAAATGCGCCGGCACGTCGAGGAGCCCCTCTTTGACGAGGAGCTGCACGTTGTCGAGGTGACCGAGATCGTAACACTCCAGCTCCGGCCGAATGCCGTGAGCCTTCATCCGCCGCGCCAAATCGCGCACCAGCGGAAAGGGATTGGTGAACACGTCGTCGCCGAAATTGATCGAGCCGACATTCAGTGTAGCCATGTCCGGCGCGCACTCCAGCGGCTGCGCGCGCTCTTCGCCGGTCATGCCCACCGCGCCGCCGGTGGTCGTCTGCACCAGCACGTCGCAGCGCGCGCGAATTTCACGAATCGCCTCCGCGAAGATCGCGCGGTCCTGTGTCGGCGAGCCGTCGGGTTTGCGCACGTGCAGGTGAATCACCGCGGCGCCCGCTTCGGCGCAGCGCGCGGCCTCTTCGCCCAACTCGCGTGGCGTGATCGGCAAATAGGGCGTCTGCGCACGCGTGGTTTCGGCGCCGCAGATGGCGGCGGTCAAGACAGCTGGGACCATCTCACCCCTCCCCCGCACCAGGGGGACGCCTGTGGGTGCGCCTTTGGCGCGTCGACCAGGCTCAGCCCCCCGCACCAGGGGGACGCCTGTGGGTGCGCCTTCGGCGCGTCGACCAGGCTCAGCCCCCCGCACCAGGGGGACGCCTGTGGGTGCGCCTTCGGCGCGTCGACCAGGCTCAGCCATGACGCTGTTTCTCCTTTGGTGTGACGCAAGTGCCAACGGCGCGACAAACCACCACCGGCTCGGCCAGCACTTCCGCCGCGCTTGATGAAATGTCAACTCGCGGCGCAATCACTTTTTTGGCCACAAAGCTCATCTTGCGCGAAGTGTTTCCCACCGAGACGAGCTCGCCTTCCACTTCCACGTAGTCGCCCGCATACACCGGCGCCAGAAATTCCACCGATTCATAGGCGCGAAAAAGCCCTTCGTCCCCATCGTGACGAATGAGCAGCTCCGTCGCCAGGTCGCCAAAGAGCGCCAGCATCCGCGCGCCGTCGATCAGTCCACCACCGTAGTGCGCGTCCGCCTGCGAAAGTCGAAGACGCAACGTTGCTCGAAGCGTTGAGGTCGCCATGGATTCCTCCATACACCAGCATGCTATAGAACGGGCCGTTCCCGAAGGATCCGGCTCGTCCCAACGAGGTATTGCATGCGATCACGTTTGCGTTACACGGCCCTTCTCCTCGCGACGCTGGCCACCGGCTGCGGCTACAACGGGCTAGTCGAAAAAGATCAAGGCACCGCCCAAGCCTGGGCTGAAGTTGAAAACCAGCTCCAGCGCCGCACCGACCTGGTCCCCAACCTGGTGGAGACCGTGAAGGGCTACGCTGGCCACGAGTCGAAAATTTTCGCCGAGATCGCGCAGGCCCGCTCCGCCATGCTCGCCTCCGGCAATGGCCCCACGCCCGCGCGCATGGCCGCCGCCAACCAGTTCGAGCAGACCATCGGTAAACTCATCTCTATCAGCGAAGCCTATCCAACGCTAAAGGCCGACGCCAACTTCGCGCGGCTGATGGACGAGCTCGCTGGCACGGAGAACCGTCTCGCGGTGGCCCGCAAGCGCTACAACGACGCGGTCGGCGACTACAACATCGCGGTGCGCAGTTTCCCCACGGTGATGACCGCGCGCATGTTCGGATTCGCGCCCAACAAGGACTATTTCAAGGCACCGGAAGCCGCGAAGACGCCACCTCAAGTTCACTTTAACTCGAGCACCGGGCAGTAGCTTCATGGGCCGCTGTTTTCGTTTGCTCGCGCTCGGCCTGCTCGCCTGCGCCACCACGCGGCAACCGCAGCCCGATCCAGACGCCATGCGCGAGGCCACGGCGGCGCGCGAGTCGAATGATCTCTACACCTCTCCGCGCGCCTACCAGCACTATTTGGACGCACTGCTCGCGCGAGAAAAAAACGATCACGCCCAAGCCGCGCGCGAGCTGCACGAGGCGCTGATTTACGATCCGCAGTCCGCACACCTGCGCGCCATGCTGGCGCAAGAAGAGGCGATGCTGGCGCAGTTCGATCGCGCCGAAGCGGACGCGCGCGCGGCCGTGGCCCTCGACCCGCACCAAGCGCTGGCGCATCTGCTCCTGGGCAAGCTTTGCGCGGCGAGCGGCCGTTCTGATGAAGCGGTCACCGCGCTGGAAACCGCCGCCCGCGAGGCCCCGCGCGATTCCGAGGCCTATCGTCTGCTCATTCACCTCGCCGTCGAGCAGGGCCATTTCGATCAGGCGGAAACGACCGCTCAAACCATGTCCGCCGCGGCGGACGCGGCTTCGCATGCCGCGAAATCGACGCCCGAAGCGGAAGCCGAGGCCGTGCAACTTCGGCGTGAAGAAGCGCAAGCGTGGGAAGAGATCGGCAGCGCGACGGCGAGCCAGCGAAGCGAACGGGATCGTGCGGAGCGGGCGTTTCGTCGTGCTGCCGAGCGCGATCCCAGCAACGCCGAACTGCACCTTGCGCTGGCCCATTTTCTCGATCTGCATCGCCGCTGGGATGACGCCGCCGCCCAATACCAACGCGCGCTCTCGCGGCGTCCCGGCCTGCTCGAAGTGCGCGCGGCGTTGGTCCGAATTCTGGTCGTCGTGGGCGATCTTCCGGCCGCGCGCGCGCATCTCGCGGAAGCGATCGCGGTGGATCCCGAAGACCCAGAGAGCCGCCGCGAAGTCGCTGGTACCTTGGTCCGTTTCGCCGGTGCCTTTCTGCAAATCCATCAGCCCGCCGACGCTTTGCGAGCACTCGATCGATCGCGCCAGCTGGCGCCCGATCTGCTCGACGCGCAGTTTCAGCGCGGCGTGGCGCTGGCCGAAGCGGAGCGCTGGACGGAAGCCGAAGCCGCGTTTGCACGCCTTGGATCGCCGCCGGCGCTGACGTCCACCGCTGGACCCGAGGCCGCGGAAATCGAGGCGCTGACCGCGGAAGCCCAATTGCGGCGCGCGAGTTGTCGCTCCCATGCGGGCCACCACGCCGAAGCGCTCCAACTTTTGTCGGACGTTCTGCACGCGCATCCGCAATTGCGCGCCGGCCCCTCGGCGTTGGCCGACGCCGCCGCACGCGCGGGCGAGTTTCAGGCCAGCAGCGCCCTGTTGCGCGGACTTGCAGAGGGCGGTAACGCCGAGGCCACGATCGCGCTGGCCTCGCTCGAGGAGAAAGCGGGCCGTCCCGCGAACGCGCTCGAGCTTTTGCAACACGCCAGCGTCGCCGCGCCGCAAAACGGAGATCTCTTGCTCGCGGTGGGCGCGATGCAGGAACACGTGGGGAGACAAGACGATGCGCTGGCCAGCGCCCGCGCGGCGTTGGCGCTCGATCCAGACAACGCGCTGGCGATGAACTTCGTCGGGTACACGTTGACGCAGCGTGGAGAAAAGCTCGACGAGGCGGAAGCGCTGCTCACCGAGGCCTTGGAGCGACGGCCGATGGATGGCGCCATCGCCGATTCGCTTGGATTTTTGGAATTGATAAAAGGTCAAGTGGCGCGGGCCGTGCAGCTGTTGGAGCAGGCCGATCGGTTGGAACCGAAGGATGCCGAAATCGAGGCGCATCTCGCTCAAGCGCGGCGGCGAGCGGCGAAGGGGCCCTAGACAAAATGGTTGGACCCGAAGTTCACGCGTAACGTGGGTTGCGCGACTTGGAATTCGCCAAGGCGCGTAGAGCCACAGCGGGAGACGAGTCCAACCATTTTGTCTAGCCTGGATCGCAACCGCAACACCATGTAGTTTCCCCCGCCATGCCGAACATCCACCAAGAAGACGGGTTCCTCAAAGCGAAGGACAACCTTCCGCTTTTTTGGTGCGTCTCCCGCCCCGCTGGGACACCGCGCGCCGCCATCGCGCTTCTGCACGGCTATCTTGACCACTCGGGACGCTACGGCGAGGTCATTTCGCTCTTGGCTTCGCGAGGATTCGTGGTCTACGCGCTCGACTTTCGTGGCCACGGGCAGTCAGGCGGCAAGCGGGCTTTCGTCGATTCGTACACTGAATATCTTGACGATTTGGACACCTTTTTGGCCTTCGTTCGCGAGAAGGAGCCAAACCTCAAGCGCTTTCTCATCGCCCATTCGCAAGGCGGTCTCATCGGCATTCGCTATTTAATGTCGCATCCCGACGCGGTCAGTGGTGCGGCCTTTTCCGCGCCCTATTTGCGGCCGATCTTCCAACCCGTCCTCAAAGCCGCCGCGGCGCGCGTGTTGTCGCGGGTCCTTCCAGCACTGCGTCTGGCCACGGGACTCGGCGCGGACACGCTCACCAGCGACGTGGCTATCCAGAAAGCCACCGAGTCCGACGTGCTCTACCAGCACCACGCCACGCCGCGCTGGTTCACCGAAGTCACCGCTACGCAAGACGAGGTGATGCGCCGGGCCACCGAATTCGTGACACCCTTCGTGGCGCTCGTTCCCGAAGCCGATCCCGTGGCCGATCCGCGCGCCACGCAGCGATTCGTGGAGCACGCCACCTCCAAAGACAAACGCTACGTCGGCTTCGCGGGACTGCGGCACGAGCCGTTCAACGAAGTGAAGCGGCAAGAGGTCTTCGCGGCCCTGCTCTCTTGGTTGGAAGCGCGCAGCGGCGAAACCGACGCCCGCGTGCAGGCTACTTGATAAAATAGCAAGTATGACAAAACATCAAGAGACCGATCGGGAACGTCTGCTGGCGCTTTTGCGCAAGCTCTCCTTCGAACGGCGTCCGGTGACCCTCGCCTCGGGCAAGCAGAGTGATTTTTACCTCGACTGCCGCCAGACCTCGCTGACCGCCGAGGGGCACTTTCTCATTGGGCGTCTGCTGCTCCAACAGATTCACCAAAGCGGGCTTCCCGTCGAAGCCGCCGGTGGATTGACACTCGGGGCCGATCCGCTCGCTTCCGCCGTTTCGCTCACGAGCTATCTCGACGGCGCGCCGCTCGCGGCGTTCCTGGTGCGCAAAGAGGCCAAGGCCCACGGCTTGGGTCAGCAGGTCGAGGGACTCAAGTCGATTCGGCCCGGCGCCTCCGTTGCGCTGCTCGAGGACGTGGTCACCACCGGTGGTTCCGCATTGCGCGCCGCCGAGGCCGTTCGCGCGGCTGGCCTCGTGCCCGTCTTGGTGTGTGCCATCGTTGATCGCGGCGACGGCGGCGCCGAAGCGATCGCGGTGGCCGGACTTCCGCTGCGATCTCTTTTTTCACGCGCGGATTTTCTCTCTTGAAACACGCGCTGCTCCTCGTGCTCTTGGCGGGTTGCCGCTTGGCGCCAATCCCCGCGCCGCCGCCGCAAGACCCCGCGTACGCCGCGGTTTTGCAACGCTGGACCAGCGCCGCCACAATGTATAACAATGTATTCGAGCCCAGCGCGACCGTGTGGGCGACCTACTTTTCGATGCCATTTAGAGACGCGCGCGTCGCCGAGCTCACACGCGAACGCGCCCTGCCCGCCGCCGAGGCCGACGCGCTGCGCCTGGTTGAGCAATCCGAAAATGAAGCTGGCCACGATTTCCTGGTGGCCATGAACACCACCGATGCATCCGAAAACGATCTCGAATCGTCCCATTCGATTTGGCGGGTAGCGCTCAGCGCCGATGGCGGTCCGCAGACGCTTCCGCAAAATGTCGAGCGGCTCGGACGACCCGACGCGCAGTTGCGCGAACTTTTTCCCTACGCCGGCGATTTCTACGTCGCCTACCGCGTCCGTTTTCCAATTCATTTCGCCAGCGGCGCAACGCTCATTCCCGACGACGCACGCATCCTAACGCTTCACCTGGCCGGCCCCAGAGGTCGCGCAGAGCTGACATGGGATCGCAGCCGCGGCCGGTAGTCGCGCGAATAGATGTGCAAGAGCGCAACAAGTAGCGCGATGATGGCCGGACCCAGCACAATCCCTGCCAAACCGAACGCCTGAATGCCACCGAAGATCCCGATGAAGACCGGCAGATCGTGCAGGCGCAGCGACTTGCTCACTAGGCGCGGGCGAATCACATAGTCCGCAACTCCCACCACCACGAACGCTGACCAAATGAGCACGAAAACGCCGTGCCAAATGGCGCCGCTGAGAATGCTCACGATTCCCACGGGAACCCAAACCAGCGCACTGCCGATGCCGGGGAGAATCGAGGCCACCATCAAGAGCGTCGCCCACACCAATGCGTTCGGGACCTGTCCGATGCGGAAACCGAGATAGGCCGTTACGCCCTGAAACGCGGCGGTCACGAACGTGGATAGCAAAATCGCGCGCGTCACGCCGAGCAACTCATCGATGAGCGCGCGCGTTTGACGGCGGCGCAGCGGAACCAGGCGCACGATCCAACGCGTGAAGCGCGGGCCATCCAAAACGAAATAGTAGGCGGTGATGGTGGTGAGCACGAAGGCCACCACGCCGCCGAGTGACGCGCCCAAGATGCCCTGCGCCACGCCTGAAGCGCGATCGGCGATGGAGACCATCCACGTCATAGCGCCCTCAGCCAGATGAAAGACGTCGACGTTTAAGCGCGCCAGCCACACCGCGACTCGACCCTCGCGCGCAACGGCAATCACTTCGCGCGCCAGCACTAGGCCTGCGCCGGCGAGAAGCGCCACCACGAGACTCATCACGAGGCCAACCACCACGGCGGCGACGAGATGTGGATGCCGCGGCCACCGGTTCAGAACGCGCGTGTAGAGAGGATGTGCGGCGACAGCGATCACGGCGCCAAGAAAAACAGGTAACCAGACCGGCGCGAGCGTCCGCGCGAACGCAAGCGCGGCCACGAGAAGAAGAACCGCCAAGGTGCGGACCCGCAGCGCTTGCGCGGAGGACATGGGTTCAAAGTAGGAATCCAACTCAACGAACGCCCGACCGCGTGCCCCATCACTCTGTTAAAAGAGACGAGTGGGCACCGCCACAAACCTAATCGTCCACCGTCTCTTTTCCGACCGCCGCATTCTCACTGCCGGCGCATTTCAATTGCTTTTCGTCGCGGGCGTCGCGTCGCTTAAAGCCGCCGCAAATGCCCTCCTCATCGGCCGCGCGGGCGAACAAGCGCTCCCCGCGCTCTACGTGTGGACCGCCGCGCTCACCTTGGCGCTGGCCTGGCTGGTCACCCGCGGTGGATTGACCGGCCGACGTGAACAGCGACCGGGCAGGATTGCGCTCTTTTGGTTGCCGGTCGTGCTCGTTCTTTACCGCGGCGTGGCGTTGCAGATTCCCTACGCTGTGCACGCGCTCTATCTCGCTGCGGAGGTCTACGCGACGGCGGTGAGCGTGGCTTACTGGGGCACGGTTTCCGACATTTTCGACGCGCGCGAATCGCGGCGGGCCTTCGCGCTACTCGGCGGTTGCGGCATGGCCGGCTCGATCCTTGGCGGTCTCGGTGTGCGAGCCGCAAGTAGAGTGGTGAGTGCGCAAGATCTCGTCCCGCTCGCCGCAATCACGATGTTGGGCTGCGCGCTCGTCGCTCGCCGCATGCGCGTCCCCGTCGAGGCGGCGATGCCCGGACGCCGCTCGACACTACAAATTCCAAACGCCGCGAATTATCTGCGCACCGACGCCTTCCCACGGCTCCTCGGACTCCTCGCCGTCTTGCTCGCGGTGGGCACCGCTCTGGTCGATTATCTTTTTCGCGCCCGGGCTCGCGCCACGTTGCCCGAAGCGCAGCTGGCCTCGCTCTTCGGCGGTTTGTCGATCGTCATCGGTACCTCCGCGCTTCTTTTTCAACTCGCGCTCACCGGCCCTCTGCTGCGGCGCTTCGGCATTTTCGGCTACCTGCTCACCGCGCCGCTTTTCGCGCTGGGCGGCGCGGCGCTGTGCGTCGTCTCGCCCGCGCTGTGGCCCGCGTATCTGCTCAAAGCTGTCGAGCAGGCCGGCGCGCTTTCGATCAACCAGACCGGACTGCAGCTGCTCTACAACCCGATGCCCGACGATGTGCGCCCAGCGGCGCGCGCCACCATCGATGGCTTCCTAAAAAAATCAGGGACCGCGCTCGGCGGCGCGCTGTTGCTCTTTGTTCCACTGTTCGGCCTCACCGATCGCGGCGTGGCGGTGGCGGGCGTGTTGCTCGCGGTTTGTTGCGTCATGGTGGTCACGCGCCTCAAGCGCCACTACCTGCGCGCCATCCAAGAGCGGCTCACCTCGCATCGCGGTCCGGAAATGACGGCGCTGGCGCTCCTCGACGGAACGACTCGCGCGGCGCTGTCGAACACGCTCGAGGAGGCCGTGCGATCGCCGGGCACGACACCGCTGCCGCGCGCGCTGGCCGCGCTGGAGCTGCTCGGGCGCGATCGCCACTTCGACATCACGCCGCTAATCAACGGACTTCTCCTTCATCCTGAAGAGCGCCTGCGCGGACTTGCCGCGCGGATTGCAGGCGAGGCGCGCGATCGATCCAACGCCGAGGCCTGGGGAAGCGTAGCCGCGCGACTTGCGGAAATGTCGGCCACCGATGCGCGGCGCCCGCGCGAAGCGGCGATCCTGGCCCTTCCCGCGGTGGATGCTGCCGTGGCCGCGTTGGCCCTGCCACCGCTGCTGCGTGATGCTGATCTGGGCGTGCGATCGGCGACGGTGGCGGCCCTTTGGCGCGTGCGGACCGCAGCTCCGGCGGCAAAAGACGCACTTGATATTTTGTTAAGTGCTGGTCCGGAAGCGTCCAGTGCGCAGCGGCGCGAATCGGCGAAACTCTTGGGACGCCTCGGCGATCCGTCGCTGGCGCCCAAGCTCGTGCCCTACCTCTCCGATCCCGATCCCACGGTCGCGCGACTGGCCTGCACCAGCGCCGGTGAGCTGAAGAGTCTGCAACTCGTACCCACGCTGCTCGATCGGCTGGCCGGCCATGGGAGCCGACGGGAAGCGCGCCGCGCGTTGATTGCCTACGGCGACACGGTGGTGCCTGAGCTCTCGCGCTTGCTCGACGATCGTACGCAGGGCTTGCCGCTGCGCTTTCGTCTGCCGCGTCTCCTCGCCGCGATCGGGACGCCGTCGGCTGCGCGCGCCCTGCTCTTCTCCAATCCCATCGACGACGCCAGCCTACGTGTGCGCATCGCCGACGCGCTGGCGCGACTGGACGGAACAAACACGCGGATCCCACTCGATGCACCGCGGCTGCGGCAAGCCACCGAACGTCAGCTCGCGAGTTACGCGCGCCACCTCGAGGCTTTTCGATCGCTTCAAGCCGCGCTGCCAACGGACGCGCTGCTGTTGCGCATGATGAGCGAGCGTCTCGACCAGGACCTGCTGATCTCGTTTCGTCTCTTGGGCCTTGCGGCTGGCGATGCGCGAAGCGCGATTCGTCTGCACGCTCGCTTCTGCGCTGGCCCGCAGCGTGAACGAGCGCTCGCCAGCGAACTTGCCGAAAATCTGGCGCCCGCGCTGGCCTCCTCTCTGCGTCCGGTGCTCGAGCGCTACCACCGCGCGCCCACCAGTGGCTCGCTCGCCAAAGACGGTTGGGCCGATCACCTGCTAGAACTTTCCGCGTCGCGCGACCCGCTGCTGGCGGCCGTCGCGCGGCTAACCGCGGAGAAACGAGGACTACACGTGCCGGGTGAAGCAGAAATCGATCCGCATCTTTTGGACCGCGTCTTCTCGCTGCAAGGGGTGGACCTTTTCGCCAACTGCACCGTCGACGATCTGGGCGCGTTGGCGCAGGTCACGCACGAGCAGCGTTTTGCCGCGGGAGAAATCGTTTACCGCGAGGGCGATCCCGGCGATGCGCTCTATGTAATCCTCGAGGGCAGCATCGACATCCTCAAAGCGGCAGAGCGGATCCTGACCCTGAAGACGAAGGAGTCATTCGGCGAGACGTCGCTCCTGGACGGAAACCCTCGGCCGGCCACGGCGGTGGCAGCGTCGGACGTGCGACTCTTGGTGGTGGAGCGCGGGGATCTGCTGGATCTGATCGCCGATCGGTCGGAGCTGTTGCACGGAATTTTCGCGGCGTTGGCCAAGCATCTGCGCGATGTGTTGGAAGCGACCGCGGCCAAGAACGCGCTCAAGAAGTCGGCTTGATCAACGTCCTCGCAAACCGAGACGGTGTGGGCGCCCGAATCCCGACTCGGTAGGAAGAAGCCGCTGGACACGCGCAATCCAGGTGGAGCAGCGGTATTCCAAGACAGGAGCGTCCGGCACCAAGCCGGTCAACAAAATATCAAGTGTTATCAATCAATCATGTTTTCCGTACGTTTTGGCACGCGTCCTGAGGAGGATCCGCCGGGCCACCTTCCGACGACGTTTAGTAGGCCCAAGCACCGCCGTCATTTCGGGACAATGCAGCGCGTGAGACGCGCGGCCAGCGCACAGCGAGTTGATCGAGGTGCGAACCGCGCCTTCCGCATCGATTCGCTCGCGGTAAGCGAAACCCTGGTTCACGAGAAGAACACTACCCCGAATAGCCACGGCAATCGTCGCTTCCACGCGTCCAACTCCTGGTAGATTTGGAGACGTGAAACTCAACGCAGCAGGCGCGCGCGCCCATCCTTCGAGCGGCACGCGCCGGTGGACGTGAATCTCTAATGCAATCGCGCCCTGCACTTCTCGCGGTTTTTTTCCTATTCTCCCTCGGACACCCGCGCGCCGAAACGCCGTCCGCGCGGTGGAAACTCCACGTCTTCACCACTGGCCGCGATCGCATCGCGCCAAGTTTTCTCGGCGGCTTCGTCACCGGTTGGTCGCCAATTCAGGCTTACGTGCTTGAAAATTCCGATCACAAATTGATCCTTTTCGACACCGGCCTGAACCACCAGGCGGCGACCGATCCCTTCTATTGCAACTGCTGGACACACGTCGCCGCCGACTACGATTTGCGCGCGGGCGAAGATCTTCCGACGCAAATGCAGCGCGCCGGACTCGAGCCCGCCAACGTCACGCATGTCGTTCTGTCTCATCCGCACAGCGATCACACCGGCGAAGTGATGAGCTTCGCTTCAGCGCAGGTCTGGATCGGTGCGCGCGATCTGGAATGGGCCGCAGGGCAAAGCACGGTGCGCGCGGTGCATCTGTGGGAATTTGCGAATGCGCCACATTTGCACCGCGACATTCCCTCCTCCTTGACGGGGGAGGGTCAAGGTGGGGGTGGCGTCGATCTCCTTGGCGACGGCACGCTAACCTTGCTCTCGTTTCCGGGGCACACGCCAGGCTCGCAAGCGCTGCTCGTCAAGTTGCCCAACGGTCCGCTACTGCTCGCGGGCGACGCGTACGCCAACACGCGCGCCGCGCAATGGGTGCGTAGCGGTCACGCTCCCGGCGGCCTACATGCCAAGGCGCCGCAGATGGCGAAATCACTCGCCGCGATTGACGCGCTCATTGCGGCGACGCCAGGGCTCGTGGTTCTCGGTGGACACGAATCAGAAATTCCACCGCGCGCCGACATCGTCGTGCACGCGTTTTCAGTCGAGCCGACAGCGGCACCGCTCTCCATTTGGGACGAATCGCGTGCCACGCTCTCGCTAGGTCCCGCAGTGACCTCCGTTGGCCCCAGCAGCCCAACGCTCGGTGTGTACGGTGGATTGACGTACGACGTTCTTCCCTGCTTCTCGCTCGACACCGTGGTGAACACATCGTTTCGCCTGAGCGGGAACGCTCGCCGACTCGGCAACACCTATTTGGATGCGCGTTACAATTTTCCGATCGCCGAAAACTTCTTGGCATTCGTCAACGCCGGTCCCGCGCTTCTCTTCGTGGAGTCCGATCACGACGGCCAATTTGCCTTCGCGTCGGGCGCGGTGTTCGGCGGCGGCCTGTTGCGCCATCTCGGATCAGCGTTCGATTTGCGCGCCGATGTGACCGCCTCATTCGCATTCGGCGATGTTTCGCAACACCTCGCGCTGACGGCAGGGCTGGGCCTCGGTATGCGGCTCTAG
>JAHFDP010000001.1 GCA_023248955.1 Deltaproteobacteria bacterium
TCCGCTCTCGCCTTTGCGGCACCCCCACCCTAACCCTCCCCCGTCAAGGGGGAGGGGATTAACGGGGAGGGGAATAGGGGGGAGGGAAATTAGGGGGAGGGGAATAAGGGGGAGGGAAAGAAGAGAGTGGGAAATTGTGCCCGTCGATCTCTTCCGTGTGGATTTCATCAACGTCGTTCGTCCCACCGGCGGCGATGGTTCCATCGGACCGTGGCCCGACCCGCTGATTCCGCAGCGTGACTTTTCGAACGGCGAGCGGCGGCGCGCCTTTCCCGTCGATGTCGCGCTAAACCACACACAACCGATCTGGGTGGAAGTCTGCGTTCCGATCAACGTACCAGCCGCGCGCTATACGGGCGTGGTCCATCTTCGCGCGAAGGCAAAACCGATCGCTGAGGTGCCGATTTCACTTTTGGTGCGCGCGTTCGCCATTCCCGCCACCAGCTCGATCGCCATGGCCTTCGGTTTTTCCGCGCTCTCCGCTTCGCGCGGGCACCGCGGCGCCATCACGTCCGCCTTGCTCGCGCCGCTCACGCGCGCCTACGCCAAGGACGCGCTGGCCCACCGACTCTCGCTCTTCGGCGGAACGCAATCGGCACCCGAGTGGCGATTCGACGGCCACGACGCGCGTATCGACTGGACCGCGCACGACGCGGAGGTCGCGCCATTCCTCGACGGGACCGCGCTCGCGAATGGTGCGCGCTGGACCGCCGTCGATCTGCGCGCGCCCGTGAAGTTCGACAGCGACGCCGCGCGCGCCGCCTTCTTTCGCGCCTACGCTGCGCACTACCGCGCCCGCGGATGGCTCGCGCGTCTTTTTTATTTTCCGCAAGACGAACCGCCGCCGGTGGCCGCATCCGCATTGCGCCAAACACGCGCGCGCGTTCACCAAGCCGATCCCGCGCTGCGCATGCTGGTCACCGCCAGCGCCACGAATCCATTCAATGGCGTTGCCGACATCTGGGTGCCGCTCATTAACTGCTTTCATCCGAACGATACGGGCTGCGCCCAACGCCTGGCGCGCTCTGCCTACGACGCGCTGGAGAAGAGCGGCGCCGCGCTCTGGTGGTACCAGTCCTGCGCCAGCCACGGCTGCGACGGCGGCCGCAAAAGCTCAAGTTGGCCCAGCTACGCCATCGATCGGGCCGGGACGTTCGCGCGCATCATGGGCTGGCTCGACTTCAACGAACGCGTCGCCGGCGAGCTGTATTACGATGTCGTCTATTCGTATGACAACAACGATCCTTGGCAAAATGTCAATTCGTTCGGCGGCAACGGCGATGGCACGCTCTACTATCCCGGGACGCCAGAGCGGTTCGGTGGGACGACGGATTTTCCAGTGGAGTCGCAACGGTTGAAGAACATCCGCGATGGCTTGGAAGACTTCGAATATCTGAAGCTCTGCGCGGCGCGGCACACCACGCGGGCCCAATCCGTTCTTCGCACCGTCGTTCGCTCGCCGTGGGAGTGGGAAGCGGATCCGCGAATTCTTCTTCAAGCCCGAGAACAACTCGCGGCGTGCATCGAATCGGAATAGAATCCGCGGCTAGCCCGTCCTACCACCATGTCCCCACGCCGCTCCCTGCTCACGCTGCTCGCCGCCTGGCTGCTCGCCCTTCCAGCGACCGCGGGCGAGCTTGTCACACCCTGCGCTGTTGCGCCTTTCAAGCCCGCGCACTTTCCCGTCAGCGAGAGTCTCGAATTCGCCGTCGACGTACTCGGCGCGCAGGTGGGCACGCTCTCGCTCGACGCCACGCGCGGCCGCGACGAAGGCCGCGGACTCACGGTGCGCGCGCACGTCAAGACCGGCACGTTCGCCGCGAACTTCCGCAAAATCGATGGCCGCGCCGAGGCCAAGCTGGACAGCGCGCTCAAGACGCTGCGCTACCACGAAGTCAACGAAGAAAACGGTGTACGCCGAACGGTGGAGATGAACTTCCCAGCCGCGGGCGGCGGCAGCACAGTCGATGTTCGCGCCACCAAAGACGGCAACCCCGATCAGCTGGAGCTGGCCGCGCCGCTGGACGCACGCGACTACGTGAGCGCCATCTACGCCGCGCGCGGCGCCGATCTCGCCATGGGACGCGACATCTGCTTCGACGTCTATGGCGGATTCCGCATGTGGCGTGTCGAGGGCCGCGTGGCCGAGAAGGAGCGCGTTCGCTCACCCGCCGGTGAGTTTCCGTCGCTGCGCATCGACGGAACGGCGCACCGCTTGGACGATCCGAACGTGACCATGGAGATCCACTTTTGGATTTCCGACGACAGCCGCCGGTTGCCGGTGGCCGCGTTCGGCTCGTCGCACGGCAAGCCGATGCGTGCACTGCTAACGCGGGTAACGTCCCGGTAAATCCAGGACTTGTCACGCCGGTTCGGAATGAACATTTTGTCAATCGATGATCGATCCTGCGCCGGAGAGCATCGATCTACGCGTGCTGGTGGAGCAGCTCCGCCAGCGGTTGGGGCCTGCCGGACCGTGCGGCTTTCTCGACGGCAAAGTGGTTTTCCGAGATGCCGTGGCGGAGCTCGCGAACTGTTCCTGCATGGAAGCCGAAGACGTGGTGGAGACCCTCGTGGCACAGGGTTATCTTCGCTACGCCGGCGATCCCGCCGAGCCTGATTCAGCGGAAGAGCGCTGGGCGTTACTTCTCTGATCCGGAAGCTCGCCGCATGAATGCAGCGGCGAATTTGTGATCCTATTCAAATCGCAGAAACGCAAATCGGTCGAGGTTGTGAAAGTCGCCGACCAACGGAGCGCTGTAGGCGAGCCCCTCCGTGCTGCCCGCGCGATCCGCGTCGAGCCGATACAAATTGAACCGCCACGTCTCACCGTGCTCGAGAGACCGCGCCACCCCTAATCGCGCGAAGGGAATGGCCAACTCACCGGTCCAGCCGCGATCGATTCGCGCGCCGGCCGAGGGCCCCATGTTCACCGCGTGGCGCGCTCCCGAGTCCCAGGCGATGTCCATCCCTTGGCGGCGGCCGGTGAAGCTCGCGTCGAAGAGGAGATCATTCGGCGACAATTCGATTTCGAAATAGGGGCGACCGGTTCCGCCGGGCTGCAAGAAAATTTCGCACACTTCGCTCGTGTAAAGCGGCTCGTCGTTCTGGTGAAACGGCGTCACCACGAAATCGTCTTCGACTTCGAAGCCGACGAAAAGCGTGGTGTCGTCGTGGAGAAGCCGCGCGCGCGTGCGTTGCCGCGTGCCCAGAGCGTCGAGCGAGCGCACGAAATCGTTGGTCCATGGCGCGTTTTTCCAGGCTTCATCATCGAGCCGTCCATCCACGGCGATCGCGGACGGCGCGCGGTTGACGCTGTAGATCTGCATGGCCTTGGGATCGCGGCAAGCGCGCCCGCAAGCGCAACTGATCGCTCCGATCAACAATGCAAGACGGACATGCACGGCGCGTTTTTTAGCACGCGTGCAGCCGCGCGCGAGCGACGATGATCTCGAAGAGCCGCTTGTGCCCGTGAAACACGGACGAGAACTGCACGAACCCGCGGCGGGTCAGCACGTCGTAATCGGTTCCCACGAGCCCGGGCCGCGCCTGGACGCGCAGAATATCGTCGAAGGCGATGGCACGCTGCGCGACCATGCCGCGGTAGGTGATGCCGTCGGGCGTCACCACGATCGCGGTGAACCAGTAGAAGAGTCCACACACCGTGAACAGCGCAATGAAAAAAGCCGCGCCGAAAAACGCCGCGTCCGAAGCGCCGCGAACCATCACCAGCGCGAGCAAGATGAGCAACCAGAAATAGTCGGCGCCCAAGACGAGATAGCGAAGAATTGCGTGGGGCCGAAAAACCTCCGCCCCCGCCGGCGCCCCGTCTTCCTGGGGCCGGAGTCGCGCGAACCCGCCAAATACACGCCGGTTCATACCAACAGTATAAGGCCGATCCGATTGGACGACCAAATTCGGGACGCGCAGAGGTTGTGAAAACCTCACAACCTCTGGGTTTTGAAGGGTCGGGCCGCCGCCCGCCCCTCTGCGCCGAGTGAATCGGCGCATGTGCGGCACATGTTGGAAGCGCCGCCGGCCCGGGCGGTGGCGCTGGAAGCGCTCGGTCGGACTCCGGGCTCACCCCACCCGCCGCCGCAGCTTTCGCCGCGGCGCTGTGAGCGAAAAATGAATTTTTCACAGGCTCACACCTTTCCCTTCAGCCGACGTAACCATCGTAAGTTTTTCAGCGCTGCACTTCCTTCGAGGCGGCTCGGGGTACAATCCCTCCATGTCGGAGCGAGCCAGCGCGCTCATGGTTGCCTACGCCTGCGTCCCGGGGACCGGCGGCACGGGCGCGCGCATCGCACGCCGGTCACTCGCGCTCGCGGCGAGCTACTCCACGGACATCCTTTCGGCGCGCTGCCCGGGCCGTCCCCACATCGAAAAATTAGAGGGACGGGCGCGGCTCCTTCGCGTCAGCGCGACCGGCGAAACGCTGGTGGCGCGGCTGGCGGCGTTCCAGCGCGCGGTGCGGCGCCAACTCGGCGGCGGCGAATACGACGTCGTCGTCTTTTCCGATCCCTTCAGTGGCGTGGAGATCCTCGAGGCGCGCGATGCCTACGGGTACAAGGCCGTCTACGACGCCGCGACGCCGATGTGGCTGGAGCTGGCTGCGCGCATGAACTCGGGAAGCGAGCCGCGCGACGAATTACTGCTCGAAGCAGTACGCGATCGGGAAGCGCGCTGTTTGGCGGAAGCGGATGCGGTTATTCTTCCTTGCGAGGCGGCGCGCGCGCGCCTGGCCAAGGTGGACGTCACGCCGCGCTTGGTGCGCATCGTTCCCTCGGCAGTGGATCTGCGCCGTTTCGTGAAACGCGCCGAGGAGCCGCCACCGCGCGTCGGGCCATTTCGCGCGATCTACGTTGGTAGCGCCGCGCCCTGGCAGGGCCTTGACGTTCTCGCACCTGCGTTGGCGCGCGCAGAAAAATTGGGCGCCGACGTTCGAATTATTCTCGCCGGCGTGATCGGCGCCGAGTTGCGATCGCTTCTCGACGCCGCGGCAACGCACGGCATCGAAAGTCGCATCGACGTTCGTGGACCGGTGCTGGCCGACGAGTTGCCCGGGCTCCTTGCCAGCGCCGACGTCGGGCTCGCGCCACTGTCAGCCACGCCGCGCAATGAAGTCGGCGGCACCTCTCCACAAAAAGTCGTCGAGTACCTAGCTGCGGGGTTGCCCGTGGTGATGAGCGATCTTCCCTCGGCGCGCGAGATCCTCGACAACGGCGACGCGGGACTTCTGGTGGCGCCCGACGATCCCGAGTCGTTGGCGCGCACGTTGGTGCGGCTCTCCACCGACGCTACGCTCTACCGCCGCCTCGCTTTGCGTGCCCGGCGTTTGGCGGAGCTGCGCTACGACGCGCCCCGCGAAGCCGGCGATCTGGCGGCGCTCTTTGCGCAACTGACCAGCTCTGGCATTGCGTTCGACCCCGGCGCCTTCTCGCCTGACCGCACCACCGGATCACACGAAACACCGACGGTCCGCGAAGACGGCGCCGATGCCGCCACCGATCCGCAATTCACCCCACCCTGGAGCGCGACGCGCCGATGAGCACCACTCCCATGCCCCACACCATTCTTCTCGTCGACGACGATCGCTCGCTGCAGCGCATCTACGGCGAAGCGCTGGCCAACGCCGGGTTTTCCGTGCTCACCGAGCGGGACGGTGACTGGGCTTTGCAAACCTTCGCTTCGCGGCCAGTGGATCTCGTCGTGCTCGACGCGCTCATTCCGTTGCAGAGCGGGTTTCAGGTGTTGGAGCGCCTGCGCGGAACGACCAAAGGATCGAAGGTGCCGGTGATCATGATCTCCGGCGTCTACCGATCGGCGCGCGCGCGGAGTGAGGCGATCGACCGCTGGGGCTGCGTGGCCTTTCTGGAAAAGCCGCTGGAGTTGGCCGACCTGGTACGTGCGGCGCGTGCCGCGCTCGGCGTGGACGGACTTCCCGTCGAGGTGGCTGGACGACTGGAATCACGCGCTGATCGCTTCGCCGCGCTCCTCGATCACGACGAGGCCTCGCAAGTGGAAGAGGACAGCGAGGTCAAATTTCAGGGTGGTGAAGTGCGATCGGGCGACTTCGCACAAACGCCATTTCCGCAAGTTCTCTTCGAATTGCACCAGCTGCGATCGACCGGCGCCCTGCTCTTGCGCCGCGACAAGATCAAGAAAATTGTTTACCTCCGCGACGGCACGCCACATTCGGTGAAGTCCAACTTGCTCTCGGAATGTCTCGGCAAGGGATTGGTGCGCGCGCGGCTCATCACCGCGGCGGAGTGCGAAGAGTCGTTGCGGCGGCTCAAGACCACCGGCCGTCAGCAGGGCGCCATCCTCATCGAGATGGGCTGCGTCTCGCCGAACAACTTGGTCGTTGCGTTGCAGCAGCAACTGGAGACGAAGCTGTTCGACATTTTTGGCTGGACCGAGGGCGAGTACCAGTTCAACCCCAAAGCGGCGGTGCCATCGCCGGTCACCACGCTCGACATGACGCTGGCGCGCATTCTCTACGAGGGCGTGCGGCGTGCTTATGACGAAGACCGGATCCGCGCGGCGCTTGGCGATTCGCTCTCCAAAACGGTGGTCCTGGCTGAAGACCCGCTGGACCGTTTTCAGGAGATGCATTTGGAAACGCCAGAGGAGCGCTTCTACGCGGCAATCGATGGCCGCCGCTCGGTCAACGATCTGGTGGCGTTGACATTTCTGCCGCCGCTCGAAGCGCTGCGACTCGTCTACGCGCTCAAGTGCGCGCAGATGATCGACCTGCAAACACGCCGCAAAGGTCCACCACCTCCGCCCGAAGACCTGACGCCGCTCCCCGTGCAACCACCGCCACCGCCCGAAGATTTGACACCGGTGCCGCTCACTTCGGCGATGAGCGACGAAAGCTCGGCCGACGCCGCCGTGCGCGAGAGGCTCGCCGCGCGTCTTGCCGAGCTAACGCTGGCGCCAAACGAAACCGTGCTGGGCGTCGCGCGCGGGGCGCACATTGACGACATTCGCCGCGCCTACACCACGCTCGCCAAGGAGCTCCATCCCGACCGCCATTACGTTACCGCGTCGCCGCAAATCCGCCGCTTCGCCGAAGCGATTTTCGCGCGAATCACAGCGGCTTATGAAGCGCTCACCAGCGAAGCCCCGACGGAAAAGCGTCGCGCGAAAGAAGCGGACGCCACGAAGTTGCTCGCGGCCCATGCACATTTCCGCGCCGGCGAAGATCATTTCGCGCGCAAAGAATTCGAAGCGGCCCGCACCTCGTTCGCGCGGGCCGTGACCATCTATCCCGAAGAGTCGGAATTCCACGCCCTCCTCGGCTGGACCACGTTCCAAAGTGCCGGAGCGACCGCGGCGGCCGCGATGAATGCATTGCCCCATCTGGAGGAATCGATTCGGCAAAACCCGAAGTTCGATCGAGCCTATGTGTTTCGAGGACAACTTTATTTGGCCCTTGGGCGGGCGGTGGAGGCGGAGGATGATTTTACGAGGGCTATTCAGTGTAATCCTTCGAATAGGGAGGCTTTGCAGCGGATTCGATCACCTTCCTGAGCGCGCTGGCGCGCCCAGCTTCCTTAGAAACTTTTGCCTGGGCGGCGGCCGGAGCCCGACGGCGTGACGGACGGGCCTTTGGGACCGCGCTGACCGGATGCGTGGAGGAGGATCGGATTCGGGTGGTAGCAAGTCACCGCGGCCCCAAAGGCCCGTCCGTCTGCCGTCGGAGGATTGATTTGGGTAGGTCGGGAGAGACGCGCGGTGGTGGAGGTTTCAGTGCAGAGGACTTTCGGCCGATCGCCCGACGACGCCGCCAAACGTAGCGCCATCGGAGGCCCCTAGCCGACGTGGTTTCTAGAGAGGATCGATCAGATTTGGAGTCACGGCGGCCTCCGACGGCTGGTTTGGCGGCGTCGCGGATTCGTGGGGTGGAAGTTTCGCAGAGGTGATGGAACGCTGCTTGGGTAATCGATAGCGATGAAACGCTACTTGACGAAATGTCGTAACCGTCCAGGCCCGCCCAGCAGTCGTCGAGATCGTAACCGTTCAGTCCGGCCCCGCCAGTCGTCATGGCCGGCCGAAGAGCCGGCCATCCACGTGCATCGAAGTCCTCGTGGATGGCCGGGTCAAGCCCGGCCATGACGTGGCGCGCCGGGCTGAAACTGTTTTGCAATCGATAGCGGTGAAACACTACTTGACGAAATATCAAGATCACGAATCTTGATAAAATGCGCGATCCCCCTCAACCACGAGAGCGCACCTCACGATTCCGCGACGCCGCCAAACCAGCCGTCGTTCCGCGCCGTGACTCCAAACCTGATCGATCCTCTCAAAAAATCCCGTCGGCCAGGGCGGAACGATGGCGCTACGTTTGGCGACGTCGCGGGCGATCGGCCGAAAGTCCTCTGCACTGAAATCTGCACCACGGCGCGTCTCGTCCGACCTACCCTAATCAAACCTCCGACGGCAGACGGACGTGCCTTTGCGGCCGCGGTGACTTGCTACCACCCGAATCCGATCCTCCTCCACGCATCCGGTCACCGCGGCCGCAAAGGCACGTCCGTCACGCCGTCGGGCTCCGGCCGCCGCCCAGGCAAATTTTTTCTAAGGAAGCCGCGCGCGCCAGCGCGATGTTAAACTCCCCGAGTGGAAACTCGCTCCCGCCCAGCCCGCTTAGTCCTCAAAGGCCCCCGTGGCGACGTCGCCGAATTCCCGCTGGGAAGCTCCTCAACGATAGGCCGCTCCACAGGCGCCGAAGTCCAACTCGCCGATCGCGAAGTGAGCCGCCGTCACACCGTCGTCGAGCGCCATGGCGATGGCTTCATCGTCCGCGATCTCGGCAGCGCCAACGGAACTTATCTCGACGGCCGCCGCATCGAGGGACCGACGCAGCTCAAGCATGGCGCGACGCTGCTCATCGGCACCACCAAGCTCGTCTTTCTCTCCGAGGGCAGCGGACACGGCGCGGCCATCGTTTCGGTCCCCACCACCGAGCCCGTGCTCGCGCGCGTCGCCACACCACGCCACACCTTTTTGCCCGCCGAGAGCATCAACGATCCCGATCAGCTTCGCCGCGACTATGAACGGCTGCGCATCGGTCACGAATTTCAGCGCACCATCCGTCTCGAGCGTGACTTGTCGGCGCTGCTTTCGCGCATTCTCAAAGTCGCCTTCGATCTCATTCCTTGCGACAACGGCGTGATTCTTTTGCGCGACCCCGTCAGCGGCCGGCTCACGGTGGAGGCCGTGCGGCGTCGCAAAGGTGGCGAGAGCGAAGTGCTCATCTCCGAAACGCTTCTCGCGCAAGTGACCGCGCACCGCGAAGCCATCCTGACCGGCGACGCCATTTCCGACGCGCGTTTTCAATCGAGTCAGTCGATCGCCGCACTCGGCGTGCGAAGCGCCATGGCCGTGCCGCTCTTCAACGGCAACGAGGTGCGCGGCATCATGTTCCTCGACAGCCGCGAGCGCACCAGCGCGTTCTCCGCGAAGGATCTCGAAGTGCTGACGTCCATCGCTTCGCAAGCGAGCGTGGCGCTCGAGAACAGCGAGCTGGCTCGGCAGATTGAGCGCGACGCCGAGCAGCGTGTACAGCTGTCCCGTTTTCTGTCGCCAGCACTAGTGGAACAAGCACAGCGCGGTGCCATCGACATCGCCAAAGGCGGTGTGCTCACCGAAGTAACCATCCTCTTCGCGGACATTCGCGGCTTCACGGCGCTCTCGGAAAAAGCGCCGCCGCAAGAAACGGTGCGACTGCTCAACGAATATTTCGAACTGATGGTGGATGTCGTTTTCGCGGAGGCCGGCATTCTCGACAAGTTCATCGGCGACGCCATCATGGCGCTGTGGGGCGCGCCCGTTCGCCGTCCGGACGATGCGTCGCGAGCGCTGCGTGCGGCGGTGGAAATGCAGGCGCGCCTTGCCACGTTCAACGCCGAACGGCTTTCACAAAACAAACCGGCGGTGGCCGTCGGCATTGGCGTGCACACCGGCGAGGTCGTGGTGGGCAACATGGGTTCGACCAAACGGATGGAGTACACCGCGATTGGTGACGGCGTGAATTTAGCGTCGCGGTTGTGCGATCTCGCCGCAGGCGGTTCGATTATCGCAAGCCAAGCCACAATCGCGCGCGCGGGAAAGGGCTTTCACGTGGAGCAACTCAAACCCGCGAAGGTGAAGGGCCGGCAGGAGCCGGTGGCGATTGTGCGCGTTGTCGGCTAAGCGGTGCGTCCGAAGACGCGCTTAAAAACATCGTCCACATGCCGCAGCGCGCGCTTCATGTCGAAACAGGCCACGAGTCCTTTTTCGCCAAGGCGCGTTTTCACTTCCGGCTCCGCCGCCAAGCAACTTTGGAAATCGCGATTCTCGTCCCACACGCGCATCGCGCAGCGCTGAACTACTTCGTAGGCGGGCTGCCGCGCCATGCCGCTGTCGACGAGCGCCAGCAGCACACCTTGCGAAAAAACGAGACCGCGCGTGGCCGCTAAATTTTCGGCCATGCGATCGGGATAGACGCGCAGCCCTACGATGAGACCCGCGAAACGGTGCAGCATGAAATCGAGCGTGACCGTTGCATCGGGCGCAATGATTCGCTCGACGCTGGAATGCGAAATGTCGCGCTCGTGCCATAGCGCCACGTTTTCAAGGGCGGACACCGCGTAGCCGCGCAGCAGTCGCGCGAGGCCCGTAAGGTTCTCGCTAAGAATGGGATTTCGCTTGTGCGGCATGGCCGACGATCCTTTTTGGCCGACGCCGAACGGCTCCTCCGCTTCGCGAACTTCGGTGCGTTGCAGATGGCGAATCTCCACCGCGGCCCGTTCGATCGAAGCGCCGATGAGCGCCAGCACGCTGAAAAATTCGGCGTGACGGTCGCGCGCCACGACTTGCGTGGAGACGTCTTCGGTCCCCAGGCCGAGCGACGCCAGCGCGCGCTGTTCGACGGAAGGCGGCAGATTCGAGTAGGTGCCTACCGCGCCGGAAATCTTGCCCACGGCTATGCGCGCTTCCAGCTCGCCCAACCGTTCGCGGTCGCGCGCCAGCTCCGCGTAGAAGCCCGCGAGCTTCCATCCGAACGTGGTGGGCTCGGCGTGAATGCCGTGCGAACGCCCGACGCAGGCGGTGTTGCGATGCTCGAAGGCTCGCTTCTCGAGCGCGGCCAGCACGCGGTGCAGGCCAGTGTCGAGCAACGCGCAAGCGTCGCGCAGCTCGAGCGCCAGCGCGGTGTCCAGTACGTCCGAGCTGGTCATCCCGCGATGAAGCTGCCGCGCCGGCGCACCGATGCGTTGCTCGAGAAACGTGAGAAAGGCAATGACGTCGTGGCGCGTGGTTCGCTCGATCTCGTCGATGGCCAACGCCGCGGCGGCATCGATGAGGGGAGCCTGCGCACGGCACGCTTCGGCGTCCGCGCGGGGAATGAGACCCTCCTCCGCCATCGCATCGGCGCAGGCCAGCTCGACTTGCAACCAGCGCTGGTAACGCCGCTCGGCGGTCCACAGCGCAGCCATTTCGGGACGAGAATAGCGAGATATCATTTTATCAAGTGTATCGCATTCGATCGTTTTTGAATTACATCAATTTTTTCGACTTCAGCGCCGTCTCGATGCGCGCCGCCACCGGTCCAGCGGACAGCGGCGCAACCTCGCCCGTCAACTGTTCGTACAGCTCGGCATATTTGCTCGCCAACGCCACGCGCACTTCGTCCGGAATGATCGGCGCCGGCCCGTCCCCCAAATAGTTGCGCTCGCTGATGAGCCACTGCCGAATGTTTTCCTTGTCCAGCATGCGCTGCTCTTCGCCGCGCGCGATCCGTTCGGCATGCCCCTCGGCCACCCAATAGCGCGAACTGTCCGGCGTGTGAATTTCGTCGATCAGTGTCAGCGCGCCGTTGTCCTCGGCGATGCCGAATTCATATTTCGTATCGACCAGCACCAATCCGCGCGACATGGCCCAACGCTGCCCGGCGGAAAAGAGCGCCAACGCCTTCTCCACGCACGCGTCCCACGTTTTTTGATCCACCAATCCGCGACCGACAATCTCTTTCGCGCTAATGGGCTCGTCGTGCTCACCCTTGGGCGCCTTGGTCGACGGCGTGACGATCGGCCACTCGAAGGCCACGTCCTTTTTCAGACCTACCGGGAGTTGCAGCCCATACGCCGTCGCGCCGCGTCCTGCCGCGTAGTCACGCCAAAGCGAACCGGTGAGGTGACCGCGAATAACGACCTCCACCGGTAGCGGCCGGCAAGCGCGCGTGACCAGCACCTGCGGATCGGGCGCATCGAGAAGGTGGTTCGTGACGATGGCGCGCGTGCGCTCGAACCAAAAGATCGCCAACCGGTTGAGCAGCTCGCCCTTGAACGGCACGGTGGTGAGCACGCGGTCGAAAGCAGAGAGGCGATCGCTCGTCACCATCACGAGTCGTCCGTCCTTGGTTCGGTAGTTATCGCGCACCTTGCCGCGGTACAGCTCCCCGAGCGCCGGCCAATTGGTTTCGCCCAGCGTGAAGGGAAGTTGCGAACGCAGAATACGGTCGCGATCGAGTGTCGTGGCCATGGAGTGCATGGTAACCCTTCTTCGATGCGGTTGTGCACATTCAACATCAAACATGCCGAGATCGCGGGGCTCGCCGCCATCGAACGGGAACTTCGGGCCACGCAGGCGGACGTCATTGCGTTGCAGGAAGTGGACGCGCGAACGACGCGCGCGGGCGGCGTGCATCAGGCCGAATCGCTGGGTGCCGCGCTGGGCCTGCACGCGGCGTTCGCACCCGCATTTTCGCTCGAGGGCGGCCATTACGGTGTTGCGCTTTTGTCAAGTTGGCCGATCACGGCTCAAGCACCGATTTTCTTGCCGCGTTGCGAACCGCCACGTGACGAAGCGCGCGTAGCGCTCGGCGCGCAAACGGGCGGCTGGCATTTTTTCGTGACGCACTTGAGCCTCGATGGCGATGAACGCGCGCTGCAAGCGCGTGCGCTCGCGGCACGGATCGGGGAAGGCGCTGAGAAAGCCATCTGCTGCGGCGATTTCAACGAGAGTGTCGCGGCGCCCGGCGTACGCGCGCTCCTCGCAACGGGCCTGCGCGATGCCTGGTCGGACTGTGGCGCCGGCGAGCAGATCACGGCCGCGCCGGATCGCCCACGAGAGCGCGTCGATCTGGTGCTGCTGGGAACCGCTTTGCACGCGACCAACGTGGAGGTGCGTCCAACCACCGCGAGTGATCATCCACTGGTGATCGTGGAGATCGCGTGACGCTTACGAACGTGCATTTCGTTCTCGATCATCCGCGCAGCGCGGCCAACGTCGGCGCGGTGGCGCGCGTCATCAAGAATTTCGGACTGGGTCGAATGGTGATCGTCGGATCCCTGGCGCATCGAAGCGACGAGGCCGAAAAACTCGCGCACGGCTCCGAGGACGTTCTCGAGCAGGCGCGCATCGTCGGCGATCTCGACGAGGCTCTGGCGGAGACGATCGATGCGGTGGCCTCGACTGGCCGCGCGTGCGATTCGAGAACGTTGTCGCCGAGCGAGGCTGCGGCTCGTCTGGTGCGCCGCGCGCAAGCGGGACCGGTGGCGCTCGTTTTGGGAACCGAAAAAACCGGACTCGACAACCGCACGCTGGCGCGTTTCGACGCAGTGACCACGATTCCGACCGCGTCCGCGAAACGATCGCTCAATTTGGCCCAATCCGCGGCGATCTTCGGTTACGAGTTGCGACTAGCGGTAACGCCGCCTTCCAATTCACCAGCTGAGCCACGTGCGCCTCATGCGCTCATTGCGCAGCTTCGCACCAAGGCACGCCCATCGCTGTTGGCCGCGGATTTCCTAAACCCGCGCCAACCCAACGACGCGGTGCTCGATGAGCTCATCCGATTGTTGCTGCGCGCCGAGCCGAGCTCACGAGAAGTGGAGCTCCTGCTCGGCGCGCTGACCGCGCTAACGCGTATTACAAAGTAAGGCGAACGTATTACGCTGCCGGCGCCGCCGCGGGAGCCGCTACTGCTGCCGCCGCGGGGGCTGCATCGCCGCGCTTGGCTGCCGCGTGCGCCTCACAACGACCGTGCGAGACCGCCATCTTTCGGCACGTCTCATTCGAGCAGGTCCGGTACCGCGGATGCGGCAACTCGCCCGCGCGCCACTTTTTGAAGTGGAAGAAGCAGTAGGTCTTGGCGCGGTAGGCGCGCTTGCAGCCTTCGACGCCGCACTTTTGGTCGTTGCCCTTGGGCGCCGGCGCGTGCTTCTTGGTTTTTGCTTTCTCAGCCATGGTTCTTCCGATGTTGGAGGAAGGGGCTCATCTAGCAGATTGGCGCTCCGGAGTCACCACGCCAGCCGCGCTGGACGCCCACTACCGCCAAATGTCCGCAATCACGCCGTCGTTGTGGCCATACGTCGACGGCAAATCAGCTAAACCGAAACCGGCCTCCGCCGTCCTTACTGCATCGCCCCGCTGAGCCTCTCCCAAGTGCGCTCCAACTGCTCGATTACCACGCGCGTGTCGCCAATCACCGGCATGAAATTGTTGTCGCCGGCCCAGCGCGGAACGAGGTGCCAATGCAGATGATCGAGCACACCCGCGCCAGCCACTTGGCCGAGGTTCATACCAATGTTCATACCCTGCGGCTGGTAGGCGTTGCGGATCGCCCCGTCGGCGCGGCGCAACAGATCCATCCAGTCAGCGAATACTTCAGGCGCCACCGCCGACATGTCGCCGCCGTGCACGTTGGGCACCACCATCACGTGGCCGGACGTGTAAGGGAAGCGATTGAGAATCGCGAAGGCATGCGTGCTGCGCGCCACGATGAAATTTTCGCGGTCGCGATTTTCACTCGGGAAGCGACAAAAAATACAGCCCGCCTGCTTGGGCGATTCGATGAACTCCATCCGCCACGGGGCCCAGAGCGGCTGTTCCATTACTTCGCCGCTCCTGGCCACAAGACTTGCAATCCCGGTGACGCGATCGACGATCGCGCGCCCGACATGGCCCCCGCGGCCGCGCCAGCAAACGCACTTGACAAAAACTCACGCAACGAAAAATCGCGTTCCTTCGGCGGATAGACCGCACGTGGCTCGCCCGTGGCACCGGCTAGCGTGGCGGCTTTGTGGAGCGCGTCGTCCATCGTCCCCAGCGCATCGACCAGCTTGTGCTCCTTGGCCTGCGCGCCGGTGTAGACGCGGCCTTGCGCCAACTCGCGCACGTCTTCGACTTTCAGTTTGCGACCGTCGGCCACCGCTTGCACGAATTGGCCGTACACATCGTCGATCAGCTGCTGAAAGTAGGCGCGGTCAGCGTCGCTCCACGTGCGAAACGGCGATCCGATGTCCTTGTATTTTCCGCTCTTGATCGTCTCCTCGTGCACCTTCCAGCCTTCGAGCAGATCTTTCACCTCGAAGAATTGCGAGATGACGCCGATTGATCCGGTGAGCGTGCCGCCGTTGGCGATGATGTAATCGGCGCCGCAAGCGATGTAGTAGCCGCCGGAAGCCGCGAGATTTCCCATCGAGACGACCACGTGTTTTTTGGCGGCGGTCTTTCGAACCTCGGCGAAAATTTCTTGCGACGGTGCGACCGCGCCGCCCGGCGAATCGATGCGCAGCACGATGGCCACGATTTCGCTGTTCTCGCGAAAACGGCGCAGCGACTTGACCACGTCGTCGGCTTTGACGCCGTGCTCGTCATCGCCAATGACGCCCTTGATGTCGACCACGCCAACTTGCGGACCGGTGGACATCATTCCCGCGGCGGCTGAGTCGCCCTTCACGACTTGAAAAGCGAAGAAGAGAAATCCGAAGAAGAGCAGAAAGAGCCCGCCGAAGAGAACCGCGAGCACCGTGGCCGTGCGTTTATCCATGGCGCAATCGGGTACCACATCCGCGAGCGAATTCCACGAGTGAAGGTACAATGCGATCGTGACCTTTGCGGAGATTCTCGAAGAGCTGGTCCAGGCGGCTCCTGGCGCGGCGGCAGCAATTTTGTGCGATGACGAAGGCGAGTATGTCGAGTTGGTTTGCAATGGTGTCGACGCCTACGACGTGAAGTTGGCCGGCGCGCAATTTTCGCCGCTGCTCGCGCAACTGGGCCATCCGCGCGAATTACTGGTGCGCGCCTCCGACGCCACCTACCTGATTCAATGCATCGCGGACGGTTATTACGTGCTGCTCTGGCTCTCACCGCGCGCGTCGACCAGCCGCTCTGCACGCGTGCTGCGCGAGCGGGCCCAGCACGTCGCGGCGCTCATGTGAGCGCGAGCGAATCGGCATCCCCTTCGCGGGAGAGCCGTCGCACGTAGGCCAGCAGCGCATCGATGTCGAATGGCTTGGGCAAAAACCCATCCGCCCCGAGTGCGTGCGCCTGTATGCTTGCATCGACAGCACCCGAGAGGACGACGATGGGGGCGCTGCATCCAGTCGCACGCAGCGCGCGAACCGTCTCCTCCGCGCTGGCGTCGGGAAGCGTCAGGTCGAGCAAGACCAACGAAAAGTCGACGCCATGCACGGCGCGCACCGCCTCCCGCGCCGTGGCTGCGTGCGAAAATCGAAACCCGGCCTCGGAAAGAAGCAGTTCAACCGCTTCCGCGAGGCCGGTATCGTCTTCGATGGCCAGAATGTGCGGAGCCGTCGCAGGCAGGAACTCCCGCACTCCTCGACGATTCCGCATTCGAATCACTCCTCTTTTTTAAGACGTTCAGCGCACCTTGAAGTAACGAGCGCCCATCACAGGTCCGGCGAACCAGGCTCCGCGATCTCTTCCATCGGATCGTCGGGACCCTCTTCCTTCGTGTCGAGGGGCTCGGGATGCGAAGCCTCGGTCGCGCGCTTGCCCTCTTCGATCAGGCTGCGCACGCGGTTACCGCCCTTCCTACCGATCGCCTCGTAAAACGGAGTTCCGCGCGAAGCCTTCACGCTTTCGCCGCCCTTCTTGCCAATCGCCTCGTAAAACCCGACACCGCGCGAAGCTTTCACGCTGTCGCCGCCCTTCTTGCCAATCGCTTCGTAGAACGCACGCCCGCGCTCCGCCTTGACCGTCTCGCCACCCTTCTTCCCGATGCTTTCGTAAAAAGCGTGTCCGTATTTGTTGCGCACCGTCTCGCCGCCCTTGCGCCCCGCTTCACTCACCGACATCGATCCTTTTTTCTTGCCTTCTTCGGCCATGGTTGTCCCTTCCCTCGCCAAAGGCTGCTCAGCGCCCCCCCATGGGATCCGAGACACGCCCTACCTGCAGTGAGAACAATGCAACGAGCCAGCCAATGCCCTGTTCGGTGATGTTTCGTGTGTCTGTGGGCGCTTGACTGTCTACTGCTCGAGGAACGAAACAGCGCCGCTTGGGTAATCGCCTTCTCAGACACTCAAGGCATCGCGCATCGGCGCGGAGTTTAGTACACGCCCGCGACGCGGCGCCGATCCTCGATGTAGTTAAGCACGCCCGTGGCCACGGCCTGTGCGGCGTCCTCTTGGTAATGCGCGTTCTTGAGACGCTGCTCCTCGCGCGGATTGGAGATGAAAGCGGTCTCCACCAAAATGGCGGGCATCTTGGCACCGATGAGCACGGCAAAAAGCGCGTGCTTCACACCGAGATCTTTGATCGGCCGGTAGCGCTTGGACATCGGCGCCGAGGTGAGCGATCGCTGCACGCGGGCAGCCAGCCGCTCGCTATCGGCGGTGTTGGACTTGGTGGCGAGGTCGCTCAAGATCAGCTCCAGATCGGAGAGCGGCTGATCGGATTCCGCATTTTCACGAGCTGCCAGGCGCGCGGCGTAGTGGTTGCTCGCCACGTCGAGAAAATAGGTCTCCGTGCCGGCCAACGTGTGGCGCCGCGCGGCGTTGCAGTGAATGGAGATGAAGAGGTCCGCGTGCGCCGCATTGGCCCGTTCGGCGCGCTCACGAAGTGGCACAAAAGTATCACTTCCCCTCGTGAGCACGACCTCCAAGTTGTGTGACTTGAGCTTTTGCGCCAGGCGTTTGGCAATGCCCAAGGCGGCATCCTTCTCGCGCACACCGTGCGGACCGATCGCGCCGGCATCGTGACCGCCATGGCCAGCGTCGATAACCACGCGATGAATTTTCAGCCCGACCTGTTCGGAGAGCGTGGCCGCTTCGAGATGCGCACCAGCACGCATGGCTTTCACGCGAGCGGGCGTGGGGATGGCTTCTTCTTCCTCGGGATCGTCGTCCTCGGAATCGTCACTGTCGGTGACCTCCGCGTCGGTCGGCGTTGGCGCCGTCTTCGGGGGCTCCTTGGGTGCCGCCGCCCGCGCGATGCGAGTCGGCACCGCGGCAACGAAGAGCGCGAGCAGAAGCGGAAGACCGCGCATACGCCGACTGTTGCACGGCCAGCGAAGTCGTCAAATTAAATGGCGGCACGGCGGTCGGTGCCGATCCCTCGGTGCGGCGACCTACGCCGGTCTGCAAGGCTCCGAACGGAACACCTGAGTGCGAAGGGACAGTCCATCCTACTTAAAATGACATTTTGTCAACCCTATGACTTTATCTTGGCCACCAACTCCGCGAGCAGATTGAGCGCCGCCAGCGGTGTCAACGTCTCCGGCACAATCGCGCGCAGTGCGGCCAACGCCGCCGCATCGCTCGTCGACAACGCCGGACCAGCCGGCTTTTTCGTTTCGCCAAAGAGACCGAGTTGATCGATCGCACGTCGGCTCTTTCCCTTCGCGTGCGCCAGCGACGGCAGCCCTTCCGGATCGAGCTCCGACGCTTCGAGATTCGCGAGCACTTCCTGCGCCCGCGCCACCACCGACTCCGGCAGTCCCGCCAGCCGCGCCACCTGAATGCCGTAGCTGCGGGACGCGCCGCCCGCGACCAGCTTGCGCAAAAACACCACGCGGCCCTCGATTTCGCGCACGCCCATCGAGAGATTCAGCACCTGCGGCCGCTCGCGCGCCAGGTCGCACAGCTCGTGGTAGTGGGTCGCAAAAAGCGTCCGCGCGGTCACGGTATCGTGAATGTATTCGGCAATGGCCCACGCGATCGAGAGGCCGTCGAAGGTGGAGGTGCCGCGGCCGATTTCGTCGAGGATGAGCAGCGAGCGCGACGTGGCGCGGCGCAGGATCGCGCTGGTCTCCGCCATCTCCACCATGAAGGTCGACTGTCCGCGCGCGAGATCGTCACCGGCACCGACGCGCGTGAAGAGGCGATCGGCCACACCCACACGCGCGCGCTGGGCCGGAACGAAGCTCCCCGCTTGCGCGAGAATCTGAATCAACGCCACCTGCCGCATCACGGTGCTCTTGCCGGCCATGTTCGGTCCGGTCAGCACGACGAGCTTTTTTCCATCGACCAGCTCGAAGTCGTTGGGCACGAAGGGCTCGCCGGTGACCTGCCGCTCGATCACCGGGTGGCGCGCGCCCACCAGCGAAAGCGCATTGCTGTCGTCGACGTCGGGCCGCGTGTAGCCGTACTCGGCGGCGCAGCGCGCGAACGCCAGCAGCGCGTCGAGCGTAGCCACCGCTCCCGCGGCGCGACGCACTTCTGCTGCCCGCGCGGAAATCGCTACGCGCAACTCGGCGAACAGCCGCGCCTCCAACGCCAGCGCGCGCTCCTCGGCATGCAGCACTTTGTCTTCGAGCGCCTGCAACGCCGGTGTAACGAATCGCTCTCCGCCTGCCGTGGTCTGTTTGCGCACGAAATCGGCGGGCACCTGCGCCAAATTCGCCTTCGTAACTTCAATATAATATCCGAATACATTGTTATACCGAACCTTCAGCGAGGCGATGCCGGTGCGCGCGCGCTCTTCGGCCTCCAGCGCGGCGATGGCGCCCTTCCCTCCTGTGAGCAGCTCGGTCAGCTCGTCCAATTCGGCGTTGTAGCCAGGTCGCATGTAGCCACCGTCGCGCAGCGTCGGCGGCGGTGATTCACGAATGGCGCGCGCGAGGTGCGCGGCAAGATCGTCGAGGCCCGTCATGGCTGGCGCGAGCTCGATAATCACGACGGTCTTGCACGCAGATGCAAGCGAAGCGAGCGACGGAAGCGCAGCCAACGAAGCACCGAGCGCCGCGGCGTCGCGCGCATTGCCGGAACCGCCGCTGTCGAGGACGAGCCGTCCCAAAAGGCGCTCGAGATCCTGCACGCCGCCGAGACGCTCGAGGAGATCGCCGCGTAACAGCGCATGCTCCGCGAGCTCGGCCACCGCGTCCTGCCGTGCACGAATCGCGAAGAGATCCGTCAGCGGCTCGGCAATCCAACGCCCCAGGCGGCGCGAACCGGGTGCTGTCACGGTGCGATCGATCACGCTCATCAGCGTTCCCGTGCGCCGCCCATCCGGCCCGCGAAACAGCTCGAGATGCGCGCGCGCCGCGGGATCGAGCAGCAGCCGACCACTCGGTTCGAGCAACTCGATGCGAGAGACGTGAACGGCCTGCGCGCGCTGCGTCTCCTCGACGTACTGCAACGCCGCACCCGCCGCCGCGATCGCAAAATCTTTTCCCTTGAGCCCGTAACCGTCGAGCGTCGCCACACCGAACCGGCGCATGAGCAACGCGCCAGCACGCGCGGAATCGAAGTGACCCACCTCGCGCGATTCACGGCGTGCGCTAGCCCGCGCCAGCAGTGGATGATCCGACATCGGCGCCGGCAAAAGAATTTCACGCGGCGCGGCACGCAGGATCTCATCGCGCAACGCTTCGTCGGAATCCGACTCCATGCAGACGAGCTCGCCGGTCGACGCTTCGAGCAGCGCCAAGCCGCCACCACCCTTCGGCGACGGCGCCAGCGCAGCGAGCCAGCGTGCTTCGGTCTGTGCTTCCTCGTCGAGCAGCGTCCCCGGTGTCACCACGCGCGTGACTTCGCGGCGCACTAATTTTCCAGCGCCCGCGGTCTCGACCTGATCGCAAAAAACAACTTTGTGCCCAAGTTCAATCAGCCGCTGCACATGCCCGCGCGCCGAATGGTGCGGAACGCCGCACATGGGAATCCGCGTGGCGCCCTGCGGCCGCCCGGTGAGCGTCAGACCGAGCGCGGCGCTGGCGACCTTGGCGTCGTCGAAAAACATCTCGTAGAAATCGCCGAGGCGAAAAAGAACGATGGCGTCCGGATGCAGCGACTTCGTCTCGAAATATTGGCGCAGCATGGGCGTGGCGGCGGAGGGCTCAGACATTGCGGTCATCGGCTCGGACATGGCGGTCCGCTTATAGCAAGCTTAAAGACGCTCACGGCGGATGCCTTCCCGTAGACACACCTAGTCCATATTGATATGGTTACCCATATGAAGACAACCGTAGAGCTATCCAATGCGCTTCTCCAGGAGGCCAAGCGCGTCTCGAAGGCAACGGGCCTGACGCTACGTGCTCTCATGGAAGAGGGGCTAAGTGTCGCGCTGGGGCGCCACCGATCCCAGAAAAAATTCAAACTTCGCGATGCGTCAGTGACCGGTAAGGGGCTGAGGGTTGGAATGCAAGGACTCTCCTGGCAAGAGATCCGCGCGCTTTCCTACGGTGATCGCGAATGATTGCGGTCGACAGCAACATCCTCGTTTACGCCCACCGGCGCGACGTTCCCGAGCACGCGGCCGCGGCACGCTGTCTCACCGAGCTGGCCGAGGGTCAGGAGCGGTGGGCCATCCCGTGGCCGTGTGTGTACGAATTTTTTTCGAAGACCACGCACCCGCGAATCTTCCATCCGCCCTCCACGCGCGCGCAGGCCCTTCTGCAACTCGAGGCCTGGTTCGCCTCGCCAAGCTTGGGCCTCATTGGAGAAACCGACCCGTTTTGGCCTGGGCTGAGCAAACTTGTGGAAGCCGGCCGGATCGCAGGCCCGATGGTTCACGACGCCCGCATCGCGGCGATCTGTTTGCATCATGGCGTCCGCGAGCTGTGGACGGCCGATCGGGACTTCGATCGGTTTCCGAACCTTCGGGTCAGAAATCCACTCGTCGACGACATCCGAAACTAGCCCTCTGCTCGATCTCAGAGGTTGTGAAAAAATCCTCACAACCTCTGAATGTTGAAAGATCGGGCCGCCGCCCGCCCCTCTGCGCCGAGTGAATCGGCGCATGTACGGCGCTCACTGGAAGCGCCGTCGGCCCGAGTGGTGGCGCTGGAAGCGCGCGATCGGACCCCGGGCTCACCCCACCCGCCGCCGCGCCTTACGGCGCGTCGATGAGAGCAAAAGATGAAAAATTCGCAGGCTCTCATCTAAACTCACCCCGTGCTGAAAAAAGCCACCGCTGATCTCGCCCGCCTTCGCACCATCGCCCGCGTCATGGCTCGCCACGGCTTCGGCGAATGGATCGAACGCACGCGGCTCGGTGCGCTGGTCGGCGGCCGCCGCGGCTTGCCCAAACTGGCGCCCGAGGAGCAGCGCGTCTCCACCGCACGCCGCTTCCGCAACCTGCTCGTCGAGCTCGGCCCCACGTTCGTGAAGGTCGGACAAATCCTCTCCGCTCGACCTGACATTTTGCCAACCACGTTCACCGACGAGTTGGCCGGCCTGCAGGACGCCGTACCGCCGATTTCCGCCGCGGAGATGCGCGCGCAAATCGCCGCGGCCTTGGGCGCGCCGGCGGAGGAATTTTTCGCCAGCATCGACGACACGCCGCTGGCCAGCGCTTCGATCGCGCAAGTCCACCGCGCCGTCTTGAAAACCGGCGAGCGCGTGGTCATCAAAGTGCAACGGCCTGGCATCGCACCCACCATTCGCGCCGATCTCGATCTGCTGATCTACCTGGCGAAAATTCTCGAGCGCTCCGTTGCCGAAGTGGGCATCTACTCCGCTTCCGAAGTGGCCCGCGAATTCGAGCGCGCGCTGCTCTCCGAGCTGGACTTCACCAACGAAGCTAACAACCTGCGCGCCTTCGCCCGCGCGGCCGCCAAACGCGAATTCATCGTGCTGCCCAAAGTGCACGACGCTCTCACGCGCAAGACGATCCTCACGATGGAAGAGCTCATCGGGATCAAGATCACTGACGTGCCGAAAGATTCGCCCGACTACGATCGCGCGCTGCTCGCCAGCCGCCTCGTCGAAGAGGGCTTCACCGAAGTTTTCGAGGACGGGCTTTTCCACGGCGATCCGCATCCGGGCAACATCCTGGTGCTGCCTGGCAACAAGCTGGGCCTGCTCGATCTCGGCTTGGTCGGGCGACTCTCCAAGTCGATGCAGGAGACGATCATCGTTCTGGTGATGGCGATCGCGTTGCGCGACGCGGACACGCTGGCGCGACTCATCTACAAAGTCGGCGTCCCCGACGAGCGCATCAACCTTTCGCGTTTTCGCTCGGACATTCACGAAGTGCTCGACCGCTACCTCGGGCTACAGCTCGCGGAGGTCGATTCGCCGATGCTTCTGCGCGACCTGCTCGACTTGGCCATGCGCTACCGCATCCGCGTGCCCAAAGAGTTCGCGCTGCTCAGCAAATCGTCGATCACGCTGGAAGGCATCCTGCGCCGCATCGCCCCGGAGATGGACGTTGCCGCCGCCGCGTTGCCACACTCCAAGCGATTGATGCTGGAGCGTTACAACCCGCGCTCGCTCTCGGGCGGTTTCTTCAAAATGCTGCTCACGCTGCAGGGGCTGGTGCAAGACGTGCCCACGCAGGTCGCGCAGATCCTCATGGATCTCGAAGGCGGAAAATTTTCGGTGCGCATGATCGCACCGGAGCTCGCCTCCATCGATCGCCACATCAAAGCGCTTGGCGTGATCATCTTCATGGGGCTCATCGCCAGTGGGCTGATCATCGGATCGTTCACGCTGCTGGCGCACTATCCGTGGGAGTGGCGCGGGCTGCCCGTCCTGGCGCTCCTCGGACTCGCCAGCGCGGCGTGGCTCTTTGGCGCCGCCGTGACTTGGTACCTCTTCTCGGGGCGTCTTAAAAAAATCCACGTGCGGCGCTGGCTCAAAAAATGATGGCGCTGGTGGACGTTCGTTTTCGATTCTCCGACGAAACCCCCGAAATCCTGCGTGGTGTTTCGTTGCGCGTCGAGCAGGGCGAAATCGTCGGGCTCGTCGGCGCGGCGGGTGCGGGAAAAAGCAGCGTCGTCAAAATTCTCTGCGGGCTGCGCCCACCCGAATCGGGCTCCGTTTTTCTGGGCGACCGCGATCTCGCACATCTCGCGCCCGCTGCGCTGCGCCGCGCCCAGAGCGGCTTTGGCGTGGCCTTTCAAAATCTCGCGCTCTTCGATCGGCTCACCATCGAGGACAACGTCGCGCTGCCGCTTCTGCGCCGAGGCATGCCAAACGCGGACGCGCTGAACGCTGCACGCAAACAACTCACCGCCGTGGGTCTCGCGGAGGCGTACACCAAATTGCCACGCGCACTCTCCGGAGGCATGCGTCGCCGCGCCGCGCTGGCCCGCGCCCTCATTGGTGATCCACCCGCTTGTCTTTTTGACGATCCCTTCACCGGACTCGATCCGGTGGCCTGCGCGCGCATCGGCCGGCTCATCGCCACGACGCGGGCGCGCGGCGCCGCCACGCTGGTCGCCTCCAGCGATCCGACCGCGCTCACGCCAATCTGCGATCGCATGCTTCTCCTGGAAAATGGCACCATCGTCTTCGACGGTCCCCCCGCTGCGTTTACCGCGCGTCCATTGAGTATCGCAGGATGACGAGTATCCTCTACAGAATAGGCCGCGGTATCTTCAATATCTTTCGCGCCTTGGGCGCCTGGGCGCTGCTCACGCTGCGACTCCTTCGCTGCGCTTTCACCCTCGAGCGCACCGACCTGGTGCGCCGTCTCTTCGCCTTCGGCTCCGAATCCTTTCCGCTGGTCGCGGTTACCGCGCTTCTGGTCGGCGCCATCTTGGTGCTGCAAGCCAAGCTCTTCGTCGGCCGCTTCGGCGCGCAGACGTTGGTCGGCTGGATGATCGGCTACGGCGTGCTCCGCCAAGTCGGACCGGTCTTCGTCGCGCTCGTCTTTTCGGGCCGCTGCGGATCGCGCAACGCCGCGGAGCTGGCGTCGATGACCACGCGCGAACAGATCGCCGGCCTAGTTGCGGTGGGCGTCGATCCGCTCCCCGCCGTGGTCGCGCCGCGTGCAGCCGCGATGGTGATCGCACTCATCGCATTCACCGCCATCGGTGATGCGGTCGCCCTCGGCGGCGGTGCCATCGCGGCGCGCCTCCTCATGGGCATCGACTTCGACGTCTTTTGGCGCAGCCTGATCACCGCGTGCAAAATCGGCGATCTCGCTTCCAACCTCACCAAGGCGCTGGTCTTCGGCGGCGCCGCGGCCACGCTCAGCGCGCAAGCGGGACTCGCGGCGCACGGCGGCGCGGCGGCGGTTGGGGAAGCGGCAACCCGGAGCGTGGTGCGCAGCGCGCTGGCCTTCGTGGCACTTGATCTTTTGTTGAGTCCTCTTTACTGACGCGCGCTCGCGAAAATACAAATGATCACGCTTGCAATACATCCAATTCGCGCCCTCGGCGGCGGCGCCCTGCTCTGCCTGCGCGCCTGGAAACGCGCCCTCCGTGGCCACTGTCCTCCCGGCGCGCTGCGCACGCAGACCGTCGAACTCACCCTCCGCTCGCTGCCACTCGTTTCCGTGTGTCTCTCCTTCATCGGCGCCGTAGTGGTGGTCGACATCGGCCGGCAGATTCAACCCATCGTCGGTAACCTCTCGCCGCTGGGACCCGAGGTGCTTCGTTTTTTGGTGCGCGAATTTGGACCGACCTTCACCGGCCTGGTCGTGGCCACACGCATCGGCGCGGGCATCGCCGCGGAACTCTCCGCGATGTCCGTCGCCGAGCAGATCGACGCGCTCCGCCTCTGCTCCGCCGATCCCGTCGCCGAACTGGTCGCACCGCGCGTGGTCGCTTCCTTCTTCGGCCTGCTCTTCCTCGCGGCCGCGGGAACGCTCATCTCCGCACTGGCCGGTTCCGCCGCTGCTGTCGTGGCCTTCCAAGCACGCGGGTCAGCATTCCTCGATCCGCAAATGCTCACCGGCGGCGATTTCGCGGTAGCTATCATGAAGTCAAGTCTCTACGGCCTCGCTATTCCCACAATCGCAGCAGCGGCCGGCCTCTCCGCGAGCGGCGGTGCTCCCGCGGTTGGACGCGCCACCACGGCGGGCGTGGTGGGATCGGTGATGGCGGTGATCGCGCTCGACTTGGCGGTTGGCGTGGCCGCGGCAGCGGTGGGCGCATGATCGAAATCGATGGCGTCTCGCTGGCGTTTGGCGATCGCCCAGTGTTGCGCGAAACGACACTCACTGTATTGCCAGGTCTCGCCACCTTCGTGGTCGGCGTGAGCGGCGCGGGAAAAAGTGTGCTGTCACGCTGTGCAGTCGGTTTGCAGGCACCGGATGCAGGCGCGGTGCGGCTCTTCGAAAAAGATCTCGCACAATGTCATCCGCGCGAATTGGCCGCGCTGCGCCGCCGCTGTCCGCTGGTGCTCCAAGGATCTGCACTACTCGACGATCTTTCCCTCGTGGAAAACGTCGCGCTAGCGCTGCGCTTTACCGGCACCACACCCGCGGCGCGCATCGAAAAAGCGATGGCGCTGCTCGATCGCGTCGGACTCCAAACGCAAGCGCACCTTCATCCGCACGACGTCGGCCCAGGCGTGGCCATGCGCACGGCCATCGCCCGCGCGCTGGCGCTCGAACCCGCGATGGTGGTCTTCGACGAACCGACCAGCGGCCTCGATCCCACCGCCGCGCGCCAGATCGATCGCCTCATCGCCGAGACCGCGCGCGCCACGGGTGCGCTGGTCATCTCGCACGATCTCGATTCGATCTTCACCGTCGCGGACCGCATTGTGATGCTGCATGCGGGAAGCGTGCACGCCGAAGGAACGCCCGCCGAGATTCGCGCGCACGCGGATCCCATCGTGCGCCAATTCATCGAAGGCCGTGCGGATGGCCCGATTCCCGACTGGTAAAAAGTCAAACCATGGCCGCGCGGCCCCTTCGTGGTGCAGCGCCACTCTGTTACTCAAGTCACGCATGAGCGAACGCAAACTCGAGCTGGCTGTGGGCGGACTGCTCGTCGCCGCGCTCGTCGTGGTGGGCGCGCTGGCCGCCGCGTTGCTCCGCTTGGGGCCACATCACCCGCTCCATTTTTCGGTCAACTTCGCTTACGCCGGAGGCATTGCCGAGGGTGCGCCCGCGAAAATCGGCGGCGTGCGCGTGGGCCGTGTGGCGCAGGTGGAGTTCATCGCCGACGGACGCGACGTGGTAACCGGAACCGCGCTACCGGTGCGACTCGACGTGGAGATCGATCAGAAAGCCGTGCCCGCCCTGCACACCGACGCGGAGTGCTTCGTCGGAACACAGGGTGCGCTCGGCGAACCCTATTTGGAGATCGGCCCCGGATCACTGGAAGCGCCGCCGCTCAAGGAGGGCGCGGCTCTGCGCGGGATCGATCCGCCGCGCACCGATCTCTTGTTGGCACGACTCTTCGTGGTTTTGGAGCGAATCGCCGGTGTGGTTTCTACCGATCGCGAATCGTTGCTCAAGCTGATGCGCTCGGGATCCGGCATCGTGGAGACGATGGATCAGGTGCTTCGCTCGCGCGAAGGAACGCTCGGCACCGCCATCGATGACGCCGGCGCGATGCTCTCCACCACGCGTCGTTCTCTGCCGGAAATTCTGGCGCGCACCGACAAGCTCCTCGCGCGGCTCGACACCAGCGCAGTCGGTGCGGAGGAATTCGCGCGTGCGCTCCCGGAGTTAACCGCGCATGCCAAAGCGGTGCTCACCAGACTCGACGCCGCGGGACTCGGAAAAGACGACGCCGACAAATTGCGCGCCACGCTCGACAAGGTGGAACGTGCGGCGGCAAGCGCGCACGTGACCCTGGCGCGAATAGAAAACGCCGAAGGGACGCTCGGAAGAATGGCGAAGGATCCGACGCTGTACGAGGACCTCCGCGCGCTGGCCAGCGATCTGAAAGCGCACCCGTGGAAGTTTCTTTGGAAGAATTAATCCCCATGCTCGCCTTGATTAAGACCACGCCATTTCGTCATGGCCGGCCAGGGAGCCGGCCATCCACGTGCATTTTACCGGCGTCCACCGCGTGGATGGCCGGGTCGAGCCCGGCCATGACGGGTTGGAAGCGTTACCTCAACAAGTTTTGCGATTAATCTAGCGGCAACGCATCGACGATCGGTAACGCTTCTACGATCGCTGAAGGACGTGGCGGTGGTGGCAATGCGTTCGCTTCGTCGAGCACCAGCGCGGTAAAGGCGCCCCAGCGCGCCGTGACGAAATAGGCGCGCACCACGGCGAGCACCAGCGCGGATGCCAAGAGCGGCGCAACGGCAAGTAGCATCGGTCCATCGCGCAGCGACGAGCAGAAACTCGCGAACATCAGCGAGAAAAAGAAATCCGCCAGCGTTGGAATCGCCACGGCGCCGAGGATGGTCCCACTTCGCCGCGCCCAGAATGAAACCGCGCCCGACAGGGCCACGCCCACCTCTTCGCCAAGTGCCGCTACGCGAACGACGGCGAGGTGCGCGGTGATCCAGAGCGTGATCGCAAGCGGCGCCACCAGCGTAAGCCCCAACGTCAACGCCAATGCAGAGATCGCTGGATGGCTGCTCGAGAGAAAAATTCCGGCGAAGGTGAATCCGGAAAAAAGCAGCGCGAAATTCGCGGCGGTAACGAGCGCGAAAATCACGCTCGGCAACAAACGATCGGCGTGCGCGAGCGCGGCCACCGAAAAGCGCGTGCGCGATTCGGGATCGTCGCCGCAGAGCTCGGCGGCAAGCAAGGCGACCGTTCCACCCGTGGCCAACACGCGAATCAATGCGCCGATCACCGCGCCCACGGACGCCGCGCCGGTGAGCGCCAACAGTGCAGCGACGGGACGCTCTCCCTCGAAATGAAACCGCCGCAGAAGAAACAGAGCGAACAGCGCGATCGGCGCCCAGGTCACCAGCGTATCGACCACATTAGCGCCCCAGAGACCAAACGCCGCTAACGAGCGACGCCGAGCCGCGTGGAAACCGAGCCGCGCTGCGTGAGTGGCGGTGAGCATGCGCCCACCATAGTGCGGACGCTCAACTTGACGACTGCAAATTCGTTCAGTATTATTGAAAATCATCTATTCATTGGAACCACTTCAAAAGGAGTCCCGCATGGCCACCGCCCGCGAGCCGCTGACCGAACGCCAAGAAGCCATCGCCAACTTCATCGCCAGCCACAGTGAAAAGCACGGCTACCCGCCGACCATTCGGGAGATCGGCGAGGCGTTTGGAATCCGCTCGACCAATGGGGTGAACGATCACTTGAAAGCGCTCGAGCGCAAGGGATACCTCGACCGCGGCGCGTCCAAGAGCCGCGCGTTGGTGCTGCGCGCCGTCGAGGGCGGAAAGAGCGGCACGCTCAAAACGCCGCCCGCGCGCAACGACTACACCATCGAAATTCCGCTCCTGGGCCGCGTCGCCGCGGGTGCGCCAATTCTCGCCGAAGAGAACATCGACGAGCGGCTGCACCTCGACGCGTCGATGCTGCCCCGCAGTGCGCAAGCCGTTTTCGCGCTGCGTGTGCAGGGCGATTCGATGATCGGCGATGGGATTTTCGACGGGGATCTCGTCTTCGTGCGCAAGCAGTCGACGGCGCGCGACGGGCAGATCGCGGTGGTGCTGGTGGAGAACGAAGCGACGGTAAAGCGCATCTACCGAGAAGAGGGACGCGTTCGATTGCAACCAAGCAATCCGCGACTTTCGCCGATTTACCTCGAGGAAGAGTCGTTTCGCGATTCTCAGGTGATCGGCACAGTCGTTGGCGTGTTTCGGCGGGTGTAGCCGCGTCGTTGTAATTGAGTCGCTGTTGTGATTGCATCGTTTGACCGGCGCCGCGAACGGCTGGCACACTTGATCGCGTGAGCAGACAACTCCGAACCCTGGTTTTCGTCGCAGCAGGCGTCCTCGCGCGCCCGGCAGCGGCCATCGAAAAGACTTATCAAAATGACAAGTTCATCGGGAACGGAAACGCCACCGTCGTGCGCGGTTTTATCGCAGGTGAGGCCGCCGCAGCCGTCTTCCAACCAGAGCCTGGCGACTATCCTGTCATACTGAAACGGCTCCAATTTTTCATGCTGCCCACGCCCGAAAACAGCGCGGGGACAACCGGACAATTCCTCATCAAGGTGTGGAGAGATCCCGCCGATGGAACAGCCGATCCCTCCGGCACGCCGATTGTCGATGGCGTGGAAGGGACGTTGAATGCCACGAAGTACGGCGAGACCAATCAGGTACTGCAGGAAGTTTCGCTGGACGGACTCGACTCGCCGGCCGTCATCACCAGCGGCTCGTTCCGCGTCGGTCTCTTCTACCAGCTCGCCTATTCCGATCCGACGATGCTGATGTCGATCGCCGCAGACATGGGGCCCATTGTTCCTGGGCGCAATTTCATTTACGCGGTTAGCCCCATCGCGGGATGGGTCAGCTTCGAGCAAACTGCGGCAGCCGCTAATCAGGCGGCCGTCAATTTCATCATCCGCGCGGTGTGCGAGGTGACCGCCCCGACAATCCCCGACGGCGGAACGCCCGACGGAGGTACTCCTGACGGCGGTACAACCGACGGTGGCTCACCCGCAAACCCGGGCGGCCCGCCGCTGCTTAACGCGATCACGCCGTCACTGAGTGTCAACGGCAGCGCTACGCCGGTCGTCGTGCAGGGCGATAATTTTGTCGCGGGCACCGTGATTCAGATCGGTGATTTCAAACTTCAGTCGCTGTCGATCGATCCACCGAAGATCGCGAACGGAACGGTGCCCGCATCGATTCCGCCGGGTATTTACGATCTCTCGGCGACAAATCCGGACGGCAAGCATTCGCTCTTGCCGCATGCGTTCACGGTTTCGGCATCGACGAGCATCGCCAGCAGCGGCAAGCAAACGACGAAAGGTGGCTGCCAATGCGGCTCGACGTCCACACCTGAGCTAGTCGGGTTGGCCGCGCTGCTGTGGTATTTCGCCCGACGAGCAAGACCGCACTAACCGCTGCCGGTCCACAACTCGGCGGCAGCGGCGGATAAGCGCCACAGCATTCCAATGCAATGCTCACCCGCAGGCCACAAACACCTCCAGATAGCGCCAAGGCTGAATTGCAGACGGTTGCGATCACCCGCGTGTTGAGATACATTGTATCTCATGTCGACAACAACGATGGTTCACGTGCGATTGGACGAGCGTATCAAGGCGCGGGCCGAGAAGGCGCTGCAGTCGATGGGGCTGTCCGTCTCGGATGCTGTTCGTGTCTTGCTTACGCGCGTCGCCGCCGAGAAAGCGCTCCCCTTCGAGATCCGCGTGCCAAATGCAAAGACGGCTGCTGCCATGGAAGAAGCACGCCGTGGCGCGCTACGCTCGGCCAAAAACACGAAAGCACTTCTGGCCGATCTGAATGCGGACGATTGAATACACCTCCGCCTTTCGGCGGGATTTCAAGCGCGAGAAAAAAGGGCAGCACGGACGAAAGCTGGATGCGCTTCTCCAGGACATTGTCGCGCTTCTCGCGGAAGACAAGCCGATACCCGCAGCGAATCGCGATCATCTTCTCACCGGCGAGTGGAAAGATTTTCGGGATTGCCACCTGCGGCCCGACCTGGTGCTGATTTACCGAAAGCCAGACGCGAAAACGCTACAGCTCGTGCGCCTCGGATCGCACAGCGAGCTGTTTGGTTGATCACCCCATGGCGCGCCAACGTCAGCGACACGCCGTCACCATGCGGCGTCCCCATGAGAAATGCGGCCAGGCCGGAATCGGCGAGGAGCCATGCGTCTCTGCCAACGCCGGCCGCGCATGCGACATGTAAATTGGTGCATGTAATTGACACGAATATGTCAATTAATGGCGTCAATTTACAAATCGCGAACCGGAGATGAGCCATCCTCCGGCCCCCGATTGGAAACTACAGCGCCAGCGTCCCCGTTCGAATCAGGTACGCCAGCTTCTCACGCTGTTCGGCGTTTAAGAGCGCGTGAATCCGTCCCAACGCTTTCACCACCGCATCGCGCAACCGCTGCGCCGCCTGCGTCCGTAGCGCGGCGCCCTCGCCGGCCTTGGTCGCGTCGAACTGATCCGCGGTCACCGCGTCGGCAAACGCCGACAACGTGCGCCGCTGATCCACCGCGGCCTGCGCGCGCTCCGTCTTGAGCTCGTCGAGAATGCGCGCCAGCTCGCTCATCTGCGATTCGTCGAGCTCGAGCTTGTAAGCGAGAAACCGCAGCGGCCGGCGAACGCCAAACGAGCCACCGAGATCCTCGTCAAACCCGCCACCCGCGTAGCGCGTTTCGAATCCGCCAAGGTGACCGGGCGCGCCCCACTGAGCGTGCGTGCCGCAACCGCGCCGGCTGTGGGCGTGCTTCCACCAACTCAACATTCCTGGGTACATGATTTCCTCCTCGCCGGGGCTCTCGCTCCCGACGGGTCTTGTGATGCGTGGGCACCATGCCTCACGCACTTTTCAAGCTAACGCAGGATCGATCGCTGTCAAATCTTGACGCGCAGCGCAATACCCGCATCGTAAAGCGGCGGCGCGATGACGACTGCCGACGAATAGGTTCCATTCGAAAGCGGCTGCGGCGGAACATTCACTCCCAGGCGAAACTCGCCGCCGGCCTCGCCGTAATGAACATCACCGAAAATTTCGAGCGTCATGTTGGTGAGAAAAACGAGCGAATAGTCGAGCCGCGTGATGAACGAGCGATCGGAAAGGTTGCCCAACGTCGAGAGCGTAAACGACGTGTTGTCCCAGTCGCCGGGCTTGGGCAGGCTAACGAAAAGAGCGCCGTACTGCTTGCCCAAATAAAACGGCGTGAAAGCGTTTTGCAGAAACAACCACGGATAGATCGAAGCGTCGTCGTAACCGAGCTGGTCATTCCAAAAATATTCGGCACCGAAATTGAGGACGTCGTTGTCGTTGTAATTGACGGCGTAGCTCGCGCCGCCCGTCGCTTGGACCGCGGTTCCGGTAGGGACGTAAGATTCGAATTGCCCGAAGAGACCGAGCGCGGAAATGGGGTTGGCGCGCTTGCGGTACAGCGTCACTTCATTCGCCTGCCGCACACCGACCTCACCGTAGAAATCGAAATCGCCGAGGCCGAACGAGAAATCCGCGCCAAGCCGTGGTTTGCGTCCGCGCACCGCAATGGCGTCCAACGCAAATTCGGTGGGGCCGAGCACGATCTCCGCCCGCGCGGCGCCGCCCACTTGGCCAATCGAATTGGCCGGCGAAAATCCCTCCAGTAGCGCAACAGCGGAGACGTTCATGCTGAGATCCTCGAGCGGAACATTGGCGCGAACCATGGTGGTGCCGGTGCGCAGGTCGAAGATGGCCAGCGGATCCTTGCGAACCGGATGGAGGAAATCGGTCGGCGTCCAGAAGCGGCCGGCGGCCCACTTCACGTGTTGACGACCGACGGTCCAGAAAATTTGGTGATTGGTATCGAAGCTCATCCAGAGTTGATCGAGCGAAACAGAGGGTCCGGGGTCTGGTTTCGCCGCCACCGTAGCTGTCGCCGCGCCGGTGCCGCTTCCATTGGTGGCACCCGCGAGCTGCGAAAAGAGATTCGGCGCGTTGGGATCGATCGACGGATCGAACTTCATGCGCGCGAGCAAGAATCCACGCACGCGCTCGTTGGGCCGCGCGTCGAAATAGCCATCCACCAGGGATGGCAGCGAAAGCGTCCACGCCGACGGCGGTTGCTTCTCCCGCGTCGCCATGAAGCTACGCAGATAAAACTGGCCGCCGATTTTGAGTGGATCTTCCGCGGCGGTCTCGCTCGAATTTTGTTGAGCAGGAGACGTCGCGCCAAGAATCGCGTCGTCGCGCGGCGCTTGCGTTTCCGGCACTTGTGCTGGTTTTTCCTTCTCCGGCTCGTTGCCAAACATTTCCGATTCGCTCGGATTTTCGTCCGCACGCGCGGCGGTCACGCTCACCAGCAGCGCGAAGAAAAGCGACCTCATCTGCTCTTGCTCTCCAGCCACGCCTTCGTGAACAAGTTCGCGTCGAGCGATTTTAAATCCACGGACCGGATCAAGATCAGCGTCGAATTCTGCTTCTCGATCTCATCGAAGAATCGAATCTCCTGCGGATACCAAACGTCCGCTTTCTTCGATTCGCTAAAGAGCTTCTGCCACTTCGGGTAGTAGCTCGTGCGCATGAGCTTCCCCGACAGCGCAAACTCCTGCCGCTTGAGCACGTTGAAATTCGTCTTGTCGACCCAGAGTTGAATCACCGGAAAAGCCACGTCCACGCCGTTTTTGCCGCGCAGCTCGAGGTGAATCGTGTCGTACGCGCCGAGCTTCTCCTCGCCGCGATCGACGGGATCGTATTCGAGCGCCAGACGCGACTGATCGAAATCGCTGCGCCGCGCGTTGGTGCCACCAATGCGCTCACGCTCGGTGCGCCGCTCCCATTTGCCGACCGACGGGTCGTAGAACCAGAGATTCATGTCGACGCGCAGGTACCCCTTGCCCGCTTCAGTCTTGGGCTTGGTGTAGAGAATCATCAGCTTCTGATCCGCGCTGCGCCGGTAGAGCGTGCCCTCGAAAACGGTGTCGACCTTGTCGCGCTCTTTTTGCTGCATGTAGAAATTCGAGCGGTAGTCGCCGTAGCTGGCCTGGCGATCGTCGATGTTTTTTAGAACGGCGAGCATCTGCTCGGGGGACTGCGCCGCAAGCGCGGGCCGGAGCTGGCCGGCAACAAGCACTGCACAAAATGTCAAGTTATACAAACGCATACTTTCGATCCCCTTTGTATTACTCGAACCCAATTACCCGAAGTGAGACATCGCCGTGACCGGCTTCAGTTTGGCCGCACGCAATGCTGGATAGAGCGCAGCAAGACCCGTGACGATCGTGATGGCCACGATGGATCGGATCACCGACGCGGGCTGAACCACCAGAATCAGGCGGTCCGAGAGCAAGAAGAGCCGCACTGCCACGGGAGGATGAATCTGCAGGGCATTCACACCGGCCGAAGCGAGTGTGCCAATCAACGCACCGATCGCCGTTCCGAAGAGGCCGAGCAGCATGGCTTCGCACAAGAACATCCAGAGCACCCGACCGCGCTGCATACCCACCGCGCGCAGCGTGCCGATCTCGCGCGTCCGTTCACGAATGGCGATCCACATGGTGTTCATGATGCCGATGATCACGATGGCGAGCAGCGTGCCGATGAGGAGACCCGTGAGTCCTTGCAACGCTTGCAGTACCCACGTCACGAAGGAGATTTCGTCTTCCCACAGCGTCACGTCGAGCTTCTGGCCGGTCCAATCCTCGCGGTTCACGTTCTCGAACTTCATCCAGAACGCCTTCGGATCCGGATCCATCATTCGGTATCCAGCGGCCGCCAGCGCCGTGCGCAGCCGCGCCGCCTTACCCGGAAGATCGTTAAGGTCCTTGAGGTAGAGGTAAATCGCGCCGGTGGTCTCGGGCTTCAAGTCGTAGAGACGGCGCAACGTCTCGCTTGGCACGTAGGTGTTCCATGCCGAGAAGAGACCGATCTCCTTGGCGATGGCCACCACGCGAATGTCGATGGTGTTGGTTTTTCCCGCCGAGGTCGTGGCCACGAACGTGAGCGCATCGCCAATTTTGGCGTCGAGCTTTTTGGCCTGCTCCTCGAAAATCAGAATCGTGTTGGGCTTGGCGAGATCGTCGATCGATCCACTCACCACTTGAACGACGTGACGAAAGCCCGGTTCCTTGGCGATGTCGATGCCGCCGATCCCGACTTGCAAGGAGTGCGTGTCCGAAACGAGCCGCGCCCAGCCGCGTCCGCGCGCCACCGCGTAGTCGAGCTCCGGCAACGCTTTCTTGGCGACGCCGAGCGCCTTCTCATAGTCGGTCACCACCGGCGCCGACTGGCCGGCCGTGACTTTGTAGAAACCGCCGATGTTGAGATGGCCACACGCCAGCGTGGTCGCGGATCGCAGCATGGTGTCTTTCACGCCCTGCGAAAGCCCGACCAAGAGGACGAGCAGCGCGGTCACCATGGCGATGGCACCGCCAAGAAAAATCGTCCGCTTGGTGTGCTGCACCAAGTTGCGAAACGCGATCAAGAAATCGGTCAGCAGAAGCGACAGCATGGTTATTCCTCACTCGCCATCGCTTGGCGCGGCGTGATGCGCATCGCCAGCCAGGCGGGGTAGAGACCAGAAAAGACGCTGACCACGAGCACGATCGCCATCGCCGCAATGACGTTGGCGATGGCGAGCGTCGGCATCAGACGCGGACCGGAGAAAAAGAAATAGAGCTGCTGCGTCTTCGCCGGAATGCCGACGCGCCCGAGGAAATTCACGATCAGTGAACCGACGCCTGCGCCCAGACCGCCGAACACCGCACCGATCACCAGCGCTTCCACGAGCAGCATCGTGAGCACGAAGCGGCGCTGCGCACCGATGGCCCGAAGCGTACCGATCTCCTGCACCCGCTCGAGCGTGGCCATCACCATCGAGTTGTTGATGATGACCAGCGCCACGACGAAAATGATCATAACCGCGACCATCAGGACCAGACGAAACATGGTCGCCATCTTGCCGAGAATTCCGGCGGCGTCTTGCCACGAGATCGCTTTGAGAGAGAGCCCCGCTTGCGTGCCGGCGGCTTCGATGGCCTTCGCGGTCTCGGCGATCTTTTTCGGATCGTTCACCATCACCGCGGCGTTGAGCACCATGCCATGCTGCATTTCGTCCGCTCCATAAATACGATCGGTATCTGAGAGGGGGACCCGTCCCCCTCCGCCACCCAGCGAAGCTGGGCTGCCTCCTCTCCCTGGCTCGCTCCTGCCGTCGCTCGCGCCTGACTCATCGACTTGAGCTTGCGTGGGCTCGGGTGCAGTCACTGTGGACGCATCGCCGAAGAGTTCTGCCTCAGCGTTGCCGCGATCCACTTCCTTCGCGTTCATCGACGCCTTCATTTTCTGCACTTCCGCAATCGTGTCCGCGGAGAGCGCGCCGTAAAGCTGGCGGAACGAAACAAGATCCATCACATTGAGCCCACCGGCGAGTTGCGACTTCTCCAGGCCCTTGAACTGAAACGTGCCGTACACCTTCACGTTGGTGGAGCGAATGTAGCCCGTGCGCGTGAACGCTTTGATGGTGAGCGTGTCGCCGACGCGGATTCGGTAGAGCTCCAGCATCGGCGCGAGCTGCGCGTAGAAGAAGTCGTACCGGTGCGCGAAGTTCGCATCGTCCATCGCCAAAAATTGCGCGAGCAGTTTTCCGAGATCGGTCTCGGTGGATTTCAGCTCCGCGCGTAACTTGTCGCCCATCGCGCTCGCCTGCCGACCATCGAGCTGCAAAAGGAGCTCGCGTAGCTGCTCCGTGTTTTGCTTCACCATCTGCTTCAAATCGTCAGCCTGCGCGATGGTGGTGTGCTTCTCTTCGATCGCTTCTTTGATCTGATCGAGCCGATGCGCGGTACGCAACTTCAGATGGTCTTCGTAAAAAACTTTGCTGAAGAGAAATCCGCGGTGCCCATCCGCAATCGGCGTCCCGTCAACGATCTGGATTCGATCGAAGGTTCTGTTGAACGCCGCCGGGTCGGTGCCGACGTAACGCAGGTAGAGCAGATCGGAATCGGCCGCCTGCGGCGCAATGCGGTTTTCCAAATACTCGAGCGCGGCAAATGGATCGCGATCGAAGTCATTCCAAAATGATTCTTGGCTTGTGCGATCCAGCGCTTCGGCGTCGCGCGGATCGGCGGTGTGCTGTTCGGACAGCGCCTTCACCAACCTGGCGCGATCAAGCGCGAGAACCGAGATGATCTGGCGCACGTGATTTTTCAATGCGTCAATATCAGTAAGGGGGACCCGTCCCCCTCCGCCACCCGGGGCTCCGAGCCCTGGCGGGCTGGCTCCTCCCCCTGGCTCGCTTCTACCGTCGCTCGCAACGGCCTCCCTCTGAACCTGAATTGCCTTGCGCAATTTCGCGAGGACGACGTCGATGGTGTTTCCGCTCGTGATGAGCGCGCCGTTGATGCCCATCGGCACCACCGTCTTCACGTTGGGAACTTTATCGATCGCTTGCTTCATCTTGGCGTAGTCGTCGATCTCGCTGAGATCCGGTTCGCTGAAACTTCCCCACAACGCCAGCTCGTCGCGCGACTTCGCCGAGTAGACCTGGATGTGGCCCGCCGCGCTGCCAATGATGCTGCGGCTCATGGCCTCGGTCATGCTGCCAACGAGTGATCCGCCGACCACCACGAGGACGGCGCCGAAGAAGACGATGCCGCCGACAATGAATGTCTTCAGGCGATGCGCGAACAAATTTCGGAACGCGATCTGAACGAGAACGCCGAACTCACCGAAAGAGGTCATGCCTACCCTTCCTTCACGCGCGACTGCGCGGGGTGTGCCGGGTCCACGGGGGACCCGGCCTGCCCTTCCTTTACGCGCGTCTGCGCGGGGCGTGTCGGGTCCACGGGGGACCCGGCCTGCCCTTCCTTTACGCGCGACTGCGCGGGGCGTGTCGGGTCCACGGGGGACCCGGCGCGGACCTCGTGCGATCCGATCGCTTGCGCCGCCGTCACGCGGTCCACGAACTTGCCATCCGCCAACCGCACCACCGCATTGGCGTGCTTCATCACGTTCGCGTCGTGCGTGGAGAAGATGAACGTCGTTCCTTCGCTGCGATTCAATTCCTTCATCAGGTCGATGATGTTCTGGCCGGTCACCGAGTCGAGGTTGGCGGTGGGCTCATCGGCGAGCACCAGCTTGGGCCGCGTCACCAGTGCGCGTGCCACAGCGACGCGCTGCCGCTGACCACCCGAGAGCTCGGTGGGACGATGCTTGGCATAGCTGCCAATACCGACTTGATCGAGCAGCCCTTGAATGCGCTGCTTGCGCTCCGCGCTGCTCAATTTGCGTTGCAGGAGCAGTGGCAACTCGATGTTCTGAAACACCGTCAGCACCGAGACCAGATTGAAACTCTGGAAGATGAACCCGATGGTGTTGAGCCGGAGACTCGTGAGCGCGCGCTCGGAGAGCTTCGAGGTATCCTGACCATCGACCACCACCGCACCCGACGTCGGCGTGTCGACGCAACCGATGAGGTTGAGCAGCGTCGTCTTTCCGCTGCCGGACGGACCAGCGATGGAGAGAAAGGCGCCGGCCTCGACGTCGAGCGTTACGTCGCGCAAAGCGGGAACGACAACTTTGCCGAGGTTGTAATTTTTCACGGCGTTACGAACGGAAACGATCGGGGGCATGCGCTGTCCTTGATTTAGGTTTCTTTTTCAATCGCTGCTGCTGAGCTCGGTGACCATCTGATGCAACACTTGTTCGAACTGCCGCTGAAGACTCGGGCTGAGCCGCTCGGCCACCTCCGCGAACTCCCTCGCGCGCGCCCGCGAGAGCCGCTCCACCAGCGTACGCCCCGCTGGGGCCAGCGCGATTCGCCGCTGCCGCCGATCTTGCGCATCCTCGGTCCGCGCCACGAACCCACCTTGCACCAGCTGCTCCACCAGATGGCTGGTGGTCCCCGAGGTGAGCCGCAAGCAATCGGCAATGGCCGAGACGGTGGTGGGCCCGCGCTGCGCCAACATGTGCATCGCCACCACCTGCGGCATGGTGAGCTTGGCCTGGCCCATTAGCTTCAACGTGTCGCCCGCCGATCGCTGGTGGATCAGCGTCATGAACCGCTGCATGAGCTGGCTCAGCCGCTCGGTCGTATCGCTCGATGGGGCTGATTTCTTCATCGGTAAAATAGTTTGATGCTTCAAGATATATGACGCGTCGAAATATAAAAATGGCGGGTCACTTGTCAAGCGAACTTGTCGCTACGCCGGGGAGCGCGCTACGATCCTTGACAAAATGACGCCTCCTCGCGCCGCCGACTTTACCCTTGCCTTCGTCGCCGACCTCCTGGCCAAAGAAGGGCTTCTCTCCGACGACGCACGGCGTACCGCTTTCGCCCGCGAAGGCACGCAGCGCGCCCGCCTCCTTCGTGAATCAGCCAGCGCTCCCGGACGCACGTTGCGCCGCGCGGAGCTCTCCCCCATCGAGGTGCTGGCCTCGTTCCGCTTTCCGAACACGCGACGAGAAGGCGAGCTGATCGATGAGGATCGCGTCGCGCAGTCGGTGGCCACCGCGGTGGGCACACCTTACCGAAAGATCGACCCGCTGACGCTCGATGCGCAGCTCATCACGCAGACGCTCTCGCGTCCCTTCGCTCGCAAGCACAGCGTCATCCCGCTTGAGCGCGCAGGCAGCGTATTGGTGATCGCCGCGGCCAATCCCTTCGACCGCGAGCTCTTCGAAAATCTACGCGGCCTCACCGGCGCGGAGATCAAGCCGGTCATCTCGTCGCCCAGCGACATTCACCGCGCCATCGCCGAGGTCTACGGATTTCGAAAAACGATCGACGACGCCGAACGGCGCACCACGCAATCGGGGCCCGACGTCGGCAACCTCGAACAGTTCGTCAACCTCGCGGGCTTCGACTCTTTGGAAGCTAGCTCGCAGCCCATCGTCGCCGCGGTCGAATACATCCTCCACTACGCCTTCGAGCAGCGCGCCAGCGACATCCACGTCGAACCGCGCCGCGAAGAGTCGATCGTCCGCATGCGCATCGACGGCCTGCTGCATCCCGTTTACCGCTTGCCCAAAGCGCTCCATGGCGCCATCGCCAACCGTCTCAAAATCATGAGCCGGCTCGACATCACGGCCAAGAGACCGCAAGACGGCCGTCTGCGCACCGCCCGCGGCGACGCCGAGATGGAGCTGCGCGTCTCCACCGTGCCTACGGCATTCGGAGACAAAATCGTCATCCGCGTTCTCGACCCATCGGTGCTCGTGCGCGACTTGTCCGAGCTCGGATTTCTGAGCGACGAAAAAGAGGAATTCGAGCGCTGGCTCCTGCGCCCGCACGGCCTCGTCATCGTCACCGGGCCCACTGGAAGTGGCAAGACCACTACGCTCTATTCCGCAATGCAGGCGCTGGCCGCGCCGGAAGTAAACGTCGTCACCATCGAAGATCCGATCGAAATGGTGCACCCCGACTTCAACCAGATTCAGGCCAACACCAAAACCGGAACGGGCTTCGCGGACGCGCTACGCCACGTCCTGCGCCAAGATCCCGACATCGTGATGGTCGGCGAAGTGCGCGACGGCGAGACCGCGCAGCAGGCGGTGCAAGCCGCGTTAACTGGTCATCTCGTTCTGACCACTTTGCACACCAGCGACACGGTCGGCTCCGTTTCGCGCTTGCGCCACTTGGGTGTGCCAAGTTTTCTGATCGCGGCAACGCTTACCGGCGTGGTGGCACAACGGCTCGTGCGCCAGGTTTGTCCGAGCTGCGTGAAGGACGTCCCGCTCACTGCCGATGAAGTCGCGGAGCTCGGCATTCTTCATCCGGAAGATTACGCCGGCCGTCTGCTGGCCCGCCGCGGTGAAGGCTGCCCCAAATGCCGTCACACCGGTTACTACGGCCGCAATGGCATCTTCGAAGTCTTGTCGGTCAACCGACGCCTTCGCCAACTTATTAGCGACGGCGCGACGCCTGAAGTGCTCGCACGCACCGCACGCCAAGACGGTCTACGTCCGTTGCGCGAGCACGCGGTCCGCAAAATTGCCGCAGGTCTCACATCGTTCGAAGAAGCGATGCGCGCGACCGCGGATATTGAGGGGGAACGGTAATGGGTAATACCTCCGCTGAACTCGCCGCGCTCGGCCTCACTCCCGTCGCCGCCATGCCGCCCGCGGGGCTCGGCGGGTTGGACTCTTTCAAGTCCTGGATGACCGAGCGCGCGCTGGCGTTTGCCCCGGGCGCGCGCGAATTCGGATTGCCGGCACCACGCGGCGTCTTGCTCGCCGGCGTGCAGGGCTGCGGAAAATCGCTCGCGGCAAAATGCGTAGCCACGCAACTCGGCGTTCCGCTCTTTCGTCTCGACTTGCCGCGCGTCTTCGGCGCCAGCAGCGCGGAAGAGATGCTCTCGCGCGCGCTCACTGCCGCCGAAGCCGTGGCACCCGTCGTGATCTGGATCGATGAAATCGAAAAAGGTTTCGCCGGCAGCGGACGCGACAGCGGGACGACGCGTCTGCTCGGGGCCTTCTCCACTTGGTTGCAAGAACGCAGCGCACCGGTCTTCGTGGTGGCTACGGCGAACGACGTGAGCGTGCTCCCGCCAGAGCTCTTGCGACGCGGCAGATTTGACGAGCTCTTTTTCGTGGACCTGCCCGACGCCGATTCGCGCCGCGCGATTTTGGGACTGCATCTTGCGCGCTGTAGGCGCGATCCCGCGCGCTATGAAATCGCCGCGCTCGCGCAACAATGCGTTGACTTTTCCGGCGCCGAGCTCGAGCAAGTCGTGGTCGGTGCGCTGCACCGTGCGTTTGCATTAAAACGCGAGATGGAAAACGCGGATCTTCGCCGTGTGGCGCAGGATCTCGTTCCGCTGGCGCATACGTACGAAGAGCAAATCAAAGCACTGCGCGAATGGTCGCGAGGCCGCGCGCGCCCCGCTGGGCGCACCACGAAGATGGTCGATCTTTTTCGGGTGGTGACTTAACGATTCACGTGGATAGCCGGGTCAAGCCCGGCCATGACGACTCTTCGCCTAATTCGCCAGCCGCGCCTTAATCCACGCAATCGACTCATCGGTTCGCAATTCCTGATACGCCAAATACCCAAACGCGACGTTCAGGTGCGTTCCACCCGAAACGATGCGGTAATCAATCTGCACCCCACCCGCCTTCATTGCCTCCACCACCGCGTCCGTGTCGGCCTTCGGTTCGATGGTGTCCGCGTCGCCCTGGTAAAGCACGATCGGCGCGGTCTGATGAAAAGGCTTCACGCCATTCTCCGCAAAACCCGTGTGCACGAACGCATATTTGTTCCACGTTAACGTTTTGTATTCAGCGAGAAACGCGGCATCGAAAACTTTCGCCGGATCTTGCGAAACTTTTTCGAAGAGCGTCTGCGTCGACGACGCGGTCGCCGTCAAGCAAAGCGTCGTCATGTCGGCGTCCACCTCTTTGGCGAAGTCGCTCGTCCACAGCGGTCTATCCGCGGGCCAGCCGTAGTAGCTCGCCCAGGCGTAGACCATCATGGCGTGCAGCACGATCGCCGGACCGTTGACTTGCACGCCCGCGGCCCACTGGTTTTCCCAAACCGATCCGGGAGCCGTGATGCCGAACGCACGTAGGTCCAACTCGGGCGCGTAAGTTGCGTGCAAAGCTGCGGCCGAAAATGTGGCGTGCCCGCCTTGCGACAAACCAACCAACGCGTAGCGGCCCGAAACAGCAACGTTGAGCGAAGCCGCCAGCTGCTTGGTCGCGCGCAATCCGTCGAGTGCGCTTGTCCCTTCTGAACGCGCGACGAGGTAGGGATGAATTCCCGGCGTGCCGAGCCCCGGATAATCGACCGCAACGCCGATCGCTTTGCGTGCGCCGAAAAGTCCGGCCAGCCCTGCCCCCTGCGCCGTTCCCGAGATCGCGCATGGCGCACCGAGTCCAGTGGTGCCGTGGTTGTTGCCCACGATGTCCCAACCCGCGGCTGGCACGACGAGTCCTTCGTCGTACGGAACGGCCACCGTGGCCAGCGACTCGCGTCCGTCGGTGGCGAAGCGAATCGTGTAGATGTCGTACCCGTTGTCGATGGTGACGCCCGGCTCGAGAAACGAACTCACCACCGCTTTGCTGTAGCGCCCGATGAGCTGCGCCGCGCGAAGACAACCATTTTCGGTGCACGTTGGATCCGGCGCGGTGGAAGACGATCCACCGTCGGTCTGTCCTCCATCCATACCGCCGTCGGTACCACCATCGATCGCTCCGTCCGCGCCCCCCAAAACCGCCGCGCCCTGATGGCACGCCGCGAGGAACGACATGCTCACAACGAAAGCGCGTTTCATTCGTCACCTTCTGCAATCAGACGCCGCACCTGATCGGTCGTCAACTCCAGCGCCTCCTGCAGCAACGCCAGCACCAGCGCCTCTTCGCCAGCCACGTGCGAATCCGCGCTGGTCACGAGGACGCAGCAACGAAACGCCACCGCGCGCTGCGCTGCATCGGTGATGCCCGCGGCCACTTCGCGCACACAAGCCTCGAGTCCGATGTCCGCGCTCCGTTCACGAATAGCGTTGCTGATGGCAGCGGTCTCGCCGACACCCGCGAGCGCCGGATGCCGCTGCACCAACTCGCGAATGGTCAGGGCCTCGCTGCCCTCGACGGTTCCGTCCGCCAACGCGGTGAGCACCATCAGCTCAACGATGCGCCGCTGCTGCTTCCGGTCCGGCGCGATCATCTGTTCGGTCACGTCTTCTCCGCTGGCTGCGGCGATCCGACCCGCAGCATCAGCATCCCCCAATAGGCGAGCAGCACCACGTTGCGCAAGAGCGTGCACAGCGCAAACGTGCGGCCGATCTCTGGCGGCTGAACGTAATGCGCGAAGGCCTGATCAACCATCAACGCATAGAACACGAGTAGCAGCGCCGCCAATCGATCGCGTGACCCCTCCGGTGTGAATGGGGCCAGCGCCAGGGGCACGATGGCGAATTGCGGCGAGCCCACTGGATTGAACGCGGTGTAAGCGACCACCGCGAGCAAGAGCCCGCCGCCATGCGAGACGCGCGGACCGAGTCGCCAGAGACGAACGGCCGTGACCGCGACTCCGATCAGCAAAATGCCGAGGCCCAGCGCGCGAAGGAGGCCATCCTGTGCGCCGTGAATGTGGGCGGCATGATGCTCAATCTCCACGTCGTAGTGCCAACCGAAAAAGGCCACGCCCGCGTAGATCAAGTTGCCAACGATCCCTTCCATCTGCAGCGTGCGTCCGCCGTGAAAAAAGAAGGGCGTGAGCGTCCCGTCCGGTCCAATCAAAGCTGCCAAGACGAGTGTGGGAACAACGAACGATCCGAGCGTCCACCAAAAAACTTGGCGCGACTGGGCACTGCGATCTTGAATCCAGCCAATGATTCCCAGCGCGGCGAACGGAAATTTAACGAGGCTCGCCGCCGCCAGCGCGAGTGCGCGCCGGCGCCCAGTCACGGTGACCGCCACCACGAACAGCGCCGCCACGTAGAGATCCAAGCGATCGAGCCAGACGCGATAAAGCAGCGCACTGCCGAGGAGGAACGTCACCGCCGGAAGGAGCGAACGCCGGCGCATCAGCGCGTGCACCAGCATGCCGTCCACCACCAGCGCCAAGGCCTTCATCGCCGTCACGTACTGGGCCTGCTCGGTCCAGTCCGGAAAGAGCCGCGGCAAATAGATGATCACTTGCGCCAGCGGCCCATACTCGGGGAGCACCGGCGCTTCCGTCGTCAGCCGCCGCAGGTAGGAAAAAAGATCGGAGTAGTAAAACGTCGACGCCATCAGCATGCGGCTTGCGACATAGAGCGTCCACAGCGCCGCACGGGGCGCTACTTGGCGCGGTTCTGGTTCTCGCGTGGCGGACAAAGCGGGCATTATCGTCGTCGCCGCGGGGTCGTGTCACGCTCAAGAAAAGTCTCTGGTAGAATCGCGCTTTTCAAGAGGAAATACCCCTCCAGACTGTAGAATCGCTCTTGGGGGAGGCTGGAAGGGGAGCGGGCTCCCCCTCCAAGATGGCGTCACTTCTGATGACGGAGCCTCGGAGCAGTGCCTACGAATAACTTAGGTTAAGCATGCGCGCTTGTCTCCTCCTCGTGGTGTGTGCGTGTTCGCGCGCCACACCGCCCCAGCCGCAGCCACTGCCGCCGGAGCCAGCAAGTTCGCCTTACGAAGTTCGGTATGACCAATTGGGCTACCTGCCAAGTGGCGAGCGCTGGGCCGTCGTACTCAGTGCGGGAGCGGTAACGCCACAATATAGAATATACGATTTTGACAATAATATATTTATTTTCTCTGGCGGCGCGGGACCGCGCGTTTCATCCACCCGGAGTCTTACCGGTGCACAGCTGACCGCGGACCACCTGGATCTCTCCGCCATCGACAAGCCAGGCCGTTACGAAGTCGTGCTCCAAGACGGCAAGCGTTTTGGACCGATCTTGGTGGGCGAATCCGTATACGCGTCCGTGATCCCGGCGCTCCTGCGCTTTTTTTCGGTGCAGCGTTGCGGCGCGGTCGCCAGTGCAGCATCGGCGCACGGCGCCTGCCATCTCTTCGGATCCGTTGCCAACGCCCACTCCGGCGACGGCGTAGCCGTGGATTTCGACTTCACGGGCCACGCTGCTGCATCGACCGGTCCCGCTGTTAACGTCGAGGGCGGCTGGCACGATGCGGGCGACTACCTCAAATTCGTGGGCACTTCTTCGTTCACGATCGCCGTCGATCTGCTCGCGTTGCGCGACCATCCGTCGCTGAGCAACGCACGTGCGGGGAGTGTGGACACCGCGTTGCGCGCGGAGATGCGCTGGGGCCTCGACTGGCTTGACAAAATGATGGGTGGGCTCGATCCGCCCTACCACGAGCCCTACCACCAAGTTGGTGGGCAAGGGGATCATGACACGGACTGGCGCCTTCCTGAGAGTGACACCACGGCACCGATTGCCGATTACGACCAGCGCCCGGTCGTGCGCTTTCAGAACGGCGGCGGCGCAGACGTCCTCGCTCGCGCTGCCGCCGCCCTTGCCTTGGGCGCGCAGGTTTTCGCGTCGGACACGGCCTACGCGTCGAAGCTTCTAGCGCTGGCGCGGCACACCTATGCGCTGGCAGTGGAACGTCCGAAACCGCAGCCTGGCTACCCGTTCGACTCCCATTTTTATGACGACGATTCCCTCGAGGACGACTTGGCATTCGGCGCGGCGGAGCTCTCCACGGCACTCGGTAGTAACGCGGACGCGGCGACCTATCGCGCTCAAGCGCTCCTCCACGCCCGCGCCCTCTCCGGGTCAACCAACCTCAGCGTCGGCTGGAGCAGCGTGGACGCGCTAGCACTCGCGGAAACGGCACGCCTTTTTGCCGCGAACAGCTCGGAGCACGCCGAGCTCGCCGGCATCCTTTCGACACTGGCCGAGCCGATCGTCAAAAGCCACACCTCGCCCGAGGGCTCGGGCGGCGCTTTCAACTACGCCCTTCCCACGTTCGGCGATGGTTCCATCGCCCAATCCCTTGGTGCCGCCGCGACGTGTATTGCATTGTATCACGTCAACGGCAACCCAGATTGTCTCGAGGTCGCCCGCACTCAGCTTCACTGGCTCTTCGGACAGAATCCGTTCGGGCTCTCCTTCGTGGTCGGGCTAGGCACGCATTCGGTCCAGCATCCGCATCACGCCGTCGCCCAGGTGCACTCGGCCGCGGGCCCATTTACACTCACTGGCGCGGTGGTCGGCGGCCCATCTAGCAAATCGGAAATTGCCGCCGTTCACGACAGCGCGCTGCGCTTTCCGAGCGCAACGAGCCCCTACGCACCCTGGTCTACGATCGATCTCGCCTACGAAGACAGCGCCGACAATTACGTCTTCAACGAGCCCGCCATCGATATGACGGCGGCGTTGGTTTACGTGCTCGGAACGGTGTTGGAGACGCCGTAAGCCACTTACCATCAGATGAGGCGAGCGAGCGTTCGCCGACTACCCGCCTGCGGGCTTAAAGACCCACGGGTACGTCACGTTCACCGTACCGCCACCCTTCGGCTCCGGGAACTTCCAGCGCTTGATGTGGTTCGTCATGCAGGTCTCGACGTTGGCGTTGCCCATCGTCGACTGCTGAATCTGCGCATCCGCCACACTGCCATCGCCGCCGATGATGAAGAGCACCGCCACCTTGCCATACAGGTTCGGGTCCTTCGTCAGCTCGCTCTCGTAGCAGTACTTAATCTCGTTCCAGTGGCGCTGGATGATTCGGCCGATCACTTCGCGCGACAGACCGTCCGACATGGTGATTTTGTCCACCACGACGCCCACGTCGTCCTTGCCGCGTCCGCCGAGGTCTAGCGACCCGTAGCCACCCTTGCCATGGCCGTTGCCCTTGGTGCCAAGGCCGCCGATGCCGAGCGCCGTGCCGCCGCCGCCGGAGCCTGTTCCGCGCGATCCGAGACCACCAACGCCGTTGGCGTCACCCATGCCCGCGCCACCCTTAAGACCACCGAGCGCGTTGTTGATTCCCGTGCCGAGTCCGCCCGGTCCAAGCACGTTGGAAACCGCACCTTCGCCTCCGAGCTTTCCGAGCGCCGCCAACAAACCCGACTTCTGAATTTTCGCCCGGTCCTCTTCGCGCTTGTTCTTGTCGACAATCGGCGCGCCCTTCTTCGACGGCGCCGCTTCCTTCTGCTTGGCGTCCTTCTTGCCGAACTTACCCTCGTCGCCCTTGGCCTTGGCGCCTTCCTTCACGCCGGAAAGCTCCTTGAACTTCTTGGGCGGCTCGGGAACGGCCATCACGAACTTGGCGATGGTGTTCTTGTTCTTGAACAGGTCGCCCGTCAGTTCTTCTAGATCGAGCGGCGTGATGTGCACGATCCCCAAGAAGGCGATCAGCACCAACATCGCGATCGCCACCCACTTGGCGAAGTTAAAATCAATCTGCTCGACCAACGTCGGAGATTTAGCCGGACTCGTGCGCACCCAACGCGCGATGACGGTCATCCCGCCTAGGTCAACGGTAATGCGGTCTTCAAGATCCAGCTGGTAGCTATGCCCGCGGAACGGCGCTTGAACCGTGCTGGCCGCGCCCTTGGCAACGAGTTGCTCGAGCGTTATCGACTGGCCGGAACGTGAGACGGTCAGGCCAGCCCCCTCCGGAACGGCAACCGCGACTTCTTCGCCTGCCGGAGCAAAGAGCTGGTAGTCCTCGCTCGGCAATTTCGATGAAAAGAGATGCAAATCGACGTTTTCCGACGTGCCCACACGCACCGGCTCGCCGCGATGGAAATCGCCGACTTCGACGAACGTATCTCCGCCCCAAACCAGCGCAACTTGCAAGTCGCGATCGTTCTTGGTCGGCTTCAACTCCGGCGGCAGCTCGTCGCGCAGAAAACGCTCTGCCAAACGCCGGTCGAGCTGCTGCGCGCGCGCATCGCGTAAGGGCATGCGACGCGCCGGGTCGGCCTTCACCACGCGGGCCGTGTTGCCATCGACAAGCGTCATGGGCCTACCCTCTCCATTGGTGCGCCCATTGCGCGCAAGGTCGGCATTCTCGCGCTGAGCGCCCAGCACCGAGAGGACGACTCTAGTCTGACCCAAAAGAAGCGTCTGCCCCGTTTGCAGCTGCGCGTTCTGAATGACGCGACCGTCGAGCTGCGTCCCCTTTTCGCTACCCAAATCCGTCACCGATAGCGACCCCTGCGAATCGACTTTAATCATCGCATGGACCGACGAAACGGCTGCGTCCTCAAGCTTAATGCCCGCGCCCGCGCCGCTGCCCAAAATAAAGGAATCCTGCTCGGTCTCCACCGTCCGCGAGGCGCCATCGACGCCGGTGATCGTGATTCGAATAAGGGGCACGGTAGCTCCTAAAGATGATCGACCGACTTCTGCAATTCCGGATTGAAATTCTGCCGCAGCTTGATGAGCGACTTGAACTTGGCCTTGTTCACCGCCATACCGTACGAGCCTTCCGGCTTGACCAACTCGCCCTCGATCTGCACGTCGTTGAAGTCGATCACGGTCTTCTTCTTGAACATGTTGATCTGGCGCTCGGTAACGGTCTTCTCAGCGAATGCCGACGAGGAGAACCCGATACCCATGAGGCCAATCAGCAGTGCCAAAACCACCCGCTTCTTGTGCATGACCTTAGGTCTCCATCGAACGAGTTTCATACCACGCGTGTTGCGTCATGAGCAATCCACAGGTTGACGTATCCCTTGAAAGCAACGAATGAAAATCCCCCAGGGTACGTACTTTAGGTGCTGTCCGGAACCTTGTCTTTGCCCGTGGTTGCACCACCACCGCCACCAGGCGCCGCGGTAACCGGCGCTGGAGAGGCGGTAGCCTTGGAAACTTCCGCCGAATCAGCCGGCTCGGCCTTGACAGCGGGAGGCGGCACCGTGGGTGCAGCCTTAGGCGTGCCCGCGTTCATGATGGCTTTGATCGTCGCGATGAGCTTGACCGCATCGGCCTTGTGTGCGGTTCCTTCGATACGCTGATACTGGTCGAGCGCTTCCAACGCTTGCGGAAGCTTCTTCTGTGCCTTGTACCCGAGCGCAACGCCATAGAGCGCTTCCGGCGCGTCCTTCTTGAGGGCCAACGCACGCTCATATTCGGCTACCGCGGGGTCAACTTTTTTGAGTCCATCGAGCGCAAAGGCATAGCCGATATGGGCGTCATAGCTCGCAGGGAGCGCCGCGGCGACCTTGGCGAGATTTGTTTCCGCCGCTGCGTAGTCGCGGTAACGCAACGCCATAGCGCCAAGGTTGGACAGAGCAGGAATGAAATTGGGCTCCTTCTCGATGGCCTTCTTGAACTGCGCCATCGCGCCCGGCTGGTCATCCAACTTCAAATCGATCATGCCGAGGTTGTTGTAAACCCCCGGATCGTTGGCATCGAGCTTGAGCGCATTAGCGCTAACCGTCTGCGCGAGACGAAACTTGCCTTGGTCGTAATAAACGAGCGCCAAATTTTTATAAGCGTCCGCGTTCTTTGGCGCACGTGCCAGGATTTTCCGCAACGCCGCTTCTGCCTTATCGAATTGCCGATCCAATCGATAAACAACACTGAGGTTGTTGAGCAGCTTCACGTCTTGGGGCAGCGTCTTGAGGGCCTCGGAGTAAAGATGAATGGCCTCTTTGTATTGCTCTTTGTGCCGAAGAACTCGCCCCAAATTCAGAACGGCGCCCGTGTGATCAGGCTTCGCTGCCAGCGCCTTCAGATAGGATCTCGCGGCAACGTCCAAATCACCGAGTTGCTCCGCCACATGACCCGCGTCGAAGTTGGCATCTGCGTTCTCAGGCTCCTTGGCGAGCACGAATCCCAACTGCGACTTCGCCGCCGCCCAATCCTTGCGCGCGATGGCCTGCTGGGCTTCTTCGTAATAGTGCGTCGCTGGCGGCTCCTGAGGCTGAACCGCGGTCACCGCCTTTACCGGCGTTTCGGGCGGCAGCGTTTGCGCCGTCGCACAGGCCAATGCCAACGAACAAGGAAGCAGACGAAAGAACGAACGCACATGAGCCTGCATTAGTCACTCCCTGCGCCGGCCGATGCAGCCGGTTTGAGCGCCGCCTGAGGCGCCGCGGTGAAGAAGAATTCGCTGCCCGCATAAGGGAGCGCGTGCGATTCACCAAACTCATCCGGCTTGAACTCGCGGATCACGTCTTCCGCGCGGACTGTCCAGTCGTTGTAGATGGCGAGCTCAAAAGATTTCTTGAGGGCCTTCTCGTACGCCTCAACGCTCTTTTCCTCGAGCGGCAACGCTTTTTCCTCGAGCGCGCTGCGGTACATTTCCTTCTGGTCCTCATCAAGCCCCTTGGGCATCGGCGCTTCGAGCAGAGACTTGGAGAAGTTGCGGTAGCCTTCGCCAATCTTGCAGAGCGCTGCCACGCCCCAAGTTCCGGAACCATACTTAAGCACTTCCGTATATTTGGCCTCCACTTCGCCCATGAGCTTGGCCTTGTCCTTCAATTCACCGGCCAATATTTGTGGTTTTGACGAAGTGAATTTCACGCCAATAAACTTACCGAATAGGGATTCGAGCTGCGTAAAGCGAGCATGCGCCACAGCATCCATGACGGGACCTTTTTGCTTGTCCTCAGCGGAGAGAGCGTCATAGTCCTTCACAATGCCGTCCAGGATCTCCTGTGCGGTGTCGGAATCTTTCTTAATGCCAGTCTGCAAAAGCGCGGTGGCCCGCTTATAGGACGCCGTCGTACGCCGGAATCCTGGAAGCTGCTTGCCGTAGTCTTTGAGATACGCCGTTAGGAGATCGTACGTTTCGCGCCAATTCTTCTTGCGCTCCGACATTAGCGCAATGCGCAGCGCGATATCAGGCAAGTCGGTACGTGTCTTGTAGAGTTTGATGTAGCGCTGATAATCCGCGACGGCCTTGGCGTCCTCGCCCAGCCCCTCGTGGTAAAGCGCGGCATTAAAGAGTTGATCCGGTGCCTTCGGCTCTTTCTCGAACTTATTGACGTACATCTCGAAATACTGAGCCGCCTTATCGAATTGCGCCGTGCGTTCCGCAAAATCCGCCAGCGCGAGCATCACGCGTGGCACAAGCCGCGGGTCCTCTTTGTCTTTCGACGGATTAAACGACTTGCCTTTATCCGCATCTGGATATCCATTAAGCAGATGCTCGGCCGCCGCAGACGCATTGTCCAGCTCATCGGCGTTGTCATAAATGAGCATCGAGTTATAGAGCACAATCGGCGCATATTCGCTCTTCGGAAACTCCTTCACGAAATCCGAATAGGACTTGGCAACGGCCGCCAGCGCTCCGCGATCCTTCTTCTCGTTCGCCCTCGCGTACGCGCCCTCGACGATCTTGAACTGCGAGCCCTCGATGATGTGCCCAACGCGCTTTTCAAACTCGCTGCCGGCCGGCGAAAGCTTTTTATTGTCGTGTAACTTACGTGCGAGATCATTCAGCTCGTTCCACTCTTCCTTGGTTTCCAACGAGGCCAGAATGAGGTCAGCTGCTTTCACCGACCATTGATCGCCCGGCCAGCGCAGAATGATTTCGCCAAACCGCTGGCCGGCATCAACGTAGCGCTTGTGATCATAGAAAACGAAAGCCGCCTTGTATTTAACGGTGATTTCGTCCTTCGAATTGGGAACAACTTTAAGATAGTTGTCGCAAGCAGCTACGAGTTTTTGTTCGTGCTCCGAAAGGACGGATTCCTTATCGTCCTTGGTCGCCGCAGCAACGATCTGTTTGCGGCTCTCAATATTTCCTTTGCTCTTCTTCTCGTCGATCTTCTGCTCTTTTTTTAGCTCCTGAAGCTTTAACTGGCCTTTGTCGATAGCAACCAATTTTTCATAGCAGAGGATGCCGTCATACGCGGCCTTGGACGCGAAGTTCCCCTTGACGTCCTTCTCTACGGTCTTGTCGTACTCAATGGCGGCGAGATCATACTTCTGTAGAGCCCAGAGAATTTCCGCGTAATAGAAACGAAGGGTGTAAGAACTCTCCGAATCCGGAAAATTTTCTAAGTATTTCTTATAAATTGTTTCCGCAAGTTCATACGTCGCCACCGATTTCGTTTTGGTCGCTTCCTGGTGGTAATCCTGCACCAGTTCGCGCATCGCCGTCTCGGTCACGTCATACGCCTGTGCCAGCGCGGACTTATTGTTCGCATTAACCTTGGCCCACGCACTGGTCGGCTTATAGAGCTCGACGAGCGTCTCCATTTCGATCTTCACTTTGTCGCGCTTATTCTGCTTATCGAACGCGTACATAATCTGCTGCTGGTATTTCGGATCATCCGGGGCGTTCGCATCCTCCGCAATGAGTACGCGATAAACCTTAATCGAAGGATCGAACTTACCGTCGTTGAAGTATTGCCGCGCCAGCTTCTCGACCAACTCGTGCGCGCGCTCCTTGCCTGCATTCTGCTGAAAGTAGGAAATCGCGGAGTCTATGGCATCGACCTTCGAGAACGAAAGCACGATGTCATTCAGCGCTTCGTTCTTTTGCTGAATATTGTCCTTCGCCTTCGCATTCAGTTTGGCCTGCTTGTCGGAATAAGCGATGACCTTCTGGAATTTATCGATAGCTCCTTCATACGCGCCGGCGTTGAAATCGCACCAGGCCAACTTATATGTCGCGAATGAATAGATCTTCTGGTTTTTCTCAAACTCGAGAGCCTTTTCGTAGGCCACGCGCGCCTTACCAAGCTCGTTGGTGGTGAAGTAGTACTCTCCCATTTGGACATACGCGTCGGGAACGAAAATGCTCTTGGGGAACTGTTTAATCAGCGTCCAATATTGCTGGATCGCCGTCTTCTTATCGCCCAAATCATAACTGTTGTAAGCTAGCCGGAAAAGCACTTCGTCTTTACGTTCGTACCGCGGATACTCATTTAGCAACCGGTCATAACCAGAAAGTGCGTTCTTCTTATATACATCGCTCTTCTTGGTATCGAGCTTCGGTTCCGCGCCACACTTCTCCGCACCGCTCTTGGTGACGCAGGCGCTCCAGGCCTCATAAACTTTATCAAAATCGCGCTGTTCGCCCATGTTAATGAACCGCGACTTTTCCCAATAACGCTCGGCCAATCGAAAAATAAGGTCGGCCTTCTGGTCGGCGGGCAGTTGCTTGTTGGAAACGATCTTGAGAATGTGCGCGATTTCTTCGTCGCGCTTCTTGTCCGCCTCGGCGCTCTTCTCGAAATCTTCTTCGTAGGTTGGCGCCCTCATCTTGGCAGGGCCGGTGCGTTGGTCTTCGGCTGCCTTCGCGGGTGCGGTCGTCTCCACAGCTTTCTTACTCTTTTTCTTCTTCTCTTTGTCGGCCGCATGCGCAAAGGGCGCAGCAAGAACGACTGCCAAAAGAACCGAAAACAACCGCTTCATGATTGCTCCAAAGGACGGATTTACGGACCGCTTGCAGTATTCGTTTCGACGGGGCAAGCATTCTTCAAAGTATATTTATAATAACCAAGCTCGTCCGGCCACCATTCGCCCTGAAAAGCCCAATACTCATAGGTTTCATCGGGAACGTCGGGACGGAGAAGCTCCTGCTTACCCAAACGCGATGCGGGGTCGTCGTTACGCTCCAACAGATCCTTTTCTGAGCTCGACGTTTCCAGACGGACGATTTCTGCCTGGCCTTCAAATCCCGTCAGCGTCGCAGCCACGTTCGCCAAACGACCTTTAATGAACTTGCCGGCCGACTGCACTAGTAATCCGCGGCGACGGCCGATCATCTCTGCCAAGTCCTTTGCCATCTGCGCGGACCGCAATCCTTCGGTGGAGTTGATAATCCCGAGCTCGCCATCAAGCTGACCGGCATAGTTCAAATAGCTCTTGTACTGCTCGTTCTTCTCCAAAAAGAGACGGATCGATGTTGGCAAGCCATTCTTGCCTTCCTGCGCCTCGTGGACGAGGTTGAAATAGAACTCGTCGTCCTTGCTCTCTTCAATCAGCGGCTTAATCGCCTCGCTCATAGGAAGATAAATCTTGTCGTATTGATCCAAAGCGACCCGCGTCTGATCGTAAAGACAATTTTGGAAATAAATAATGGACTCTAGAACCCAGGACTCCGGCTGGAAGGAGTCGCTCAGCGCGGGGCTATGGAGCGTCTGCAATTTGCCCAGCGCGCCACCCGGATCGTCATTCATGAAATCGGCCCAAGCACCCTCGAACAGAGCCTCTTCCCAATGCGGAGAGTAGCGCTCCGGCTCGCCTGGATGCCAAGCACGGTCATACTTCGGAATGGCGTGGTAGAGCGACGCGCTCTTTTGGTACCCGTCGCTCCCGAATTGACCTTTTCCAGTCGCGTAGTAGACGCGCGCCAATCCGACCTGCGAGAGATCCTGCACCTGCTCCAAATCGGCGTAGACAACCTGATCCGTTGATTGGAGCTCTCGAACCTCGTCAAACATCTTCAGCGCCTTGTCGGGGTCTCCCGCCCACTTCTGCTCGGGACGTGGAATGTAGCTCAGTCCCAAGAGGTAACGCGCAAGCGCATAGTAGGAGCTGGTCTTGGGAACTGCTGAAAGAAACCCGGTTCCCTCTTTAAAATGGTTAGCGCGATAATCGACGCGGCCCATAATGAAATGCACTTTCGCAAGCGCGTCGGCCGGCACGAGATAAAACTTTTTATTGTAGCGCTTGTTCAAAAATGCCGGCACGAAGGTTTCGTCGTGCATTGCTTCAGCGACCTTCACCGCCCCCTCTACCGCCTTGGCGAAATAGGGATGCGCCGCACCGGCGTCAATGATCTGCATGTAATAGTGCGACGCCGAGTAGCTTAATCCCAGCTCATAAAGCGCCTGAGCCAAATAGTATTCGGCTTTAAACTTGGCCTCGTCCGCGCCACCGTTTTCTTCGATTTCATAAAAACCAAGCGCGGCCTGCACCAGTCTCTTCGTTTTTTCGCTGCCAGTCGAATTAAAGCTATCATTGTAGGCGATAATCGCTTGATTGATGGCACTGGTCTCTTCGGCCTGCGCCGGAATCGCGAATGAGACCAAACAAAGAACCGCAGCGTTTTTTAGATTCGGCATGGTGCTCTCTAGAAGAGGAACGAAACGCCGCCATAAAACGACAAGTTGTTAATCACGTCGGAGGAGATGTCGGAAAGCAAATCCTGCGCAATGCCCGCGTTTTTCACGTTTGAATCCGGTGCCGCGTCGGCGCCGGAATCCTTGAACGCTCCGGCATCGCAACCACTTGCAACGTCGGTTCGCCCCTGGCTTACTTTTCCGACATCGGCGCGCGAGCAGCCGTTAATCTTGTCCACGAGCGCGGAATAGATGAGATCGCGAACCTCTAGACGCAGCGTCCAGCGCGGCGTCAAAAAGATGCGAACGCCTCCACCCAACGCTCCGGCGGGCCGATAACCGGTATCGCCGAAGGAGGGGCCTGCCAAATTCCCGGCGGCGTCTTTCTGCTGATTGTCGTTGCCGCGCAGCTGTACGCGGGTCTTGGCGATTCCCGCGCCGGCGTTGATGTAGAACGCGAAGTGCAAAACTTTGTCGTCGACGATGGTGAACTTTCCGTAAAGCGGGTTCATCTCGAGGCCCACAGCGGCATTCCACTGCATCAGAAGTGCATTGGCCGCGAAAGGCTGTTCGTGGGCTTTGCTGATCAACTCGTCCGTGAGGCTCGACTGACGACCGTAGATAACATACGAGCCGCCCAACCAGACGCCGACACTCTCGCGGATGTGGTAGGCGAGGTCGATATCCAGTCCGTAGTGAGACGAAAATTTGCCGTTGACTTGGCCCGTCCCGAAGAGGGCAACCTCGCTGCGCCCCGCTTGCGTGAATGGACGAATTTCGACGACATGCTTGAGCTCGACGGGGCCCGACTCGCCGAACGCATTGGCCGGCTGTTTCGGCTCCGGGGGCGTCAGATTCACCGAAACCGCAACCGTGGGATCCTTGCTTTCTGACTTGCTGGTGGGGGTCTCCTTCTCCGAGACCCCGACGCCAACAGAGCCCTCCGCAAGCGCAAAGCTAGGCAACAGAGCGAGGGCAACCCAGAGGTGTTTTGATGCAGTGTTCATGTATATTTAAAATACTCCACTTAAAATAAGAACGCCACGCCGCCGGTGAACAAGAGGGTAGAAGCAGAGAGGAAACCGGTGTTGGCTGCCGTCCCGCAGGACGGACTGGAGAGATCGCTCACGCACTTGCTGCCCTGCGACTGATCGAAGTCTTGCCGATACTTGTCGGCATAGAGGAAGTCGCGCAGCTCGAATTTCAAGCTAATCTGATCGAGAAGAAAAATCCTCATCCCAAGACCCAGCTGGAGGTTCGGGGAGATTCCATCTTCGGTCCGAAAAACATCGCACTGGGCCGCGCCGGCGTGCTGAACGCAGAAGGTTAGTGATTCGTAGTGCATTCCCGCAACGCCGCCACCGGCCAATGCGTAGAACTGGTAGTGAACGGGAAGCTCCGCAAACACGGAAACTTTGCCGTAGACTGGCGCAAATCGAACAGCAAGGCCGCCGTTCCACTTCATCTGGCCCATCTGCGACATCTCGGACCATTGACGCTTGCTAATGTCGTCCGACGAAGAGGGGATTTTGGGTAGCTTGTCGCGAACCTTTTGAGCCAAATCGGAGAGGCTGGTCGCGTTGTAGGCGCCGTCCAACTCCAAACCCAACCACTCGTTGAAATTGTAGTCGACGGCAAGCAAACCGCCGTAGGACTGCGTGAATCGGCTACCGACGGCTGTGGCAAACGAGAGGCCGACTTCAACGCGACCGTTGGTGTGAAAGAGCTTGTTCTTGATGACGCCGACTTGTGCCTGCGGAATGCCGCCGGTCGTCGCGGCAGCGGCAGGGCTGGCGGCAAAGATGGCGCAGAGCGTTGCGAGAAGCGATTTCAACGGTGTCTCCTAATCAACATCAACGACCTAGGGGCACAAACGATAGGCCGCGGGGGCGAAGAAGACGACAAAATCACGCCTGTTAGTCGAGGGATCAAGGGGTAAAACGCGTACCATACGCAGAATGCGGATGTCTATCGAGATCGGGCGGATGACGGAGAATAAGAAACGGTCCCTCGAAACAGGCCCGAAGGCCATCTCGAGGGACCGCGAGAGATGCAGGCGAACTATTTCTTCGCGGCGGCTGCCTTCTTCTCAGCCTTCGAAGCCTGCTGAATCACCTTGCGGATGGGGCCCTTCGTGGCCGGGAAGACCAGCACAATCTGCTGGTCGCGTCCCGAAACCCCACCCTTCACGAGCATCAAGTTGTTCTCGACGTCGACGTCCACCACCGTGAGGTTTTGCGTGGTGCGGTTCTCGACGCCCATGTGGCCAGGCATGCGCTTGTTCTTGAAGACGCGTCCCGGCGTTTTACGCTGTCCGATGGCGCCGATGTGACGGTGGAGCTCGTGCGCCGTCGAGCTGTCGCGGGCGGCGCCCTTCATGTGGTGGCGCTTGAAGACGCCCGAGAAGCCACGACCTTTGGTGATGCCGGCGATATCGACGCGCGTGCCCTTCTTGAAGAGGTCGGCTTTGACCACCGTACCCACTTCGAGCTTGGCCACGTCGGCCGGCTCCATGCGGAATTCACGAACGACTTTCATTGGCGCCTGGCCGAACTTCTTGAACTGGCCGGCTTCGGGCTTGGTGATGCGCGGCGCGCCGTCCTTGTCCTTGCGGATGGCGTCGTCGAAACCGAGGGCGATGGCGCTGTACTTATCCTTTTCCATTGTGCGCTTGTAGAGCACGGTGCAGGGACCGAGCTGGAGCACGGTGACCGGAACTTGCGTGCCGTCTTCGAGAAATACCGAGGTCATGCCGACTTTGCGACCGATGAGTCCCTGGGACATTTGGTAATACCTTCCTTCGCGCACTTCTGGCGCATGAGCCATCCGCGTCGTTGCGCCGTCACGACCTCACCTTGAGGCCGGCGGACGGGGGCGGCCTTGGAGAACCGCTGACGATGGCATAGCGCTTCCAAACCGGCGGGCGCCAATCTCCTCTCGGAGAAGGCGCCTCATATAGTCCGGCTAACCTGCGATGTCAAAGCGCCAGACGACTCGACATTCCGCGGGCAAACGGTTGCCCGTCCAACATTGCGTGCGCATATTGAAACCGCATCTTGGGGACCACAAATCATCGATTTTCGGAAGGCCTAATGAAGGATTTCTTCGAGTTCAGACGCGTGCAGACGAGCGGCGGCGTGGTGCTGCTTCTAGAGGGCGATCTCAACGCGCGGACCGCGTGCGAGGTGCGTCGAGCGATGGATGCGGAGTCGTCGCCGGTGGTGCTGGATGTCTCGCGAATCCGACGATTCGAGGATACGGCGGTCCCCGTACTGTCATTCGTCATGCGCGAGCACACCGTTCACATGCGTGGGCTGGGCGAGCACTGGCGGAAGATGTTCCGCTACTTTGGCGTGGATGCGGAGCGAGCGTCGCCTTCCGCCTGAGGCGCAAACGCCATTTCGAGCGCGCCGCCCTTCTCCACCAGCGTGCCGCCAAGCGCTTCGACTGCCGCTTTCGCGTAAGCACCTACCAGGGTTAGGCCAACGGGATCGCCCGGCGGCTCCTCCTCGGGAGGAACCTGTTGGATTGGACGTTCCGCGTGCGACAAACGGAGCCTTGCCAGCGAACCATCGAGTCGAATTTCGCCGCCTCCGCGAAAAATTTCCCGCTCGAGGAGCGCCGACAGAACATTCAGGAGGAGCGACGAATCGGTCTGAAGGATTCCCGACTGAACGTCGACCACGAGCGAGACCCCTTTTTCTTTCGCCAACGCGCGCAGACCGTCGGCCGCCTGCACCGCGTGCAAACGAATATCGATGGGCTCTAGGTGAAACTCCATCACGCCCAACGCCATCCGCTCGAGGGAAAAATAGTCCTCAATGAGGCGCCGCATTCGCCTGAGTGAGCGGAGGCCCAACGTGGTCAGTCGATCGCCGCGCTCGCCGCCACGCTGTTCCGGCGACATGCGCGCCAGGAGATCCATTGACCAGAGCGCGGTCGATAGCGGGTTCTTGAGCTCGTGGCTGACGAACGAGAGGAAGCGAAGGCGTTGTTTGGACACGTGTTTTTCAACCTAGGCATGGTGTTGGGCTCCAGGCAAGCGGAAAGCCGGTCGCCCGGCGCCGATTGAAAAGAAGAGTGAACGTCTTGGAGAGGAAAGTGAACGAAATGGAACATGCTGAGCGCCGCCAAAACGGGACCGTCTCTCAGACGACAAATCGAGCGGCCTGGCACACCCGCTGCAACCGTTCTGTTTGAAGCCCAACGTCGCTGCCCATCAAAGTTAGCCAGGAGGCCCTCCCCATGCATCTTTCTACCGTCCCCTCATCGTCCGGTTCGCTGGCGATGTACCTCTCCGAGATCAACCAATTTGCGCTGCTCAAAGTCGAAGAGGAGCAGCGGCTCGCTCGGCTGTTTCGCGACAAGAAGGACATGGACGCGGCGCATACGCTCGTCACCAGTAACCTGCGCTTCGTGGTCAAGGTGTCCTACGAGTACCGCTCGTACGGGCTCAAGATGGCCGACCTGATTCAAGAGGGAAACATCGGGCTCATGAAGGCGGTGCAGAAATTCGATCCGGACAAATACATCCGGCTCATCTCCTACGCGGTCTGGTGGATTCGCGCCTACATTCAGAATTATATATTGAAGAGCTGGAGCCTGGTGAAGCTGGGAACCACGCAGGCGCAGCGCAAGCTCTTCTTCTCGCTGGCGCGGACCAAGCGTGAGCTGGAACGGCTTTCGGGCGGCGCTTCGCTGGACAATGATCCGGCGCGCATCGCCAAGAAGCTCCACGTCAAGCCCATCGAAGTCCAGGAGATGAGCCAGCGCATGGAGGGCCGCGACCTCTCGCTGGATGCGCCAATGGGCGATGACGGCGGCAACAGCCACGTCGATTTCGTGGTGGGCAGCTCGGAGCCGCAAGACGATGTGCTGGCGCAGTCGGAAGAGGACGGGATCGTGCGCGCGCGAATCGAACAGGCGCTCTTGCGGCTTGATCCTCGCGAGCGGTTCATCATCGAGCAGCGGGTGATGGGTGACCACCCCATGACGCTCAAAGAGCTCGGCGAGCACTTTGGGTTTTCGCGTGAGCGGGCACGGCAGCTGGAAATTCGGGCCAAGGAAAAGCTGAAGCTCGAGCTGAGCCGCGTGATGGGGGATGTAATGCCGGAGCTGGTGGCCCGCTATGCGTAGGCAGTAGCTCGCGGCATCGCCGCCAAATATGCTAGGGGTCCTCCGAACCCAACTTGGAGGATTCCTTGTCCAAACTTCTCGAAGGCAAAGTCGCGGTCATCACTGGTGCGGGCGGCGGCATCGGCCGCGAGCACGCGCTCTACTTCGGCAAAGAAGGCGCCAAGGTCGTGGTGAACGATCTCGGCGGCGACCGATCCGGCGGTGGCAAGGGCGGCGAGATGGCGGACAAGGTCGTCGCGGAGATCAAGGCCGCGGGCGGCGATGCGGTGGCCAATTACGATTCGGTGTCGACGCGCGAGGGCGCGGACGGCGTGGTCTGGAGCGCGCTGGCCAAGTACGGACGGCTGGACATCCTCGTCAACAACGCCGGCATTTTGCGCGACCGCACGCTCGTCAACATGAGCGACAGCGATTGGAACCTGGTGCAGGAAGTTCATCTCAAGGGAACCTTTCTCTGCATGCAGGCGGCGGCGCGCACGTTCAAAGTGCAGGGCAAGGGCGGGCGCATCGTCAACACCACGAGCTACTCAGGGCTCATCGGCAATTTTGGGCAAGGTAATTACGCGGCGGCCAAGGCGGGAATCTACGGCCTCACACGCACGGGCGCGCTGGAGTTTGCGCGCATGGGCGTAACGGTGAACGCGGTGGCACCGGTGGCGTTGACGCGCATGACCGAAGATTTGGCGATGTTCAAGGGCATCGCGCCGGAGAAGATCGGGCCGCAATTCATTTCGCCGGTGGTGGCGTTCTTGGCGAGCGATCTTTCCGCGGATGTCACCGGAACGATCGTCGGCGTGCAAGGCGGAAAAGTACACGTCTACCGGATGGAGATGAGCGAAGGCGCGACCAAGGATCGCCCGTGGACGCCGGCGGAGCTCAAAGAGCAGTGGGCGAGCATCATCAGCGGGACCGCGGCCAGCACGGCGATCAAGCTGTAGCCTATTCCCCCTTGAGGGGGAGGGCTAGAGTGGGGGGACCGAAACCGTGAAGCGATGCTCCCCCAACCTGACCTTCCCCCGTCAAGGGGGAAGGAAATAAATCTGTCGCCACCACCCGATTACGCCCCCCATGTTTCGCTGCGTAAAGGCTCTTGTCCGCGCATTCGACGAGCGACGCTTTGTCGCGCGCGTCGTCGGGAAACGTGGCCACGCCGATGGAGACTGTCACCCGCACGGGACCTGAGTCAGTGAGCTGATCGACGCGTTCGATGGCCGCGCGAATGCGTTCGGCAATCACCAGCGCGCCGGCGCGATCGGTTTCCGGCAGCGCCACCGCGAACTCCTCACCGCCGTAGCGGGCCACGACGTCGGAGTCACGCGCTTGCGCCGCAAGCATTGTGGCCACGCCGCGCAGAACGGCATCGCCCGCGGGATGGCCGTAGCGATCGTTGACGTTTTTGAAGTGATCGATGTCGAGTAGCAACAGGCTCACTTTGCGGCCGTACCGATGGGCCTGCTTGAAGGCCGCGTCGAGCAGCTCCTGCATGCGCCGGTGGTTGTGCAAACCGGTCAGTCCATCGGTGGTGGCGAGCCGTTCGGCGGTCTCGAAGAGCTGCGCGCGAACCAGCGCCTCGGCGGCCTGCAGCGCTAGAATTTGCAAACGGTGGCGGGATTCGCCGTCGAAAACGCCGCGGCGCGTGCTCATGGCCACCAGCGTTCCCACCGTGCGATCGCCGGCATGAAGCGGAAAAATCCGCAGCGCGGAGAGCTTCGGGAGCGGCGCGTCCTCGTCGAGAACCACCACGCGATCCATCTCGTCCACCGGGCGGCCGGGCAACGAGGCACCGAGACGAACCACGGTGGAAACCAGGCCGGTGTTGTCGTCGAAGGTGCGGCCGGCGAGGGATTCGGCCCCGTCGCCCAGCGCCGCGGCGACCACGTGGCGGCCGCCGCTCGCGCTCTGCTCGAAGAGCGTCAAGAGGCAACAGTCGAGGTTCGCGCACAGTTCGCGGGCCAGCCGCACCGCCGCTTGCGTGACGTCAGGCGGCTTCACCGCGCGGTTCAGCTCCTCGATGGCGCGGTAGAAACGCTCCTTCTCGTCCTTTTCGCGGCGAATGGCGGTCATCACGCGCTCGGTCTCCACGGCGCGCAAAACCTGCGCGGCCACGCGCTCGAGCAAGCTCAGCTCTTCGGGCGTAAACGGCACCGCCTCCAAGCGATCGGCGAGCAAGACGCCGCGGACACGCGCCTCACCCTGCGCCGCCGGCTCCAGGAGCGGCACGGCGCAGAAGGCCTTCACGGGCACGCGGTCGGTGTAATACGAAAATGATCGGAGCGATCCACAAAGTCTTACAGGGAGCCGCTGCTTCACCACGCTGCCCAACGGGCCTTCGCCAGCGCTCATGGCAGCGCGATCGACCGCGTCGGAGGCTGAGACGCATTCGCGCAGCTTGAGCGAAACGTCGTCGATCGAGAGGAGAAACAGCGCGGTCGAATGCGCCGACAGCGCTTGGTGAGCCACTTCCAGTGCACCGCGTACGAGGCTTTCGACTTCGCCGACCGAGGCCAGCATCCAACTTCCCGCGGCTTCGGCGGCGTCGGGACCATGCGCGGCGCTGGTGAGGCGGTATTCGCGCGCGCGGAGCTCCGCCTCGCGAACATGCCGTTCGACGGCACCCCGTTCCGCGTGGGCCGCTGCTTTGAGACGCGCGGCCAACACCGCATGGTAGAGCGCCGCGAAGAGGCAGGTGAAGACGATGTGTGTGGCGAGGAGCAGCCAGGGATCGCCGAGATTTCCAAACGCGAAAATGCCAGCGTCGAGCCCAACCGCCGAAGCAACCAGAACGAGCGCCGGCGCAGTGGGCAGGAAGGCGACGAAGAAGGCGCAGAGCAGATAGACCATCGGATAGAACGAGCTGGCCATTCCACCGGTGAGCTGCGTGACGACCAAGGATGCGACCAAGAGCGAGAGCCCGAGCTCGACCACTTCGCGCGGCGGCGGCGGCGTGCGATCGAGGCTCCGCAAAGCGCGGCGCACCACGGCCCACGCCAGACCAAGAAATGCCACGGCCAGCGCGATCCCAAGCGGGGAGCCAGCGCGCGCTTTCGGACCGTACGCGCCGCTCCAGAGCAGAATCGTCGAGAGCAAAAGCAACGTCGGAAGCAGCGCGCGGCGAACGAAAGAGACGGCCAAGCCGCGCGCGGTCATGGCACCTTAAATAACACCTCGTCGCTCCGGACGAAGCCCAGGTCGTCGCGCGCGACGCGTTCGATGGTGGCGGAGTCGCCGGTGAGCGCCTGGATTTCTCGGCGCAGGCGGTCGTTTTCGGCGAGGACGTGAGCGTTCTCGCCGCGCACGCGCGCAATCTGGGTGTCGAGCATGCGCAGCCGTGGCAGGCCGCGGGAATCGAACAGCTCCGCGCCGAGGAGCACGCCGACGAGCGCCACGCCCAGGAGCAACAGGCGGCGCAATGGGAGTTCGCGAGTCAACGGGAGAAGGTTACCTAGCTTCGAGGTCGTCGGCCAATTCTTGTGCCATCAGCTGGTACACGCGCGCGCTCACCGCGTCGAGCAGTTCTTCGCCGGACGGCGGCGTCTCATCCACGGCCACAGCGGATCCCGTGCTGCGCCCCCGTTTGGCCGTCTTGAGCGGGCCCGCCGACTGATGACCCAAGGCTATGCTTGATATTTTGTCATGCGTGGCGACGGCGGCGAGATTCAACATTTCCATGCCCGGCGCACCGAACGCGCGCTCGGCGGCGTGGGCTTCACCTTCCGCGGTACGAACGTCCAGGTTTCGCCGGCCGCGCTGCGTGACGTGCGTAAGCTCGTGCGCGATCAGCTTCTGGCCCTCGAGCGTGCTGGGCTGAAAGCGGCCCGGCGCGAAAAAAAGATGCTTACCCACGGCGACAGCTTCGGCATCGTAGCGGCGCGTGACCTGCGCGGCACCAGGGCCGGTGTGCACGCGAACGTCGGCGAAAGTCGCGCCGAGAAAGCGCTCCATCGTCGAGAGCAGCGTGAGATCGAGCCGTTTGGGCGCGTCACCGGAGACGAAGCGAACGTCCGGCGACATGTGACCTAATCCGTCATAGGTTGATTCGTCGCGGCCGCGCTTCGCGCGATGCAGCGGTGCGGGCGACGCGATCCCACGACGTCGAGGGCCGTCGTGCCGATCGGAATCCGGGTGGAGTGTAAACGGGATCGGATCGATCGGCGCGTGGCGGTGCGACGCATGGCGGTGCGGCGCGCGGTTGAGCCGCTCCGTGCGCCCTCGAATCTCGTGAAGAGCGTGAAGCTGATCCGCGTAGAGCGCCGCAAGCTCCGGCGACGTTCGGGTACGCCTCGACTCGTCGCACTGCGTCCCGAGGACGCCAGCCAAGTGCAACCGTGCGGCCAGTTGCGCGGCCAACGCCTGTCGCACTTTCTCCAAGCGGCGAAGGTCTCTACCGTGTGTAACCCGCGCCAGAAGCTCGCGCACCTCCAACTCGGTCTCCGCTTCCCGTTCGGACGCTTCGAGACTCTCCCGCGTCGCTTCACGCACCGCGAATGCTTCGCCTCCCGCCTCGGCCCGCTGCTCCCACTGCCTTCGCCGCAGAAGCGCCAGCGCCGCGTGCCGCTGTTCATGGGCCTCCCTTCCGATGTCATACGAACGATCACGAATGTAATCTTGGCGCTGCGCCCCCGTCAGCGTGCGCTCGAATTTTTCGACCTGCGCATGCACGTGCTCCACAGCATTCCACGCGCCGTGCTGCCCCACTCGGTGTTGCGCGCCCTTGAGTTTACGCATCCGCGTTTCAGCCATCGCCATCCGCGTGCGTCGCGCGTGTGTCTCCGTCTGCTCGCGAACATGCAGCGGCACACCCTGCCCGTCGCGCTTGAAACGATTTGCGAGGTAGGCCACCTCGCGCCGCCGATCGGCGTTCAGTTGCGCAACAAGTCGCGCCTGATCGCGGGCCTGCGCTTCGTGTGCCTCCACACGCTTGGCGAGCTTCTCTTGCGCCTCGAGATGGCGCTTGCCTCCCGCTTGATGAAACCGCGCTCCCGCGGCCACACGCTGCGCGCGGCCGAGCACCAGGCCGCTCCGATCGAGAATGGAATCGGCCAGCTTGAGCGTCTGGTTCTCCCAAACATTGGCCATCATCCAATCGGCTGGACGCAGCGCACGTTGCAACGCGCCTTCGGTCCAACCGAGGTGATGCCGCTCGAGCCAGCCCTTGCGTTTCTGCAACGCGCGCTCGGCGCCGTGGCCGAAGTACTCGACCTGTTCGGTCAGCTGCTCGCCCAGCTCCACGACCGAATGCAGCGTGCCCGCCATGTTCCCCGCGCGCCCGGCCGCGAGTGAAAAACGCTGCGTGAATTGCCGTGCCTGCCGCGATTGACCAAGCGCCAAAAAGAGCCGCTCCGCCTTCGCCATCGCAGGGCCGGCCAGCTTCGCAGACGCGCCTTTCCACGCGCGACCCAAGGTGGGTCCTCCCACTTTTGTAAGAAACCCACCTAGCCTACTTCCCACTTTCCCGAGCGCGCCCGGCGCGTATTGATCGAGCGCGCCACCGCCCAGAGCGAAAGCCAGCGATCGCGCGTCGTACTTCCCGTCGAGCAGCACCTTTCCCAAACCGCTGGCCGCACCGAAGGCGATCTTTGCCATCGGCCCGAGCTTATTGAGCGGGAGAACGCCATCGAGCGCCCCCATCGCCGCGCTGGAGAGCACCTGCAGCGGTCTCTTTCCAGCGCTGATCGCGGCCAGCGCACCGAGACCCGCACCGACGAGTGCTTTGACGATCACGCCACCGGGAATGAGCGTCGCCGCCAGCGAGAGCGCCGTCACCACGTGCTGACCCATCGGCGATTGCAGCAGCTGACCCGCCGCCTGCGCGTAGTGACCAGCCACGGATGCGAGGTGCTTGGTCTTGTCCCACGTGGCTCCTGCAAAGTTGCGCGTCGACGTCCACAGCGCCGCTGGACCGCCGCGATCGATCCACCGTTTGGCGGCGAGTCCCGACTGAACAGTGAGGCCGAGCGGCGTGAGCACCGCAGCGGAGGAGAGGAACGAAATTCCGCGCGACAAACGCGGGCCCCCGATGAGCTGCGCGCCGAACTGCGCCAGACCAGCGAGCGTCGGGCCGCGCCGAAGGTTCCCGTTTCCCAGAGCGCTGGAGAGCGGCAGAAGACGTCCCGCCTGCTGAACGAGATCGGCCAGGCCGCCGGCGCGCTGCTTGATTCCGCGCCCCATGTTGGCGGCCAAACCGTGCGCACCCGAAGAGGCAGCGTGTGCCATCGTGGTCAGCCAACTTCCGAAAGAGAGGCGAATCGGCTCACCGCGTTGCTTCATCGCGTCGACGAAGCGGAGCGCGTGAAACGGTTCGCGCTTCGCAAGCGGCGGGCGCGCAGGCAGGCGTGAAGGAGCAACGGCACTCGGGCTCAGCCGGAAATCCACAACGGCAATTGTGGTTTCCCGGCTCAGAACCGCTGCGAGCGCATGCCTGGCTTGTGGACGCGGTGCGAGCGCGAGAACCTGCTGCACGGCCTCGCGCGAGCGATCGGCGAGCATCCGGTCCAAACCCGGAATCACGCGCGAACAGGCGCTGAGCTCGCCCAGCGCGCGCCCGACGTCACGCGCACCGTTCATCAGCGCCGCGCCGTGCAAACCAGCCAGCCGCGCCATCGCGGCGTCGAGACGCGCAACCGCCAACGGCCCGTAATGTCGCGGCGTGAGCGCGTGCTCTTCTTCGATTTCCTGGAACGCGGGATCCATATTGCCGCGCGGCTCGTCGCCGTGGGCAGGTCAAAACTACAAGCGCGCTGATCGCTCCAACATCGGACGATTTTCGGAGTGACAAGCCGGGCTACGCGGGATTGTCCTCCGGACAGAGGCCGGTCGTTGGATCGGGCGGATACCCGTCCGCGCAGGTGAACGCGAGGCCACCGTCGGGACACAACCCCGTGGCGGGGTCAGGAACGCTCCCCTCAGAACACGGTCCTGCGAAATTGTTACCGGAACCATTTCCGCCGCAACCCTTGGGATCGGTGACGTCGTTCATTTGCGTTCCGTCCGGGCAGATGCAACCGCAACCCGAACCCGTCGCTTGTTGGGTAGCACGGGCGTCGGCGCAATTGAGCGTGATGCCTTCGCACGCGTTACCTGAGTTGGCCCCTGGTCGCGCGCACCTTCCGCCGGCGTCGCAGCTACCCGACTGGCACTTCGATTCGTTGTACCAATCACCCCAATCGTCGGATGAAACCGTGAAGCAGGGCTGCCCGTCCGCAATCGAACCATCCGCGGGTTCGTTGGAATTCGTTGCGACTGGCGCGCACTTCATCGTGGTGTCGTCGCAATTACCCGACTGGCACTTCGTCGAATCGTACCAGTCGCCCCAATCGTCCTTCACCGTGTAACAAGCCGATCCGTTCGGGATCGAGCCGGCCTCGGGTGCACCCGGAGCGGTCGTTGTGGCTCCGCACCGACTGTCGGTGCCGCAGATGCCCTCATTGCACTGCGCCGATCCGTCGGCCCAAAAACACCATTGCTCCGCGTGCCCGACTTCCTTGTCGACGTTGCAGATGTAGGAGTAGTAGCCATCCGCGTCGAGCTTCTGCGCGCAGGCGTTTCCGCTGTTGCACGTTCCGTCGCGTTGGCATTGCCGCCCGACGCCGCCCACTTCGGCAGCGGAGTGGCAGAGCAGATCGTCTCCGCAGACAAAGTCTTTCGCGCTGCACGAATAGGACTCCACCGCGTCCTGGATGCAGGGCATTCCCGCAACACCCACGCTACCGTCGCTGTGGCAAATGCCGTCGGCGCCACACTTGCCCACATCGCAGGAAAAATCTTCGTGACAGCCGAGGCCAGTTTTTCCCTGTGCTACTTTCAAAATGCAGGTGTCCGTTTCGCGTGAGCACTCCAGATCCGGGTTTTTCGGATCCACGTTGTAGCAACTGCGATCAAAGAGACACTGCTTGCCGTAAATGCCAACCGTGTCCGCGGAGTGGCAGAGCCGATCCAAGCCGCACGATTGCGCATATCCTTCGGCGTTGTTGTCGCAGGTATCGTCGGTCTTGCACCTCTGATTGGGGCCACCCGTTCCGCTGCTGTCGTATCCCCTGTCCACGCACGCGCTGTCGCCGGTGGGGCCGGTCTCACACTTCTGTCCGAGCGGGCAGTCCAAGTCGGGATCGCCCCAATCGTTGTCGGCGGTGCAGCCAGGCACGCAGAAGCTGGCGCCATCCGCGAACGTCTTGCTCCGACTGCAGTGGTAGCCAGTGCGCGCGTAGTCTCCGTTGCAAACGCGGTCCCCAGCGGAGTCGGGGGTGCAGGTGTCGCCAGCCTTGGTAGCCGCCACCACGCACTTCTTGGACACCGCATCGCAGAAGGTTCCCGGCTCGCAGTTGGGATCGTCGAGCTTTGAATTGCACGCATTTCCCTCCGAAATCACCGCGCCGGGGGGCGTGCCAGCGTCCACCGTGACACCGCCAGAGGAACCGGCGCACTTTCCCGGGGTCCCATCATCCTGGACACCCACACAAGGTGCGTTGCCTGGACAGTCGCTCGCCGTATAGCAGCGCCCAGGGCCTGCGCACGTCATCGACGACGTGTTGCAAACGTAACCCGAGTTGCTCTGTCCACCGGAGCAATCGACCATGATGCAATCGACTGCGTCTGGAGACTGACAGCGACGAGTGATGGGGTCACAAATCTTCCCGGAATCGCGGCAGAAGTCGCGGAGGTCAATCTCGGGATTACACTCTCCCTTTTGTACGCCGCCGTCCGGCGTTCCCGTCGGTCTAGGCGTCCCCGCATCCGGCCTAGGCGTACCGGCGTCGGGCCGGCCTGCAGCTCCGGGAGTATTGCCTGGTTTCGGGCCGGTTCCAGAGGGAAGGCCCGTCCCTGGAGTCGGACCTGTCGTTCCCCCGGGGTGAGCAACCGGCGGGCAAGGGCCAGTGGTCTTTACGGCCAGGTGTAGGCAAGCCGCCCTGCACGCGTTCGTATAGGTGTGACCGTCGCTCCCGCAAACTTGCGGGCCGGTGCTTGGGCAGCTGCACCCAGCCGGCGGAGGAATGCCATTGGACCCGCCGGTGCTGGTTGCGCACGAACCGTAGTATTGGACGCTCGCATGGGCGCAACCTGCTTCGCACGTGTTGTTGTAGGTGTGCCCATCGGCGCCACAAACTTGCGCACCAGTGGTGACTGGGCAGTTGCACGCGTTGCTCGTGCCGGCGTCGTTGCTCCCCGCCGCGCCGGAGCTGCAGGCCACCGAGCTGACGACACGAACATTCTGGCACGCGGCCACACAGGCATTGGTGTAGGTGATCCCGTCGACGCCACAAACGGGCACGTAGTTGCTCGAGCAGCTGCAGGTCCCGCCGGATCCAGTACCGCCGTTGCCCGTTCCGCCAGCGCCTGAGCAAGGGCCCACGTACCGCTGACGAACCCCCGCACAGGTTTCCTGACACTGGTTGTTGTAGGTGATCCCGTCAACGCCGCAGACAGCCGCGTAGTTATTGGGGCAGCCACAAGGCGAGCTGTTATTAGTAGACCCGCTGTCGGCGGAGTCGGCAGATCCAGTAGGACCCGCCGGCGCGTGTGGGCCGATCGAAGGAGGGCTGCAGGCTGCCGCGCTCAGGAAGAGCAGGACACCACAACACCGTCCGAACGATTCGCGCGACATGCGACCTCCGAATCAAGTGGACCTATTGGCCAAGTACTTCAAGCGAAGTGCCATCTCGAAAACAGTCGCGATCGAGCGGTGGGAGCGGACGCCGCAGCCCAAATGATTCAGAAAAAGGAGAAAACGCTAGCGCGGTCTGGAGCGAGAAGATCAGAAGCTGAACACCCTGGAGTATCAAGGCGCGCTCCATGTAAGCCACGGTATGGTCGCGTATTACTTCCGACTACATTTGTATTCTAATGTATTACGCGTGTGGTCGCTGGAACCACAATGTAGGACGCTCGCCGCGCGTATTTCTTTCGATCGTTTTTGTAGTCTTACCGTAGCGCCAACGCAGCCGCGGCATCGAGTTGCGCGGGCTGCGCGAGTCCCGAAACACTGGCCACCGGCCGCCCCTGGCCATCCAGAAAAAGCAGCGCCGGAAGCTCGGGAATCAAACCCACGGGCGAACGTCCCGCCGCGAAGTCGGCATCGGCAATCAGGACGGGAAAGGCAGGCTGTGCGTGTTCCACAAAGGGACGCACCACGGCGACACCCTCGGTGTCCAGAAAGACCGCGACCACCGAAAGTCCGCGATCACGCGTCCGCGTCTGCAGCGCGGTCAGCTCCGGAATCAGAGCGACGCACGGCAAACAGTAGGTCGCGAGAAACGCCACGGCCCGCGGTTGGCCATCGAAAAGGAGCGCGGGCCGGCCCTCGACATCCGTGAGGGTAATCGGCGGAAGCGGGCGCGGCACGTGGGCGCATGCGGTGAGCGCCAACAAGACGTACGGAGGATAGGCCCTAGAGCACATGGCCGGAAAGATACGCCAAAATTTCCGCGCGCTCGTCGGGTTGGAGATGAACGCGCTTTTCTTTTTCCATGGTGGCCAACGCTGAAGCCCAGGCCGCTGGCGCGTACCTTCCGGGTTCATAGAGTCGATGGCAGGCAGCGCACTTGGCGCGGTAGAGGCGCTCGCCTTCGGACGCGGGCGGCCGCACCGGCAACGTACCGCAAGCGAGCAGCCCAAGAGCAAGGCCCGCCGCACCTTTCACAGATTCATTCCCAGCACCGACCGCACGTTCAGCGATCCGGTTTCCGCGCCCGTGAGCTTCCTCGCGCCACCGAGCTGCAGCCAGATCCGCCCGACAGCCACCGAAATCGATGGACCAGCGTACAGCGCATTTTCCGGTTCGTAATCGTGGGTGCGAAAAAGTTCGTAGGCCTCCACACCGAGGCGCAGCCACGGCACGACTTCGTATCGAACGCCGAAGTCGACTTCCGCACGCTGACCTGCGCGCGCGCCGGCGGCCAGTCGCTCCTCCCCGACCAGATTCAGGACGACCCCAACGGGACCGAAGTCCTTGCCCAGAATGAGCTTCTCCTCCAACTCAAACGGTGCGGCCAAATCGGCGGGCCGCTCGCCTTCAAGGTAGACCATGACATCGAGCGGCCACGCGTCCTTCTCTCCGAAACGACAGCGCGTCTCCAGCCGCCAGCCGTCGAATCCGCCCTCGCCTTCGGACCAATCGAACACGTGGTAGAGCGAAACATCGAGGTGGTCGGTGATGCCGTACTCCAACTCCACCCGTTGCTGGATGTCCTGCGAAACATCGCCGTGGTTTGGAAACAGGTCGTTCCAGATTTCGAGCTCGAGATTCCCAGCGGGTTGCGTCGCGTATTCGTAGGCCTGAGACAGGGTGCGCCGATCCGCGCGCGCCGTTGAGAGGCCGACCAAGAGCAAGCCCATGATGATTTCGATTCTGATTCTCATTCTCAATTCCTGGTCGTAGATAAGGCGTTGAACTGCCGTTAGAAGCGAAAACCCGGATCTCAGACTTTGCGATCACCGTGGCGCTGGCAATTACGGCAGAGCCCGTACAATTCCATCTTGTGGTGCGTCACCGAAAAGCCGTGCCGCCGCGCGACGACCTCTTGCATGGCTTCGATGCGGTCGTTCTCGAACTCCACGATCGTCCCGCAACGGGTGCAGATAAGATGGTCGTGGTGCCGGTCGCCAGCCATCTCGTAACGCGCCTGGCCTTCGCCAAACTGCCGCGCACTAGCCAAGCCCGACTCCACCAGGAGCTTCATGGTGCGATAAACAGTAGCTGCGCCGACGCGGGGATCCTGCTGCCGCACGCGTTCCAAGAGCTCTTCCACGGTCACGTGACGGCGCGCGGCGAAGAAGGCCTCGACGATGAGGTCGCGCTGCCGCGTTCCCTTGAGACCCTTCTGGGCGATGTAAGCGGCAAGCGCCGCGCGGACTTTCTGCCCTCCGGTACCGTACGCTGGCGCTGGACCTTCGCTCATCGAAATCGCCCTTTTTGAAATTGAATATGATTATCAATTGATATTGATAATGATTATCATACTCATTATCGGCGAAACATAGCGACCGGTTCAGCGGGTGTCAAGCGCTTTTGTCTTCTGCAAAAACGCGCGCCAATATCCTTGAGCCTCTTCGCCAGAGGAACCAGCGGCCGGATCCGACCCAAAAATGGCGCGTAGACTTTGGTTGGCTTCTTCGCGCACGCGTGGTGCGCTGTCGTCCAGCTTCTCGATCAGCAGGTCTGCATAGCGGGCCGCACCGGCTCGACCGCGGGAGGCTTCCATGGCCAACGCACGGACGCGGGGATCGAGCGAGTGGGCGAGCGCAGGAAGGTCGTCTCCCATCGAAGGACGAGAGAAGCTGAGGCGATGGCCGGGTAGAAGCAGAACCCACACCGCCGCGCCAACCGCGATTTGCAAAAATGCTGCGCGCAACGGGTAGCGTCGCTGAGAAACCAGGGCGATGCGGTAAATCGCAAACAGCACCAGAAACACGCCGAAGGCCATCGGGGCCGCGGCGAGAAGCGTGGAGCGACCTGATGATGCGAACAGCGAAAGGCCCGCGGACAACACCAACAGCGCGTAGAGCAAAAGCCGCAGGGAGCGAACGAAGGCGAGCGACGCGCGCACCTTCGGTTCGTGGCGATTGGCAGGAACGACGTCGGACATGGTGCCTATGTATCAAGAAAAAGCTAAGATTCCCCAATGCCCATCTATGAGTTTGTGTGTGAGGCTTGCGGCCGGCTGATGGAAGAGATGCAGAAGGTCAGCGATCCCGCGCCGGCCAAGTGCAGCGAATGCGGCGTCAAAGGCCGCATGTGCAAAATCATGAGCCGCAGCTCGTTTCAACTCAAAGGGGGCGGCTGGTACAGCGATCTCTACTCGTCGAGCTCCCCGAAGAACGCGAAGAGCGAGAGCAGTGGGAAGAGCGAGAGCACCAAGCCCGAGCCCGCGAAGGCGCCAAAAGCAGAACCGGCGGCAAGCGCACCGAGCACGCCCGCAAAAAAGGAGAGCGGGAGCTAATCCGGAAATCCACAGTTGCCGTGGAACCGAGACGGTCGAGCGTGGCTCGGATGCGAGGCGCGCAGGAGGGGACTCCCCCGGTACCGGGGGAGATGTCGCGTAGCGACAGAGGGGGGCCGCTTGCGGCGAGCAAGCCCCCGGAAGCGCACTTTTCGGTGCGCTGAGGAGGCACCGCACGAGCCCGCTATGTGATCGAGCGCTTCCAGCGCCACCAATCGGGCCGGCCGCGCTTCCAACATGCGCGGCAAGCACTGAAGCAGCCGGGCCGCGCTCGGCCGGCGTAGGTAACGGCAATTGTGGTTTTCCGGCTAGGCTATCGCTCGCCCCCGCTTCGAGACCACACAAACCGCGCCTTCTGCTACTCCGCGGCAACCTGCTTGGCGATCGGCGCGACCGGCGCGGCAGCCTTGGGCGCCCGCTTCGGAGCCGGCTTGATCGCCTTCCCGGCCTTCTTGGCGACTGCCTTTTGACGCTTCACGCGCGCCTTCCACTGCTGGCGTCGGCGGCTGACGGTGCGAATGTGCTTGCTCTTGGAACGGGCCATGGTGACCTCTGCGTAAAAGAAGAACGCGCGTTTACCACGTGCGCGCGGCGCAATCTAGCGGCGCAGCGTTACGGTGCACGAGCCGGCCCTACTCTTTCTTCTCTCCGCTTGGTGGCGCCATTCCCTCCGCGCCTCGCACGTCGCTGGGCCTGGCATCTGCGACGCGCACTTCCGTTTCCGCGGTCTGGCCCGCAACCGGGGGCAGCCGTTCGCCACGCGGGCGCACCACCCGAAAACGATCGAGGTAGTCCTTCACCACGGCGAGCGGTAACGCGGGGGCGAAGTTTCCATTGGCGCCATCCATCCCGCGGGCCATGCAGAGTGAATTAAGTATCGCCTCTTCAGTAGCGTCGATGACCGCTTCGTAGAGTGGATCCATCCGCTCGTCGACCAGCACCTTGAGACGGTAGACCATTTTTTGCGTCTGTCGCGGCACCCGGTTGGCCGTGGAAAAGGCCAGCACGATTTCGCCGGATCCGTGCGCGGCGTAAGAACCAGCCCGGCCAATGCCGAGCGCAGCGCGTTTGGCCAAACGACCGAGCTGATGCGTGGCCAGCGGCGCGTCGGTGGCGATGACGGTGATGATCGATCCGTAGTTGCTGCGGCGCTTCGGCAGATCGGTGAACTGCGCATCGAGCAACTCGCCAATGGGAAAACCGCCCATGCGCAGGTTGTGCATGTAGCCGAAGTTCGACATCACCAAGACACCGACGGTGAATCCGCCGAGCGGCGGCGACAACTTGCGCGAGCTGGTGCCGATGCCGCTCTTGAAGTCGCAGGTGATCATGCCGGTGCCGCCACCGACCGCACCCTCGGCCACCGGGCCGCTGGAGGCCGTGCGGATGGCCTCCAACACGTTTTCCTCTTTCACATGGCGACCCGCGACGTCGTTGAGCCAGGAGTCGTCGCACTCGCCGACCAACGGGATGACGACGTCGTGTACATCGCCGATGCCCGGATACATCTCGATCATGTGCTTGACCGCGGCGTCGGCCACGGCGCCTACACTGAGTGTATTGGTGAGCAGGATCGGCGTTTCGATGAGCCCCCACTCGACCACTTGCGTGAGGCCCGACACTTCGCCCGCGCCATTGAGAATAAAAGCGCCGCCCACCACGCGATCGTCGAAGACGTTGCCCTGGTTCGGCAGAATCGCCGTCACGCCGGTGCGCACCGGTCCTTTGCCCACGCGCAACGGCCCAGCACCACGCACGATCGTGGAGTGGCCAACCAGCACGCCCTCCACATCGGTAATGGCGTTGTAACGGCCCGTGCGGAAGCGCCCGATGGTGAGCCCCAAATCGCGCGCGCGCAGGCGCGGCTCCGTTCCACCAGGAATTTCTCTCAAGTGCCGATCACTTTCTCCAAAAGCGGCTTCTCGCGCCGTTCCCGTTCTCGTTCTTTGTAGCGTCGAATCGCGCCAGAGAGGATTTCACCGATTAGCGTACGGTAGTCCATTCCCGCCGCTTTGCTGATGAGGACCAGATCGCTCCAGTCAGGCGTTAGACCGGGCAGCGGATTGCACTCGAGGAAATAGACTTTGCCGGCGGCGTCCATGCGGAAGTCGACGCGGGCCACGTCGCGGCAGCCGAGCGCCGTGAAGCATTCACGCGCCGCGCGCTGCATGGCGCGAATGTGCGCCGGATCGATCTGCGGCGGGATGTCGTAGCGGATGCGGTTGTTCCAATCTTGCTTATATTCAAATGAATACACTGGACGTATGTCGTGTTTATCCAGGAAAACCACTTCCATCGGCGGTAACGCCTGTGGCCTGCGTTCGCCCAAGAGCCCCACGGTGAATTCGCGACCAGCGATGTAACGCTCGACCAGCGCGGGCTGCTGGTACTTGGCGATCATCGACGTGGCCGCTTCGCGCAGCTCGGCCTCCGTCTCCACCACCGACTTCATGTGCACGCCCTTCGAGCTGCCCTCGGCCACGGGCTTGACGATTAGGGGAAAGGTCAATTCGCGCGGCAGCCGCTCTTTGCCTGTCGAGAGCACCGCGAAGTCCGGCGTGAGGATGCCGTGCTGCCGCACCATGCGCTTGGCGAGGCCCTTGTCGAGCGCGATGGACAGCGCAGCGGGATCCGATCCCGAATAGGGAATGTCGAGCAGCTCGAGCAGCGCCGGCACCAATGCCTCGCGGTTGCGGCCGCGAAAACCCTCGGCCATGTTGAAGACCACGTCGACCGGCGTCGCTTGCAACAGGTACGGGAGATCGGCGCTACATTCAAAATCGATCACCTCGTGGCCAAAACTGGCGATGGCTTCGCGAATCGCTTGCAAGGTCTTGGGCGGATCGTATTCGGCCTCTTCGTCGTGCGTGCCGTCGACCTGCGCCTTCACGCGCTTGACGTTGAACGTGAAGCCCACTTTCAGCGGCCCCTTCTTCACGGGCCGCGACTGGCGCCGCCGCAAATCGGTGAGCCCTTGCCGCACGCAGGCGCTCTCGATGATTTTGCCGAGCACGCCGTCGAACGTGAGGCCCTCGAGCTCGGCGGAAATAAAAATGCCGGCGCCGGGCTCGAGCGACGGCAGCGCGTTGATCTCCAAAAAGTAGAGCTCGCCGTCGTCGCCGTACCGCAAATCGATGCGCGACAAATCACGGCAACCCAACGCCTGAAAAACCGCGCGGCACGTGCGCTGCGCGGCCTCCAGCACGGTTGGCGGCAATTGAGCGGGCGCGCGCACACGCACCGCGTCGTAGGCAACGCTCTTCAGATCGTAATCGTAAATGTGGAACTTGCGCTTTTGCAGCTCCGCTTCGTCGATGAGGTATTCGACCGGCGTCAGGACGCCACCGCGATCTTTCGCCGCCGCCTCGAGCAGGGGAACCGTGAGATCATGGCCGACGATGTACTCCTCCACCAGCACGCCGGATGGAAATTTGGCCAGCGCCCGCGCCACCACGTCCTTGAGCCGCGCGGGATCTTCCACCACCGAATCCTGGGTAATGCCCTTCGAGCTTCCCTCGTAATTCGGCTTCACGATCACTGGAAATTTCAGGCCGGTTTCGGCGCGCACCACTTGCTGCACCTGGCCGATCTCCTCGACCAGCACGCCACGCGGCGAAACGATTCCATGTTCGCGCAGCATGAGCTTGGTGAGCTGCTTGTCGAGCGTCACCGCGTTCACCCAAGCGTCCGAGCCGGTGTAGGGAAATCCCAACTCGTCGAAGAGGGCCGGAAAAAACGCTTCGCGAAAACGTCCACGGCGACCCTCTGCGGTATTGAAAATAAGATCGGGCGCGTAAGCCTCCAGCCTGGCCGCGGTGAGGCTGGCCGGTCCGCTGACCTCCACGCGTTCCACGCGGTGGCCCAGGCGCTCGAGACCGCCGGCGATGGCCGCGATCGTTTCGGGCGTGTCGAATTCGGCTTCGTCCTCGGAGGAGGAGAGCCGGAGGTTGTGGGTTAGAGCGATGCGCATGGGCCTCTCGGGTTTCCTGAAATCACGTTCGCTATTCGTCTCGCCGGTGGCGCGGGCACGGCGGGTGCGCGAATAACCATCCGCGGGCGCTGCACTTCACCGAGCGGAATCGACGCATCGATAACCTGCGTACCCGCCGCGTGATCGCCAAACCGGCGACCGTCGGGATCGCGGCGCACCGCGATCCATTCAATGGCGCTCACCAGCATCCAGCCCAAAACGCCAGCGGGGAAACCGCCCCAACGGCCAGCGACGGAGGTGACGATGTACGCCGCGTTGCGCAAGATCGATCGCTTGAATCCACACGGCGTGCCGGTCTCCGGTTCGACCACGCGAATGCCGCAGAGGCGCTTGCCAGGACTTTGTCCGCCTGCACCATCCGCGAGCGCGAGGTAAGTGGCAGCCGCGATCGGTCCCGCGTTGCCGCGCAACGCCCACCAAACGCCACTGGCGAACGCGATGTCGATCACCCTCGCCCGCGCGCGGCGCCGCGGTTCGCAGGGCGGATAAAAACGTTTCGGCGGAGGCTTCTCCACCTACTTCACCTTGCGCAAGCGCGATCGCGAAAAGAGGACAAAGGCCATCGCCGGACGCTTGCTGTTGTCGCGCATCGCGAAGTGAATCCCATCGAACACCCAGCTCTGCGCGGTCCAGTCGTTCAAAATCCGCTCGAGGTTTTCGTCGGTGACCTCGGAGGTCTCGACGACTTTGTAGGTATTTAGATCAGCCATCTTGCGGCATCGAGCGCGTGGTAAGTGAGAATGAAATCGGCGCCAGCGCGGCGAATGCTCGTCAATATTTCCAAGACGGCGCGGCGCTCGTCGATAAGTCCACTCGCGGCGCCCGCTTTCACCAACGCGTATTCGCCGCTGACGTTGTAGGCCGCTACTGGCACGCGCGTGACGTCGCGCACGCGCGCGATGACATCGAGGTACGCGAGCGCGGGTTTCACCATCACCATGTCGGCGCCCTCGTCCAGGTCGGCCTCGACTTCGGCCAGCGCTTCGCGCGCATTGGCGGGATCCATCTGGTAGCCGCGGCGATCGCCAAAGGCAGGCGCAGAGCCAGCGGCATCGCGAAACGGTCCATAAAACGCGCTCGCATATTTCGCGGCGTAGGAAAGAATCGGCACGTGCGAAAGTTGCGATTCATCGAGGCGCGCGCGAATCGCGGCCACGCGGCCGTCCATCATGTCGCTCGGCGCCACGATGTCCGCACCAGCTTTTGCGCAGGCCAGCGCCATCTCGGCGAGCAGCGGCAGCGATTCGTCATTGAGCACTTCCTGCGCGCCCGCCACGGTCCCGATCACGCCACAGTGACCGTGATCGGTGTACTCGCAGAGGCACACGTCCGCGATCGTGGTTAGGTCCAGCACGGCCTCTTTGATCGCGCGCAGCGCTTGCGGGATGAGGCCGTCCGCGGAGGTGCCACCCGAGCCGCGCGCATCTTTTTGGTCCGGCACGCCAAAGAGGATGAGCCCGCCGAGACCGGCCGCTTTCGCCGCGTGCGCCTGCTCCACGATGCCGTCCACCGAGCGGCGGCTGACCCCAGGCATCGAAGCAATCGGCTGATGAACGCCGCGACCGGGCACGACGAAGACCGGAAGAATCAGCTGCTCAGGTGTGAGACGCGTTTCACGCGCGAGCCGTCGCAGGCCCTCGCTGCGGCGCATTCGGCGCGGCCGGTGAGTCGGAAACATGCGGGCGCAATGTAGGCGAACCGACCGATCGTCGCAACGCGAACGAATGCGCTACTGGGTCGATCCCGCCACGAGCTGCGCGGGAACGGCCGCCGCTGGAATGAAACCGTTTCCGCTACCGCGCCGCGGGGCCACGTAAATTCCGCCGGTGCCCGCGCCGCCGCCGTTGAGACAGAGTCCGGACATGCCCTCGGACATCGCATCGTTGCCGTTGGCGCTCGACGCTGGACAATTGGTGTTGACCACGACGTAGGCAACGTTGATCACATTACCCAGGTAATCCTTTTGGCCGGCCATGTTGGGCTGCGTATTGTTAATATAGGGGCCATTCCAACAAGCGTTGAAGTTGGAGGTGCCACAACTCGCTTGCCCTGCGGGAATGGCCTCCAGCGCGGTATCGCCCGTTGTAAAGGCGCTGGCGACGCCTGACTCGTTGCTGGGCGTCCAATTTCCCGCTCCCTTCGGCCAGAAGCCCGTGTCGGTGCGGTAGCGCTGCATGCCAAGTGCGATCTGACTGAGACCGTGAATGGAGCTCACGATATTGGTTTTGTCGGCCTGGGTCATCATCGCCGGCGCCAACGAGGCTGCCAGCACCATCACGAGCGCTACGACAACGAGCAGCTCGAGCAGCGTGAAACCAGTGGGCCGTTGATTGCGCAGTGCGCCCTCCCGAAAACCCTTCACCATTCTATGCTCGAGCAACGCTCCGACAAACTGAACATTGTTTCCTCGAGGGCCTACAGCTCCTGCGCGACGACAAACTCCGGCATTGGCCTACCCTCGACGTCGTACAGCACCAGCGGCGCGAGGACGTCCAATCCGCTTGCGCCGCCGCGCGTGGCTTCCATCAGGAGCAGCCGAGCCGGTGCGTCCGGACGCGGATGAACGAATCGCAAACGCTTGGGCTCGAGGCCGTTTTGGTGAAGCACGGCGATCAATTCCGCGAGCCGCGCGACCGGGTAGATCAAGCGCAAACGCCCACCCGGCTTGAGCTGGCGCGCGGCGGCGACAATAACGTCGGAGAGCGTGCAAGCGATCTCGTGTCGGGCCAACGCGCGCTCGCGGCCAACGCTGCGCCGACCGGTGCCCAGCGGACGATACGGCGGATTGCACAACACCAGCTCGACGACCTGTCCCGACAAGACGCGCGGATCGCGCAGATCACCACACACCGAACGCACGCGATCGGCCACGCCGTTCATGATCACGTTGCGCGCAAAGAGCTCTGCCAAAGCGGGCTGCAATTCCACGCCGGTGAATTGCGTCCCAGGCCAGCGACGCGCCAGCAGAAGCGTCACCACACCGCAACCGGCGCCCAACTCCACGACCTGCGCGGGCGGCCGCTCGGAGGCGTGCGCCGCGAAATCCGCGAGCAACACGGCGTCCGTTCCGAATCGATAACCATCGATGCGCTGCGCGAGCCGCACGGCGCCGTGCGCCAGGGAATCCAACGTCTCGCCAACCAATGCCGACATCGTAACGCGAAGGTAATAACCTACACCTCGACGCGCTCGGTGGGGTTGACGAGATTCACCACCAGACCGCTGGCCAGCTTGGGAAAAAAGTAGGTGCTCTTTTGCGGCATTACTTCGCCCGCTTCCGCCACCGCGCGCACCTGCCACATCGGTGTGGGATTGAGCAAAAATCCGAGTTGCGCTTCGCCCGCGAAAACCTGCTCCACGGCCATGCGCGAATCCTTGACGTAACGCAGATTGACCTGCCGCTCTTGCGATTCCTGCGAGAGACCGAGCACGTGCTGCAACAAGAGACCATGCAGCATCGACACGTCGAGCGCGCGCAGCGTGGGATTTTTCGGGAGCGCGTGCACGTGCGCCGTGTCGACGCCGTCGCGAAGCGTCAGGAGCCGCAAGCGGCGATCGGAAGCGGCCAGCAGAAACGCGTGGTGCGAAGGGCCGCCCGCTTCGGCGAGACGCCGCACCGCGCTCGGCACGTCCGTTTCGAGATCGGTCACTTCGAAAAACTCCGCCACCAGCTGCAAAAACGTCGGCAGCGAAAATCCGGCGATGCCGTGGACGAGGCGATGCGTCGGATAGATCACGAGCCCCGGATCGCTCATGCCGCAGAGGAATGAGAGCACGTACCGGTGTGCGCCAGCGGAATGCGAGGCCTCCGTAGCTCCGCGTTCTAGAAAGTCGCGGTAACCGAGCGCGGTTTCGTAACGGTGATGACCGTCGGCGATGAACGCTTTGCGGCTCTTCACGAGCGCCCGCATCGCCTTGATGACGGCAGGATCGGTCACCCGCCACAGCTCGTGATCGACACCATCATCGCTGTGCGCGGTACGCCGATCAGCCGCTCCCAGCGCGGGTTCTAGCGTCTTCCACACTTCGCCTGCCTCGTCGGGAACCAGCGAAAAAATGGGCGACAGGTTGGCCTTGCATTGCTTGATGAGCTCCATCCGATCCGCCTTTGGACCCGAGAGCGTGCGCTCGTGGGGCAAAACCACGCCGTCGGAAAAGGGATGCAGCTTGAGCAACGCAAAGAAGCCACGCCGCGTGTGGTGCGCGCCATCGGGGCCTTTGAACGTTTGCGACAGCGCGTAAAGCGCGGGCTTTTCGTCGCGCACCAATACGCCCTCTTTGCACCACGCCTCCAGCGTCTGCGCGCTGCGCCGGTACTTTTCGCCGGGTGCATCACCGGGCCGCTCGGGCGGAAGCTCGAGGCGAATGAAATTGTGCGGATGGCGCGATTCGAGCGCGCGCTGCTCAGCAGACGAAATGACATCGTACGGCGGCGTCACCACATGAGTCAGATCGATGGACTTCGCGTAGCCAAGCGCGCGGAAGGGAGCGATGTCGGGCATGGCAGCGAGGTAGCAATGGGGCGCGGGTGCGTCAAGGACGCGGCGTTCTATGAATCCGCCCCTAGCTGCTCCATCAACTTCACGCTCTTCATTCGCCGTCCAAGATGGTGCGTGAGAAATCCGCGCACGGCCGCGCGCAGAGCTGGCGCGTCGGGCAAACTTCGACCACCGGCCGCCAACCCGCCGGACTGTAGCTCCCGAAGCGAATTGACATTTTCGCAAGTGATGCGCAGGCACGCTTCCGAGGCGCACGTCCAACAAGTCGCGCCACCAGCAGCAGGATCGAACCTCAGCATCTCCCCTATCAGTGGTCCGCCGCAGCGCGCGCAAACCGAAAGCTCCGGTGCCAGCCCAGCCGCGGCCAGCGCGGCCAACTCCAAAGCGCGCAGTTCGCCTGCAGTGGCTGGACCGCGATCCAGGAGGCGCAAGAATGCGATCGACAAGTCGAGGAGCGCATCGGCCGGTTCATGCTCGCGCGTGAGCTCGCGGGCCAACTCCGCCGCGTAGCCAGCCTGCGCCAACGCCGCGAGATTCGAGCGCAGCCCACGAAAAGGTTCGCGCACTAGCGCACTCGAAAGAAGCGACAACTCGCCGCGACCCGATTCCAGCTGTACGGCTAAGAGCGAAAAGGGCTCGAGGACGCCGGCAAATCGGCGAACGCTTTTTCGCGCGCCGCGCGCGTAGGCCGCCACTCTGCCCTGCCCGCGACAGAGCAGTTGCACCACCAGGTCGGCGTCGCGAAACGGCGTGAGCCGCAGAACTATGGCTTCTTGCTCCATCGGCTCCCTGGTATACTCATTACCATGCGCTCAATACCGATGATGTTGATTCTCGCAGCCGCAGCCTGCAGGACCGCGCCCAACAAAAACGGGAACGGCGACGGTGGCAACTACGACAAACCCGACGGCGGCCCGCCGCCGAACGGCGTGTGCGCCACCGAGCATACCGGTGCCAATGCCGATGGCGACACGGTGACTTTTTGCGATAGCTTCTTTGCCGAGCGGCCTTTCGTGCGCCCACCCGCAGACGACAAAAAGTCAAGTGGCGTTTCGACGCTTTATGTCGCCGCCATGGACACGCAATACGCGAACCTCGTCGATCGCCAAGGAACGATTTACGCCGTCGTCGGAAGCGACGGTCATTCGGCGACATCGCTGCCCGCGGGCCTTCGGGCGCCGAGCTACCGACATCAGTTCCTGATTTACCTGGTCTCAGGAACCGTCGGCACGACCACCGATCCCAACAGCAATAAGTCCGTCCCTTCGATTCAGCTCACGACCGCAAAACCAGCGATCCTCCTCGAGGGCAAGCAACTCGACGGTGTCTTTCTCGGCGGATGGGAGGGCCAGGTCTCCAAGCGCCTCGGCGACAACCTCTGGGATTCGACGGCATTGGTTCCAATTCGCATCACCTTCACCTCGCTCGACAAGCTCGCCAATTTTATGGTGTGGAACGATGCGAACGTGACGCTTCCCGATGGAGAGCGCTACGCCATGGTCGGCGCCGTTGACAACCGGACGTCACCAGTGAAGGCCTCCGATGGAACCTGCTACCCGGCGCTTTCCTCCTACGGCGACGGCAATCCGCTCTTTAGCGCCACGTCGTCGAACGTTCGGCTCTTGCGCTATCCCGCCATGCACGGCCCGGGCGAGGATGAGCTCAGTTTCGAATACCCGGAAGGCTCGATCAACGGCGGATTCAATGGAATGGATTGGGCAAACAATCGGCAGGTCAACAGCTATCTGGTGATTCATCCCGCGGGCATGCTGCAGGCCGCGCCAACAGGTGAGTGGGTCTCCATCGCCATCAATCCCCACGGCTCACCGAACGGAAACCTGTTCAAGCTGCATCCGGTCGTTGGTGGCGGCGGCGCGTGTAACTAACTGCGGTGAACGCGGCACGCCGCGCCATTGCAGGAAACGAGAATGAGCCGGTTCTGTGCCACCCAGGCGTAGACGCTATTTCCGACACGCTCCGCACCGGGAAGATAAAGCACCGGCGCCATCCACAACGTGGCCGGCATCCGCGCAATGAGCCAGCGCATCGCCGCGAACCCCGACAGCACCGTTCCATCGGTTGTGCACAAATGCATCTCGGCCAGGAGCGTGCCCGGCGTTCGGCCCAACGCGTTTATCTGCGCGGGAGACAATCCGTGGACATCGACAAACTGCGTCCTCTCGAGGAGATCGAGCCGCCGCACCAGTCGCCGCGTGCGTTGGCAGAGCGGACACTCGGCATCGAAATAGACCGTGGCGCGCCGTGTGGAAAACCGTGCGCGCCATTTGACGAGCCCTTCGTCGAGCTCTTCTTCGGAAAAGAAAGGGATATAAACGAGCAGCATGATTATCCCGAAAACGGGAATCGTCATGGTGGCGATAATCCAGCCGTGAATGAAAAGGCCCAAGAGCACCGCATAGGGCCGCGCCGCTCGGAACCAGAGAATGAAGGCCATGATGACCTCGCCAAACAAAGTGGCGAAGCTGAGCGCCGAATAAATAACCGGATAATTCATTAATTGTTCAACGCCACGCTTATTGAAATCGATTAATCCGAGCACATAATAAATCGCGTGGCCAGCGTGCCACAGATCGCCGCGGCTCTTGGCGTAGGCGGTGGTGAAGTAAACAACCGACACCTGAATGGCCATCATGCGCTGCGCCCACGGCGGGCAGAGTTCGTCCACGCCGTCTTCCGATTCCGCGGTGCGCAGCCGGCGGATCAGGCTGTCGACGGAGTAGGCGGTCCCGGCGGGCGCGAAAAGAAAAAAGAAAAGCATGTTGCGCAAAATGGTGTCACCGCTGTTGAGCACCAGGTTGTTTCGCTCGTGAAACGAGACCACCAACACGAAGAGCACCAGGGTGACGATTCGCGTTTGATAGCCAACCGTAAAAAGAATCGCCGTTGCGAAGACGGCCGCCAGCGCCAGGCGAACGGCCCACGGGCTAGTGAAATAGTAGAGCAGCGTGTGGTAGGCGCGGAACATCCCGTCGTCGAGGCTATGGGTGGTGAGCAGGCCCTCGTCCGAGAAAAACGTGGTCGCGTCACGCGCCCAGAGAATGAAGCTGTAGATGACCATCAAGCCGAGCGCGATGCGAAAGAGCCCCAACACCCGTGCGCGCTGCGGCGCGAAAAAGAAGCGGTCCCAGTCGCGCAGGGGGTGAATCATCGCAGGTCGCCTGGCGCGACATCGTAGTCGATGAGCGTTTCCGCCTGCGTCTTCTGCTCGCGCAGAAGATGGGTGTAGTCGATCCAGTCCTTCTTCCCGGCACGGTCGTAGGCGGGAATTACCGCGGTGTTCTTGATCACGGTGACCTTTACTACCGGGTTCGCCGCCGTCGAGTGCTGGCGCGCAATCCACTGCGCGAAATCGGCGAAGAACGCGCGATTGCCTTGGTCATAAAGATTCTGAGTATATTTACGGGTGCGCTTGTACACCATCGACCAAAACGTTCCGTAATCGCGCAATCTCGGAAAGGCCCACGTTTCGATGCTGCCATCTTTGTGCGAGATGGTCGCCGAAACGTAACGATTCTCCTGCAACGGATTGGGCGCGAACATGGCCCAGTCCTGCCAGGTTGCCGTGTTGTAGAGGTAGGTGGCCACCGCTTCCTGCGGTCGAAAATAGGGCGCGCCGTGCATCGCCTTCGAACCAACGAGCGTGGGAAGGATCAGCGTGCGCCCCAACAACCAGCTCTTCACCGGCGATGGATTGGGCGCTAGCCACGCACACACCGCCAGCCAGTGCCACACGATGAAAGCACTCACCAGAAGCTTTTGCCACCGCGGATAGGCGTGGTTCATCCGTGGTTCATCCGCGAATCAGTCGCGACAACCAGCTGCGTCCGCGTCGGCGCCGCGGCGCAACCATCTCCTCGGTCGCCGCAGCTTGCCGCTGCTCCTCGTAACGCAGCGCCGCTTCATCCGCCGAGAGGCCCACCGCCAACGCGTATTGCCGCACGAATCCCGCCACGAACACCGCGGCGGGAAGGTTCTGCACATCGTCCGCTTCCAACGCCACCAGCGCGTGCAGCCGAATCTTGGTCTGCCCGGCGACGTCTTCCAGCGTGAGCCCGCGAAGTTCGCGCGCTTGCTTGAGCCAGATACCTACGGATTCCATCGAAGCGATGATCTCCCTTTCACGGCGCGGGTGCGAGATCCGAAAGGTATTTCCCGCACTCCTCGGCCACCGACGGCTGCTCTTTCGCCAGAGCCTTGCACTTGGCAAACGCGGCACGCGCCTCCGCGGTACGTCCCAATTTTCCATAAGCGAGTCCCAAAAATTTTTGCCCCTCGGGCGCTTTTTCGCAAAACGACGCCATCTGCCCGAAGCTCTCCAGCGCGGCCGCACCCTGCCCCGCCTCCATCTGCAGCATGCCCAACTCGCGCCAAGCCGCGCAATATTTCGGCGTCACAATCAGTACGCTGCGCAACTCGGAATTGGCGCGCGCGGTGTCGCCTTTTTTGGCGTAGCAGATGGCGAGGTTCACCTGCGCCGCGGGCCGCTCCGCGTAGAGCGGATCCTCCAGCGCCTTTTTGAGCAACACGATCGCTTCGTCGAAACGCCCCTGCCGCATATTCAACGTGGCCAGGTTGTTTTGCGCCTCGGGATAGTTGGGGCGCAGCGCCAGTGCGGTCCGCAGCTCGCGCTCGGCGTCGTCGAATTTTCCCATGCTAAAGCCGTAGACGAGGCCCAAGGCGAAATGGACTTCCGGAAGATCGGGATCGGCATCGACGGCCAACATAAACTCGCGCAGCGCACTCTGGCTGTCGCCGGCCTTGAGCGCGTTGGCGCCAAGATCGTGGTGAATCTCCGCTGTGCGCTGCCGCTGCTCGCGCGAGGGCCCGGCGCAGGCCATGATCGGTCCGATCAACAATAATGCAAATGCAATACAGATACCCTTCATCAGAAACTCACCAAGAGTCGCGCCATCGCCAGCCGCGCATCCGGAACACCGGCCGATTCAGTCCGCTGTTCGGGCGCGAAAAAAACGGGAAATTGCGCCAACGCCCCCGCGCGCCGAGCCGCGTCCAGCGTGTTCCAGCGCATCGAATCGATCAAAAGGCCCAGGTTCTCGGCAAAGGCCAGCGCCTCGGCCAACACCGCGCGCAGCGCTTCTTGCGCCACCGAACCTTCCGCGGGGCGGTAGATCACCACGTGATGCGTCGCTTCGAGATAGAGGCCGATCTGCACTTCGTAAAATTCGCCCGCGCGAGACGCGCAAATCACCGCACGCACATGTTCGGCGGCATGACCCGGCAACTGCACCAACGGCGCGTTCACGCTGGCGTAGAGCGCCGCAATCGACTCGGCGGACACGGCCATGAAGCGCTGCGACGTCTCTTCGACGAACATGTTGGCCGCTAGCGCGCTTGAACCGTGAAATCCTCGGTGACGTCCTGCGTCTCCGCGGCCGTGCGCTTCATCTCGAAAAAGGGATTGTCCACCACCACGTTGTCCGCGCTGGCCTGGCCCTCGCCGACGATGACGCTGAACGTCTGCGCCGCCGACGACGAGGTCCGCGTGCCCTCGATGTGCTTTTTCGCTTCCAAAATGATCTTGTTCTCGCCAGGTGCGAGGTGCTTGGTCACCTCGAGCACGACCTGATCTTCGTCACTTTTCAATTTGCGAATCCACTTTTTGTTGATGAAGAGATTGATGTCGTATTGGGTGGCGCCGCGCGTCGCTTGCTGCGTGACGAGCCAATAGTGCTTGGTGAGCATGCCCGTTGAAACCACGGCGGCGGCGGGCCTGACCTCTGGCGCCACCGGCTCCGCGGGACGCAGATCGTAGTCGGGGCAGGAAATGTGGATGTTGCCTTTGTCGTCGACGTTGAGCGTTCCGCAATGCTCGAGCTTGGTTCCCGCCGGGAGGCCGTCGGCGGGAACGTTGTTGACGTAAGTGACCGGACCGGCCACGGCTGCGGAGGCGAGGAAGAGCGAGAGAAGCGGAGACGCCAACTTCGCGAAGGCGCAGAACAACGATGGTGTTCGGGCGTGATTCATGGGCGGCGATGCTAGCAGAGATGGAGATGGTCTCAAGATTCTCTTTCTAAGTTTAGCTAGCCGTTGACACTTCGATCCAGGCGGTATCCAGCGGCGGCGCTGCCAGCGCAACGGCCACCTCCAAAAGTTTCCCCCGCCGAAAAACATGCAGCCCCACCCTACTTCCCGGTAACCGGGCCAGCAGCCGCTCCTCCGCGTTGCGCGCATCCACACGAAATCCATCCACCGCGACGAGCTCATCGCCGGCCGACAACCCCGCCGCCGAGGCAGGCGACCTGGGCAGCACGACCGCAAACCGAAGCGAATGGCCTTCGCTCTTCAACTCCGCGCCGAGCCAAGCCCGCGGCTCTTCGCGCTCACGCTCTTCCGGATCGTGCTTAGGCGGGCGCCCACCTTTGTCCTTGGCGTTTTGCTGCACGCGCAGCCCGAGCCGCAACCCCATCCCGGCGAGCGCGCCTGCGATGTCCAGCTCCTCCGTCGAGCGCAACGCACGGTCGAAAAAAGCGCGCAGATCCACGCCCGCCACTTCGCTCGCCGCCTGCTCCACGGCGTCCTCGGGCATTCCCAGACCGCGCGCACCGAAGCGTTCCCACAACAGCCGCATCACGTCGTCGAGCGATCGCGCGCGATTGCTGACTTGACGAATTGTCAAGTCGAGCAGCAGCCCCACGATGCTGCCCTTCAAGTAGTAAGAAATCTGCACGCCGGGTGACTGCTCGTCCGCACGGTAATATTTGATCCAAGCATCGAACGAAGCATCGGCCAGCGGCTGCACCAGACGCCCCGGCGTGCGTAGAAGCTGCGTGATGCGCTCGCCCCAGATTTCAAACGCGCGCTGGTCGCTGATCAGACCGGCGCGCCGCACGGTCGACACCTCGTAAAAACTGGTCAGCCCCTCCATGGCCCACAAAAGGCGCGTGTAGCACTCGCGCGTGTAGTCGTAAGGCTCGAACGCGGCGGGCTTGATGCGCTTGACGTTCCAGAGGTGAAACGCCTCGTGCGCCGCGAGGAGAAGCAGATCTTCGTAGGCCACCGCCGTGCGAAAAGCGCCACGGGTCGAGAGAAGCGCGCAGCTGGCACGATGCTCGAGTCCGCCGCGCGCGCGCTCGTCCAGCATCAGGATAAAAACGTAGCGCTGGTAGGGAAGCCCGCCGAAGAGCTGCGCCTGCACCTCGAGAATCCGCGCCAGATCCGCCGTCAACCGCGCCGGCTCCGTAGCTCCCTCTGCTTCACCCCAAATCCAGAGTTCATGCGGGACACCGCGAACGGAAAAGTACGCCGGCGTGATCGGCGCTAGATGAATCGGGGAATCTGCCAGCTCGTCGTAGTCCGTCGCCAGAAGCGCACCCGACTCGAGCGGAAGCGCGCAGGCCGTGTTCCATCCTGGCGGCGCGCGCACGGTCAGTCGACACGCTTCTTGGCGACGTCCTTCGAGATAGGGCAGCGCCGCGGCGGGATTGACGAAGGCGTGCGTCGCGTCAACGTGGTTCGTTCGCACGGTCAGATCGTTCGCATAGAGCGCGTAGCGGATTCGAATCGCGCCGGCCTCGGGAACAATCCGCCAGCGGTCTTTGGCGAGCTTTTCCGCCGCGCCCACTTCGGCCCGCAGCCACTGCACGTGCCGCGCATGCTCGCGGACGAGATAGCTGCCGGGCGTCCACGTCGGAAAAATCAGCTCGAGTGGCGCCGAAACGTCGCGAGCGACGACTTCGACTTCGACCAGATGGGCAGCGGGGTCAGAGACCGCGAGGGTGTAGTCGATCATTCCCCCGTTTATTACGCCGCGGGAAGTAGCTTCAAGCGGCGATATTCCCGCTCCACTGCTCTCGGGTAATCGCGCCATCCGTCGGGCAACTGCCCGGCACGCACTCGCCGCGCCAGCCGATTGGGGCCAGCGTTGTAGGCGATAAGTGCCAATTCGCGAGAACCGAAACGCGTTTCCAACCTTTTCACGTAACGAACCGCGATGCGCACATCGAGCGCCGCATCGCCAGCGCCGAGCGGCGACCCGCGCAAGTCCGCCTCGTGGCCGACGACCCAGGCCTCGGTGGACGGCCTAATCTGCATCAAACCACGGGCGCCGCGCTCTGAAACCGCATGGCGAAATTGGCTCTCGACGCGCATGATGGCCAGAATGAAAAACGGGTCGTAACCGGCCCGGCTGGCCTCGGAGGAGACCGCATCGGCGACACGGGCCTGTTCGTCCCGGTGCAGCCGCGGAGCCAAGCGCCCCATGAGTTTGGCGTTCACGGCCGGACGCAAGGCGACCACAGGCAACAGACGTGGAGGTGGCGGCGAGATTGGCGCCTCAACCAGCGGGTTGGCGACCAACATCAAACCGGCGAGCAAAACGAACGGTCCAGTCCTCATCGGGCACCTCGGCTACAAGGGGCGTCCTGTACGGGGCTAGAAACAGTGCAAGAAGCGAGCTCAAGCCCTTCGAACCGAAATGAATACCGGCCTTCGAGCGCTTTGTCGCCTGCAAGAACAGCGAGTTGTAGACTATTTAACTATTCATCGTGACGCGCCGCGCCACCTTCCCGATGGAGTGTTGAAGTCGCTCTAGGTCGGTTCCGATGGAGTCTAGCTGCTCCTGTGTAGCCGTATTGAGGGCGGACAACGCCTTCTGCGACACGGTGTCCAGGCGCCCAATGACCTGGCGTCGGATGCCCTCGGCCTTGTCGCCAAGCTCATTGCGCCGCCGCCAGAGCTTGCCCATACGCCGCATCGAATCGCTCCGCTCCACACGCGCCAAGAGCTGATCGATCTCGGAACGGGTTAGCTTTTCGCTCCGCCCGACCAGCTCAGTGAAGGCCTTGCGCGCATCACTCTCCAACGCGAAGAGCCGCGACTGGGCTGCGTTGACCCAGCTTGGGGATTTGGTTGCCGCTTCGGTCGACTGCGTTTCCATGGCTTGCTCCTTGAGGATTCCAAGGGAAGTATAACGCGGTGAGTCATGATGTCAAGGCAAGCCAGGCTCGTTCGTGAATCTACGGTCCAGACAGCCCCGACTCAATCCGCCGTGCCGTCGCTGGGCCGCCATAGATAAATCCGGTGTAGATTTGGACCAGCGAAGCCCCGGCGTCGAAATAGGCCTTCGCATCGGCAGCGGTTTCGATTCCACCGCATCCGATCAGCACCGCCCGACCAGCCACCCGCGCCGCAACTTTTTTGAACGTCGCCAGCGCGAGCGGACGGAGTGGTGCACCAGAGAGTCCTCCAGTTTCCGAGGCGGAAATCGGACGGGCCACCGTTGTATTACAAGCGATCAGTCCGGCCGCACCCGCGTCGAGCGCTGCCCGGCAGGCTTCATCGATTCCACGATCGTCGAGATCGGGAGAGAGCTTCACCAGCACTGGACGGCCGGATGCGGAGGCGCGCACCGCCTGGACGATTTCCGTAAGCGGCGCCGCGGCGGCAAGATCGCGCAGGCCGGGCGTATTGGGCGAGGAGACGTTGACAGCCACGTAGGCCGCATGCGGAGCGAGCAGCCGTGCGGCTGCGGCGTAGTCTTCTGCGGCGCGGGCGGCCGGCGTGTCTCTGTTTTTGCCGACGTTGATGCCGATCGGAATGGGCGAAGGTCCAAGGCGCGCCAAGCGATCGGCAACGATTTGGGCACCGTCGTTGTTGAAGCCCAGTCGATTGACCAACGCACGCTCGTGGGGAATCCGAAAAATTCGGGGGCGCGGATTGCCCGGTTGCGGCCGCGGTGTGACCGTGCCGATTTCCACGAAACCGAAACCGAGGCGCGCCAGCCCAGGCCAAACGCAAGCGCCTTTGTCGAAACCCGCGGCGAGGCCGACGGGCGACGGAAAATCGATACCGAGCACGCGGCGCGCCAGAGGACCCGGTGTGCGCGGCGGTGCCGATTGAGAAAACGCCAGGTAGCGAATGGCCAAATCGTGCGCCAACTCGGGGTCCAGGTGAAAGAAGAGCGAGCGAAGGAGATCGTACACGGCGCGTAGATGACCAGAAAAGTCGGCCTTTTTCAAAATCGCTACAAATTTCTGGTCATCACCACGGCGTCTTCATTTTCGTCCGCGTAGTACTTGGCTCGAATCCCCACCGCGTGAAATCCGGCCTGCCGATAGAGCGAAAGTGCGGCCTCGTTGCTGCGGCGCGCTTCGAGCGTGAGCATCGAGGCATTGGCTGCGCGCGCGCGCGCGATGACTTCCTCGAGCAGAAGTCGCGCAATGCCGCGGCGGCGTTCCTTCGGGTGCGTGGCGACATTGAGTATATGCACCTCGTCGTAAACGAGCCAGTAGATCACAAATCCGACGATGCGCTCACCCGCGCCCTCGGCCGCGGCGAGCGGCTCCACCAGGACCAAGATAGTTGACCAGTCATGGTCAAGTTCGCGGCGAAACAACTCCGTCGACCAAGGATGCGCGAAGGCCACAACCTCGATGGCCATCACCTCCTCCAAATCGGAGAGGCGCATGCGGCGCACTTCGTAGCGCGGGCGCGGACGAACGGCCACGGACTCAACTACCTCCTAAATCGTCAATGATGCGCACGTCCGCTTTGTGGCGCAGGGCTTCGGTGAGCTCTTCGGCGAGCTTCTTGAAATGTTCGCGCGTGAGGAGCGCACGCGCGACCTCGCGAGCAGCGGCGGCCGACGTTCCGCGAAGGAGATCCGGATGCGCGTGCAGATAGGCATCGATGTCGGGATCGTGCACGCGCGAAGCGAGACGGAACCGCCCCTCGAGGTACCGCTGCGCGCGCAAATCGCGAACGAAGAGCGTGGCGAGATCCTGCTCGGTAACATCTTGCGCGGAGAGAAATGCCGCGTAGGCCGCGCGCGTGGGAAATCGTCCGATGAGCAGCGCCATGGCCTCTTCGACATCCTTCCCATCGACCGGTGGAATGTGCAGGCGATCGGCGTCGGCGGCGAGAACCTCTTCGTCGATGACCTGCCGCAAACCCGCTGCCAGCGCGGCTTTTCCGAGTGCGCTGTGCGCTGCGTCGAGACCACCACCGAGGATCAGTTGCACGCGCGTTTCGAGATCGACGTCGGAAAGTGTGATGGTGCGTTGATCAACGACGGCCACGACTTCGTCAGCCAACTGCGGCGCAGCGGCAGCGAGGCAGAGGACGAAAAGGAGCACCCAACGGAACACGCCACCATTGTAGCGGAGGCGCCCTAAGCCGGAAATCCACAGTTGCCGTGGTACCGAGACGGTCGAGCGCGGCTCGGATGCGAGGCGCGGACGAGGAGCCCCCGGAGGCGCACTTTTCGGTGCGCCGAGGAGGCACCGGAGGAGCCCGCTATGTGATCGGGCGCTTCCAGCGCCACCAATCGGGCCGGCCGCGCTTTCAATATGCGCGGCAAGCACTGAAGCAGCCGGGCCGCGATCGGCCGTCGCAGGTAACGGCAATTGTGGTTTTCCGGCTAAGCGGGATGGGCGAATCGCGTTTTTCTGCACCCTGCTAAAGTCCGCGGAGTGCTCTCGCAATTGGAGTGAACATGGCGCGCGATCCCTACGACGTCCTCGGCGTTCCACGCGGCGCGAATGAAAAAGAGATCAAGCGCGCCTATCGCAAGCTCGCCAAAGAGCTGCATCCCGACGTCAATCCCAAAAAAGGCGCCGAGGAGAAATTCAAGGAAGTGGCGGCCGCGTTCGAGGTTTTGGGCGATCCCAAAAAACGCGCGCTCTATGACGAACTCGGCGAAGACGCGGTAAAGATCGGATTCGATCCCGAGAAAGCACGCGCCTACCGGCAGTACCGATCGCAGAGCGGCGCGCGCGGACCGGTCTACTCCACCAACATCGGGGGCATGCCGTTCGACTTCGGCGGCGACGCGGTAAACCTCGAAGATCTTTTTGGCGGTGCCTTCGGACGCGCAGGACGGGGGCGAAGATCGCGCGGACCCATGCCTGGCGCGGACGTGGAAGCCACGCTGGAAGTGGAACTGCGCGACGCCGTCCTCGGTGCCGAGCGGGAAATTGGTCTCACCGGTCCCAACGGCACGCAGCGACTCAAAGTAAAAATCCCACCGGGTGTGGCCGACGGATCGCGCATTCGTCTCGCTGGACAAGGAAACCCCGGCGAGCGCGGCGGACCTCCCGGGGATCTTCTGCTCGTCACGCGCCTGTTTCCGCACGTCCTCATCACGCGCGAGGGCGACGATCTCACGTTGGAGCTCCCCATCACCGTCGCGGAGGCGATGATCGGCGGCGAAGTGAAAGCGCCGACCTTCGAAGGCCCGGTGGTGCTCACTGTTCCGCCGGGATCGCAGAGTGGAAAACGCCTTCGATTGCGCGGCCGCGGCGTGCCGCATCTCGCCGGCGGCGGTCGCGGGGACCTCTACGTTCGGCTGAGCGTGCGCGTTCCCGACGTCACCGCGCCGGGCGCTCGCGAAGCCGCGCTGGCGCTTCAGCCGCTCTACGACGATGTGCGCGCTGGCCTCATGCTATAGGACGAAAAACCATGGGATTCCTCGACGCAATCGGACTGGGCGGCGGCACCAAAGAGCAGAAGCTCAAAACGAAGCTGTTGCAAAAATATGGGCCGCCGGAAAATCGCCAGAAGGCCATCGAGCAGCTGCGCGAGCTGGGCACCGACGAAGCACTGCGCGTTTTGTTGTTGCGCTTCACGCTGCGGGTCGAGCCGAGCATCACCGATCACGACGAAAAAAATCGGGTGATGGAGATCGTGAACGACTTTGGAGAACGGTCGGTTCCCGCGCTGAAAGAATTTCTGGCTGAGCGTGATGAAGTGGCGTTTGCGATCACCGCACTGAGCGAGCTCGTCGACGAAGCCGCGGTGGTAAGTGCCGCTTGCGACGTGCTCGACAAAGAGGCCAACACGCATGTGCGTGATCCGGAAAAGCGCGTCCAGCTCATGCGCCATCTGCGCGATCACAAGCATGAACGCATCGTGCCCACATGTCTGCCGTTCGTCGGGGATCTGGCCGACGACGTGAAGCTCGCCGCGTTGGAGGCCATCACGGCGCAAGGTGCCGATGAGCGTGGACGGGAGACGATTATCAACGCGCTGATCGCGGCGCACGGGGAGTCGAACAACCGCGTCCGCGAAACGGCGGCCACGGCGTTGGAGCAGACGGGGCTTCTGGTGACGGGGTTTCGTCCGAAGGTCGAGGCAGCGCTGCCGGTGGGATTCGTGGTGGATCGCGAGGGACGCGTGAAGAAGAAGTAGACAACAACTCAAGTTGCGTTTTTGTCAATTCATTACATCAAGCTCGATAGCCGTCCACCGATCGCGCCCACCACCATCTCGATGGCGATTTCGTTGTTTCCACCATGCGGAATAATGATGTCCGCGTACCGCTTGCTCGGCTCCACGAATCCCAAATGCATCGGCCGCACAGTGCGGAAATATTGATTCACCACGCTTTTGAAATCGCGGCCACGCTCGAGAATGTCGCGCTCCAAGCGCCGAATGATGCGCACGTCGTCGTCCGCATCGACGAAGATCCGCATGTCCTGCTCGAGTCGCAGCGCTTCGATCGACAAAACCAGAATGCCCTCGACGATGAGCACGTCGCCCGCTTGGACAGGAACGGTTTCGCGCGTGCGCGTGTGCTCCGCAAAGGAGTAGACGGGCTTTTCGACGCTGCGGCCCACTTTCAGCGCGCGGATGTGTTGGAGCAACAGCGGAACGTCGAACGCGTCCGGATGATCGAAGTTAAAAGCCTTGCGCTCCTCGAGCGGCGTGTCCGAGAGGTCGCGGTAGTAGCTGTCCTGATCGAGAAAAGCCACGCGGTGGCCGGCCAAGCTGTCGACGATGCGACGCGCGACCGTTGTCTTACCGCTCGCGGTTCCACCTGCGATTCCGATCACGAGCGGGGTGGCCATGGCGCTCCTCTACAGCAGCGTGGCACCGCGGTCTAGCGTCGAGCGCGGCGATGTCGATTTCGCGTTAACGCGGTCCGAGCAAGAAACGCAACGCTCCTGGCAACCGCTGCGCCCAATAGATCTCGCTGTGCTGTCCGCCGGGTTGAACGACGTAATCGACGGACACGTTCAACCCACGGTACGTCTTCGCCAATTGCGCGGTGTTGGTGACATCGTCGTTGCTCGGCCCGGAATCGCCGCTGTCCACGTACACGCGCACGAGCTTTTGCGCAGACGCCGGCGCCGCCCCAATCGCACCGAGAATGTAGCGGTTGTCCCACCAGGTTGACGGCGACACCGCGCCGATGAGTCCGAACGTCTCGGCGTGCGTCACACCGGCGTAGGCGGAAATGAGACCGCCGAGCGAGGAGCCGATGATGGCCGTGGTGCCCTGCCCCGGCAGTGTGCGGAAGCTGGCATCGATGGCGGGCTTCATCTCCTCGACCAGAAAACGGAGGTAGAGATCGCCGCGCCCGCCGCCGTCGTTGGGGTCGGGCACCGGCGTGTATTCGCCCATGCGATCGCTGGTCGCCGACACGCCCAGGATGATCGCTTCGCGAATCGTACCGTCGGCCGCGCCGTTGTTCATGGCATCCGCGGCGTGCCACGAATTGCCGCCGAAGGCCGTGGCGTCGTTGAAGAGGTTCTGCCCGTCGTTCATGTAGATGACGGGAAACCGCACCAGCGTGTTCTCGTCGTAGCTCGGCGGCAAATAGATCCAGACGTCGCGTGTATTGCCGAGAATTTTCGACGGCCAGGACGGATGCGCTTCGATGCGCCCGGCCGGCGTGGTGAAGCGCGGCGCGATGTCGCTTCCAACTCCCACTGGTACGACGTAGTTCGGACCAAGTGACCAGATCTGGTCATCTAGAAGCGGCTTGTATTCGAGGTCGGTGCCCAGCACCGGCAGGGCATACGTCCATGTTCCGCCGCCGGCATCCACCATGGCCGCGCCCGCCGCCCAGTTCAGACCAGCGCCGTTTCCGCGAAGCGTGAGCTTGTGCCCATTCGACGGATAGCGCACGACGATGGCCGTCGCGTTGGTCCCAGCATCGGCGACGGTGACACCGGCATCACCCGCGTCGGGAACGGCGGTCCCAGCATCACTGGCATCGACGCCCGCATCGTTGCCGTTCAAGGTGCCAGCGTCCGTCCCGCCCGTCGTTGGACCGGAAGCGTCGACACAGCGGTGAGAAGACAGGTCGCAAGTCTGTCCGATGTCGCAGCTCGCATCATTCGCACAACCAGCAACGCAGGCACCACTCACGCAGATCGGCGTCGCGGGAGATGCAGCGCAATCCGAATCCACGTTGCATCCCTGGGGTACTCCAGCGCTGGTTCCACTGTTTCTTGCGGCGGAAGTTCCGCAGGCGAGTCCGAGAACCGCGGCACAAAACGCGATGGGTTTCCTCATGAACGAGAAAACGCCTCACCCTGCTTCAGGATTCATTGGCAAGATCTTGCAACAGTTGCCACCGCGCGTAGAGCTGCTCGACCTCCAACGAGGCCGCGTCAAACGCACTCTGAATTTGCGGAACATCGGCCGCGGCGCGCGCATAAATCGATGGATCGAGCAGCTGCGCTTCCAACGCCCGCTTCTTCGTTTCCGCAGCACCGATCAACGACTCTATCGCGGCCAACTCGCGCTGCTCATTGTAGGAGAGCCGCCGTCGCGCGGTTGTGGACGTCGACGTTCGAATTTCCGCCACTTGCGATTTTTGCGCTGGAGCGCGCTGGGCCTGCGATCGCAGCGTTCTGTAGCTCTCGAAATTTCCCGGATAGCGTACGACCCGTCCACCCGATTCGAACGCCAAAATCGAGGTCGCCACCTTGTCGAGAAAATAGCGATCGTGCGTGACGATCAACACGCTTCCACCGAAGCCGAGCAGGAGCCGCTCGAGCACGTTGAGCGTCACGATGTCGAGATCGTTGGTCGGCTCGTCGAGCACCAGCACGTTGGCGCCCTGCAAGAAAAGCCGCGCCAAGAGCAGTCGATTGCGCTCGCCGCCCGACAGCGCGCCCACCTTCATCCGCTGCATCGGCACCGGGAAAAGCATGTCATCGAGGTAGTCGCGCAGCGCAATGCGCTGGCCGCCCAGCTCCACGAAATCTTCGCCCCAGGCCGCGTCGTACACCGTGGCCTCCGGATCAAGCTGGGCGCGGCTTTGATCGTAGTAGGCGACTTGCGTTTTTTGGCCGACCACAACCTTCCCCGCGTCCGGCGCCAGCTCGCCAAGTAAGACGCGCAAAAGTGTCGTCTTACCAGCGCCGTTGGGCCCCACGATTCCGATGCGCTCGCCCTTTTGCAAAATGAAATCGACATCCGAAAAAAGCGTGCGTTCGCCGAATCCCTTCGCCACACCTTCCGCCTCGAGCACCGTTCCGCCGAGGCGCGGCGCGTCGGCGATGCGCAGCCCCGCCACTTGCGGCCGCGCCAATCCCCGCTCGGCCATCAGCTTGAGCGCCCGCGTAATGCGCGCCTTGCTCTTGGTCCGCCGTGCTTCCACGCCACGGCGCAGCCAGGCCACTTCCTGCGCAATCCAGCGATCGCGTTTGTGCTGCGCAACTTCCGCGCGCGCGGCGGATTGCAACTTGAGCTCGAGGTAAGCCTCGTAATTTCCCGGGTAAGAAACCACGCCACCGCCCGGCAAAATTTCGACGATGCGATCGACGAGGTCATCGAGAAAGTAGCGATCGTGCGTGACGAGCAAGAGGCCGCCGTCGAGTTTGTCCAGCTCCTCCTCGAGGAGATCGACGGTGTCCGCGTCGAGGTGGTTGGTCGGTTCGTCGAGGAGCAAAAGATCGGGCCGCGTCACAAGCGCGCGCGCCACCGCCACGCGCTTTCGCGTGCCGCCGGAGAGCTCGGCGATCGGGCTGTCCCACGCCTTGACGCCAAGCCGATCGAGCACCGCCTGCGCTTCGTACATCGGGACGTCTGGCACGTCGAGCTGCGAAGCGATCGTCGCGCCGTCGGGGAAAAGCGGCTCTTGCGGAAGATAGGTCACCCGCGTCCCACGCCGGACCTGAAGCTCGCCGGCGTCGGGTGCGATCACGCCAGCAAGCAGACGCATCAGCGTGGATTTGCCGGATCCGTTGACGCCGATGAGCCCGACCCGCTCGCCCTCTTCGAGCGTGAGCGTGAGATTTTCGAACAGCGTTCGGCTGCCAAAAGAGAGACGGAGATCGGCCGCGCGAAGAAGCGTCACTGGTCGTGTCCGGTGTGAGCAGATCGTCGCATGCGCTAAGGCAAACTAGGGTGTGTTCTCAAATTCGAGCGGCGCCGAGACGAGTGAGCGTGGGTCGAGCGCGAGCGCGCACACGAGGAGGACGCGAAGGCGCACTTTTCGGTGCGTCGAGCGGCCCCCGCAGGAGCACGATCGCGAGCGGCCCGCGATCGCTCGTCGCAGGTCGGGCGAATTTGAGAACACACCCTAGCATCGGCGATCGGCGGACGAAACAGGCCTACCGGCGGTGGTGCGATGTGCTACATTATTCAAACGAGGTGGCACATGGCCGCGAAGAAGGAATCCAACAAAAAGCGGAGCCTGTCGATCCGAGAAGCACGCCAGGCACTCGGCCGTCTCGAAGAGATTCTAGACAAGCGTGGCGAGGTCACCATCACCCGGCGCGGCGAAGCGATTGCCAAAGTGGTCCCGATCAAGATGCGGCAGCCAGCGCCCGATCACCGCGAACTCCGCACCCAAATGCGGCGCATGAAACGAGGGAGCGAAGCGCTCCTCCGCGAAGAGCGTGATGCCCGATGAGCGAACGCGACTACATTGACACGAGCGCGCTCGCCAAGTGGTACCTCCCGGAGGATCGGTCGGAGGACGTAACCGCCTACATCCAGCAGACAGCGCCGCTTTCGATAAGCAGCCTGACGATGACGGAAATGCGTTCTCTCTTGGGCCGTCGACGTCGCGAAAAGACAATCACTTCAAAAATGGAGGGCAAGGTTTTCGCGCATTTCGAGGAAGACATCCGTGCCGGTTATCTCGTGCATCGTCCACTCTCGGACGCGTCGTTCAGCGGCGCCATTCATCTGCTCACCGTTTTGCAGGACCATCCGCTGCGAACGCTCGATGCACTTCATCTTGCAGTCGTGAAGGACTTCGATGCCGCAACGTTCGCCACGGCCGATCGCACGCTTGGGCGCGCGGCGTCTGCGCTCGGGCTAATCGTCGTGCCGTTTTACTGACGCCGTCGCCCGTTAATATTTTTGTGCCATCTGCCGCAACCGCTCGATGCGGTCTGCCATCGGCGGATGCGTCGAAAAGAGCCCAGCCAGCGCGCGTCCGGTAAACGGGTTGACGATAAAAAGGTGCGCCGTCGCGGGCCCTGCGAATTCGTAGGGCTGCGCGACTGTTCCCCGCTCGAGCGCTTCCAACGCTTGCGCCAACGCTTCGGGATCTTCCGACAATGCCGACCCGCTGGCGTCCGCGCCATATTCTCGACTGCGCGAAATCGCCAGCTGCACCAGCATGGCCACGAACGGGGCCACGATGATCAGCGCCAGATCGCCAATGCCGCCACCGCGCCGCCGCGAATCGCGATCGCCCGCGCCAAGCAGAAATCCCCAACGCAGCATGTGCCCCGCTGCGCTGACGAGCCCTGCCACCGCCGCGGCGATCGTCGAGATCAACGTGTCGCGGTTGATCACGTGCGCGAGCTCGTGGCCCAACACCGCACGCAGCTGCCGCCGATTCAGAATTCCCAAAATTCCCTGCGTGACCGCCACCGCCGCATGCTCCGGCCCGCGCCCGGTGGCGAACGCATTCGGCGACGCCGAAGGAATGACGTAGATGCGCGGCATGGGAATCTGCGCCTTCTGCGTGAGCTCCTCGACGATGGCGTACACCTCGGGCAGCTCCTCGCGCGTGACCGGGTGCGCGCGGTTGGCAGCGAGCGCAAGGCGATCGGAAAACCACCACGCGCCAAAATTGAAAATCACGCCAATGCCGCCCCAGAGCAGCATGCCGCCGTAACCGCCCATGGCGTTGCCAACCACCAGCAAGACGCCGATCAGCGCCGCCATCAGCATGGCGGTCTTGGTGGTGTTGGTGCCCGCGCGCGATCCCATGAGCGTCTCCCGTGGAAGTGAAGTTGTGGGTAGCGACGAAACTAATCTTCGAGCGGATTTTCGAAGCGGAGTCCAGGAAATCGGCCGAAGTCGCGATCGTTGGTGCAAAGCACCGCACCCAATTCGATCGCCAGCGCGGCGAGGTGCGCATCGCTGACGAGCGGTCCGTGCGACTGCGACGCCGGCAGCAGCTTTTGCAAAATCTCCCAATGGCGGTCGCCCGGACCGACGATGCTGACGGGAGGTTGATCGAGCCATTGTGCGACGAGACGAGCCGCCTGCCCGATCGAGAGCGGTTGCTCAAACGCGCGGCGATGCGTGGAGATGCGCAAGAAGGCGAGAATCGTGGCCCAGCAGAGCCACACGGGTTCGGCGGTAGAGAGCGTCTTTTCGAGCCACGCACGCGCTTTTTTGTGCTGCGGGAGCGAGGGCGTGTAAGCGTAGAGGAGTAGGTTGGCGTCGAGCAGCTTCACCGGCGTGGCCCGTCGAGATCGTCGAGAAGCTGCGACGTGCAATCGAAAGAGAGACCCGCACGATGTTTCAGCGGCGCCGGCCGGACGACGAACCGGGGCACGGCTTTGCGGACGCGCTCCTTTTGGAGCCCGGCGCGAAGAAAGTCGTTGATCGCTTGCTTGAACGAGAGTCCCCGCCGGCGCATGGCCTGCTTGATTTGGATCATGACATCGTCATCGAGCGTCAGGGTAGTTCGCACATCATGATGCTAAAAGTCGAGCATCATGATGTCAACCCGGTGTCCGAATCACTGGATCAAATCGCTGCCCTTGCGGCAACCGCAAGGCCTTGCATTACAATAAACGTACAATGCAAGACATCGCTGCGCTGAAGGAGTTTCTCGTTCGCACGCCGTTTTTCGGTGGACTCGACGACGCGGCGCTGGAGCGGCTCATCGCCATGCTCGCGCTGCGCAGCTATCCCGCAGGTGCGGCGGTGTTTCGCGCGGGCGACACCGGGACTTCGATGTTCATCGTGCAGTCTGGCGAGCTGGTCGGCCGCCAGAGCGGCGGCGGGCGCGACGTGAAGATGATGCGTTTTCGGAGCGGCGATTTTTTCGGTGAGACAACGCTGATCGAAATGCAACCGCGGCCCATCACGGTCATCGCTGAAGCGCCAGCGATTCTGCTCGAGCTGACCGGCGCGAATCTCTACAAGCTCTACAAGGAAGATGTGCGCGGTTACGTGATGGTGCTGCAGAACATCAACCGCGAGCTGTGCCGCCGCTTGCGCCGCGCGGTGGGGCGCATCAGCGAAATCGCGCAGGACTCAGATGATGACGTTACGCAGATCGGGCAGGAGATTCCGACGCGGCGCTAGGCTTGCTAGGTTGGTCGGATGCTCCGTGCGCTTTTTCCGCTGGCACTCTTTCTTACCGCCGGGCAATGCGGCACACCTTCCGACGCGGGCGATGGAGGCACCTCCAGCGATGGCGGCGCTCCCACGATCACCTGCCAAAACGATTCACGCGTGGCTGTTTATGCGCCCGGCATGTCCGCTACTACCGGTGGGAGAACGTTCGTTCTCGTCTCGAGCGATCCCACACCGCCCGCGCGTGGCGTGAACAACTGGACCGTGCGGCTTCTCGACAGCGCGGGAAACGCGCTGAAGGACCAGGCCTTCGACGTCACACCGTTCATGCCCGATCACGGCCACGGCTCGACGGTGAAAGCGACCGCCACCGCCAATGGCGATGGAACTTACGCCGTTGGACCACTCTCCTTTTTTATGCCGGGCGTTTGGCGGGTGACTTTTTCGGTCCTCCAAGACGGCGGAACGTCGCAGGACGCGGCGTTTTTCTTTTGCGTTGCGGGATAGACCGCTGCACCCTCTTCTTCTGACCGATCCTGAAAGAGAATTTCAAATGACCTACGGCGAACACCGCGCATGCGTCGGCGCCGGCACCTTGTCCGCTTGCACGTTCAAATTCGTCGTTGTCACACACGGCACGTATTCGTTTGTATCTCGATTGAGATACACGGACTTCGCTGTCGCTGGCGTCCACTCGAGCGCCTCCCCCACCGTGAACGTCGGCACCGCCGCGCGCAGCGCCGGATCGAGATCGCCCGTGGCAATGAGATCATCGATCACGTCCAGCCCCATCGGCTGGAGCCGCACCCGCAGCGTCACGCGATCAATCGGCGAAACGATGCCACCCGTTGAGGGGAAATTCTTAATTGTATGCGTTTTGTAATACCGTGGATCCGCCGGATCGAACGTGGCCTGCGCGGGAAGTTCGTTGCCGTCGATGCTCGCCGCGTTCCAAAACATGCTGACCGGCGCGCCCGCTGGATCGAACATGCAGTCGCGCAAGAGCCACAAATTGGGGTCCGGATTCAGCGTTGGCGAGTGCACGTCGGGCACGTTTCCACTCTGGAAAACGACGTTCGCGCCGTTGTACGCGGTGACTTCCATCCAGAGGCGGCGATCCTGCGACGCACCGCTCGGAAAGGCATGACCCGCGGCCACGTTGTCGAGAATCACCTGAACGCGCGAACCACCCCCAAGATTTTCCACGCACAGCGCGCTCTGCAACGTGGAGTCGAGTAGCGCCTGCACCTCTTTGCGCTGATTGGCCGCGTCGGGAAAATCAGTCAGCGCCACATCAACCGCCGCAAGCCGATGGCTGTGCAGACGCCGTGAAGGCAGACCGGGAAGATGCGCAATCGGCTTGAGCTCGGCGCTCTGCGGCATGTGGCACTGCGCGCAAGTCGTCCCGCCGGGCGCATGCGAAAAAACCGAACCCTGCCACTCGGCAAACGTTCGCTCGATGGCCGCGCCCTTGGGGCTCACGATGTCATGACACGCACCGCAAGCCGTGGCCGACTCGGGGCGATCGCGATCGAGAAACGGCGCGTAGGCCGACGCGTGCTCGGGCGTGGCGACCGGATCCGGGAGAGATCCGCGCATCACGCCGTCGCTCGCCAAATGCAGCGGATTGTCGTGCGCGCCCTTCACGTCGTCGATGGCGTGGCAAAAAAAACAGGTCACACCCTGCTGCGACGCCGGCAGCGTCTCGAGGTTGAGGCCGTCCTTGGTTGTACCGCTGCGCACTGCCATCGGGGCGTGGCAATTCACGCAGAATGGGCCCAGCGCGCCGTTGGTCTCGCGCTGTCCGCGACGATTCATGGCCAAAAAAACCGGATCCTTCGAAGCGTAGGCGTGCATGCTCCCCGCCCAGTCGCTGTAGTGATCGACGTGGCAACGCGCGCAGGTCTGCGGGTCGAACAACTCGGCCACCACGACGGGCGCCTTCGGCTTCGTCCCTGAACAGGCCACGAGAACGAGCATTGCCAAAAATGCGCCGCGCATCGCGTTCACCTTACCAACTGTACAGAACGGTGAACGCGGCACCGGACCCCTCCATGGTCGACGCAGGTTACGGCACGTCGACGAAAAATGCGGCGTGGCCATGCGGCGAATCAGGCAACGTATCTGCGCAATCCCCGTAGAGATGGAAACGCACCGTCCAGCGGCCCGCTCTGTCAAAACGAACCGGGCCAATGGTGTAGACGCCGGGCGAGTCCTCTTTCGCGATCGGACCCGTGGCCGGATTGTTACCGATGAAGATCTCCGCGTAAGGTTTGGCGCCAGTGGCAAGCGATCCATCGGCGGTGCGCACCGCCGTCAGGTGGAAGGTGACATCTTCGTTGCGCATCACCGGCGAGGACCACCAGGCCACCTGGTATTTGCAATCGTCATCGTTTCCTCCAGCGCCGTTCATGGTCGCGCCGAAATCGGACGTGCTGCCACCATCGTCCGGTGTGCCCGCGTCCGCTAGGCAGGATGCGGCACTCGTCGCTCTCGCCGTCAACGGTCCACCGGCACCACCATCCGCGGCGATAAAGCAGTGGTTGTCGGGAGCACCCAGAACGGCACCGCCAAAGATCGTGCTGTTGTTCGCGCCAGTATCTATAGCGGTGGAAGATTTGTCGGCGGGACAAGCGGCGAAAAGAGAAAGAGCAAAGCAAGGGACGAGCGAGCGCGCGCGTCCGAGAGAAATCGGGATCACGCTACCTCCAGAATAAGATATTGAATGGAACAATTACAAGCGTCGACTAAGCTTTCAGCCCATTCGGCGAAGCGAGGCCACGCGTGCATTTAACGCTCCCGGCCCCAAAAAGAAACCGGGCGCGCCCCTTAGAAAGAAGCGCGCCCGGAGATGAACGCAACGAAGTCGGAGGCGAAACTATCCGCCGGTCGTGCCACCGGTGGTACCGCCAGTGGTGCCACCCGTGGTCGTGGTGGTCGCGGGCTTCGTCGTGTAGGAGACCGACGCGGGGCACTTGCCACTCGTATCGAGCGAGAAGGTGCCCTCCACCTGAATGATCATGCCGAGGTACGGCTGCAACGCGGCCGCGTTCGAGGGGGTGGTCAGCGACGCATCGCTCACAACGTAGGCCGGCGGCAGCGTGTTGCCCGAGCTCACCTTGGTTAGCGTCGTCGCCGTAATTTCATTCATGCCGCCGAAAATAGACGCTGTTCCCGAAACGGTCACGTAGTCGCCAATCGCCGGAATCTGGTTGGTTCCGATCGCTCCGCCACCTTTGACGTACACCAGTGCAGCGCTCTTCGCCGCCGGTGTTTCGCCCGTGGCAACCGCATCTTGAATGTAGAACCGGAAAGTGCCGGGGTACTTGCCCGACTTCGAGGCGGTCCCGGCTGCGGTCACCACGCCATTCACCGAAACAGGCCCCGTCCATGAGGCCCTTGCCGCAACAACCGTCGTTCCCGTCCCACCAGTCGGCGTCGCCGTTCCGACACTCGACGCTTCACCGGCCAAATCGCTGCACGCCGTGGGCATCATGATGGACGACTTGCTGTCGTTCGCGGAGATCACCCAAAGACCTCGCACCTTCGTCGTGGCCGCGAGTTGCGCCTTGCAGTTGGTCTCCCAGCCTTTGCCGACCATTTCAAACAGGAGCACGTCGAGCTCGTGGCTTGCCGCATCGTTGAACCGGACGCCGTCGCAATAGGTCGTGGTGCCGCCAGTGCTTCCCGACGTAGAACCAGAGGTAGATCCAGAGGTAGAACCAGCCGTCGTGGAACCGGCCGTAGATCCACTGGTAGTACCCGACGGCGTGCTGGTGTCGGTCGAGTTCTGACGGCCACCGCAGGCCAGCGCACACACAACAAGAGTCAGCGAAAGTTTACGCATTGTGTTCCTCATGAAGATTGGTTTCGGGGGAAAGGCTCGACGCGGAAACGATTGTGTCTGAAGCGACGATACGGCCGTTTAGTGACATTTGCGTGACGCGTCAAGTCCACGGTATCCGCAATTTTTTCGGATCGTTTTGATCGCATCATGCGCCGACACGACCGCTTCGTGCTCACATTCCTCGTCGCAGGTCAGCTCGCCGCGTGTTCGTGCGGCAGTCACCTTCGCGCCGTCAAGGACCCGCCCCCGGCAACGTCATGCGCAGCCACCGGATCGATCGCAGGTCGGGTCTGTGCGCCGGACGCGCGCACTTGGCTCGGTGGGGCTACCGTTGAAGTGAGCGGCCAGGATTGCAGTGGCGGATCTTTCCATCGTCAAGTCGAGTCGGCCGCCGACGGAAGCTTTACGCTGCCCGGTGTGCCGCCGGGAAAATGGGACCTGCACATCGCCCTCGGAACTTTCACGCACAGCGCTTCGGTCGACGTCGCGCCGGGTGCCCAATTGCGACTGCCGGACGACCGCGCCTGCCTCGACCCGATCCAGGCCGCGGTGGTGCAAGGTCACGGCGATCGCATCGAGACGTTGCTGACGAATCTCAAAGTCAAAGTCACTACATTCGACGGCAACACTGGCGGCTACACCACCAGCGCGCTTCCGCTCCTGCGCGACCTGCAAGCGCTCAAGAAATTCGACATCCTCTTCATCGACTGCGCGGCCGCTTCCGCGAAGGGTCAGATCGATCTGGGCGATCCGAAAGTCGCCGAGGCACTCAAGGCCTACGTCGAGCAAGGCGGATCCGTCTATGCGAGCGACTGGGCTTTCCTCTTCGTAGAGCAGGCATTCCCGGATCGCTTCAACTTCGACATCAACGGCGGGAGCGCCAAGGCAACGAACCCCTTCGACACCACCATGCTGCTGGGTTACGCGCCGCAGGATGTGACGGCCACGGTGAACGATCCGAAGTTGGCCAACTTCCTCGGCAAGCAGTCGGTCAAGATCTCCTTTCCGCGGGACCAGAAAACGCACACCATCACCGTGCATTGGGGACTCATGCAAGACGCTCCACCGGGCGTCAACGTGCTGCTCGCGGGCAACGCGCGGATGTGCGCCCCGAGCGATCGTGCGTGCAGCAAGTCGGCGGGTACCGCGCAGAACATTCCGCTGGCGGTGACGTTCCACGCCGGCCCCGAGGGGAGAAACGGCGGCAACGTGGTCTACACGTCGTTCCACAACGTGGAGCAGTCCAACTCCGACGTTGAGCAGATTTTGACCTATCTGATTTTTCACCTATGACCGGAGTGCCCATGCCGAGCGTTGCTGGCAGCCGCTGGACGATGGCTTGCGTTGCGCTCGCGATGGCCTGTGGGCGCAGCGGACCGGTGCCGAGCACCACGGCAAATGGGGTTGGAAATGGGACCGGAAATGGGTCTGGAAGTGGGATGGGAAACGGGACCGACACCAAACCCGCGAACGTGATTCACCTTCCGGCCGTGGATCATCTCTTCTTCGCCATGACCGGCGACACGCGGCCGCACGACTGCGATCAGACGCAATTGTACCCGAAGGATCAGATCGCGCAGGTCGCCGCTGGGATGGCCAAAGTCGGCGCGCAATTCGCGGTTGACCTGGGCGACCACATGTTCGTCTGCAACGGCAGCCTGCAAGAGGCGCACGCGCAGATGGGGCTGTACATGGACGCCATCAAGGCTTTCCCGCAGCCATTCTTCATGACCATGGGTAACCACGAGTGTGGCCAGGGACGTTGCGCCACCAGCGGCGGCGATGCCAACATGGACGCGTTTCTCGAAGCGCTCAAACCGGTTAGCGCGCTTCCTTACTATTCGTTCGACGTCAAAACCGCGCGCGGGCTGGCGGTGTTTGTCGTCGCCGCGGACGATGCCTGGGACAGCACCGAGGCACAGTGGCTCGAAGCAACGCTGGCCCGCGCCGATGCCGAAGCGACCTACACGTTCGTCGCGCGTCACCATCCCATCGATGGACCGCGCAACGGAAACACCGCAGTCGTGAACACCGTTTTGGGCCACCACTATTCGCTCATCCTCACGGCGCACGATCACGTCTACCGGCGCAGTACCGGCGCCAACGGCCGCGCGGTGGTGGTTGGGCTGGGCGGCGCCAGCAACCGTGACGTCGGTTTCGGCACCGTCCTCGAAAAGCCGAGCGGCGAATTGTCGTTCGTGCAGTACGACGCCAACGGCAACCCGGGCGACTCGTGGAGCGTTACCGCGCGCAATTAGATTCGTGGACAGAAGGCAGCGCCGGCCTGTAGGGTCCTGCGCGGACGAGGGCCAAACTTCAGCCGAGATCGATGCCCCAAATCATCCATCGCCTCCCCCACGCCGGTACCGCTTGGCTGATTGGACTCCTGCTCTCGGGCTGCGTGACGGTCTATGAGCCGCTCGTTTCCCTGCAACGCCCGGTTGTCATCGATCCCGAGGTCGGAAACTTCGAGGGCCAACACCTGCTCGTCCGCTGCATCCCTGGGGACTATCTCCGGGGCAGGTTCCAGAGCCGCCTGCGCGCGGCACATTAACGCCCATTTGAGCTCCCAGCCGCGCGCTGCTTTTGCGGGCGACGCGCGCGCGTCGCCGAGCTGGCTCGACGATTTTCGCCTCCAGGTCGCCGCACGGAGCCCACGACTCGCGCAGTGCTTCACGGGCGCCGACAGACCTGGCTCGCTGCGCTGGACCGCCTCGGTGAATCCGGAGAGTGGCGCGGTCTCCGATCACGAGCTTGAGCCCGTGGGACCAAGCGCAGAGCTCGGGCATGAGCAGCGGGAGTGCGTCGTGCGCGCTCTGGCAAGCCCGGTTTACCGATTGCGTGCACCCCAGTCGCAGTCGATGCCAAATCGGGTCAGCTTGGTGATTGAGTTTTAGGAGCCTGTCTCGATATTGCCCAGACTGCGGCGAACGATCGCGCTCTTGCGACGCCGACGCCCACGGGATCCCCAAAGCACGACGAGGACCACAGCGACCAGGCGATCCACACCACTGGTTCTGCAGCCACAACCCGACGCAACAAGCGCGGGACTATCACCGGAAACACCAGCGTCATGCACGCTCGCGCCATCAGGAATACCTGCGTCCGCGCCGCCGTCGGGTAGCGCACCACCCGCGTCGGACAAACCGGAATCCGACGCGCCGGCATCCGAATCACCGGCATCTGGCGCCGTCAGACAGTCGCTCTTCGCTGGCGTGAAAGTGAAGGAATCGATCGCGCGACCGCTGGTGTCTTTGGCGATCGCGGTCGTCGCTCCACTCTGTGAAACCGAGACTTCGACGAAAGAAAGCGTTTTCCGCGCCACCACCACACCGGCCGCCGTGCCATCGGGGTCGTACATTGGCGCTCCGCCACCACCGACCACGAGATAGTCGACGCACCCTTCACGACCACGTTGGTAATAGTGATCGTGTCCGGAAAAAACGGCCAGCACGCCATATTTGAGAATCAAAGGTGCGACCTTGGCTTGTGCCTCCGCACCGCCGCCGTGCCCCGATCCCGCCACCGGATGGCTGTAGGGCCCTTGGTGAGTCACCACGAACAGGGCCTTTTCAGCCGCCTTCGCCGCTGCGAGATCGGCGTCGAGCCACTCCACCTGCGCATCCGAAATGCCCGGCGCCCGATCGCCAAATCCCAACGCACCGGCCGCGCCCTCGAAGGCATCGACAAACGCGAAATGCACCCGGCCCCATTCGGTTGAATAAAAATAGGGATGCGGCTGATTGGGCGTGAATCCGGGCGCATTAATCAAAGAATCATAATTGGTCGTATCAATCGTTTCGTGATTTCCAATCGTGGCAAAGAGTGGAAACCGCGAGAGCAGTTTGCGTTCCACATCGAAAAACTCCGTGTATCCGTTATCGTCCCCGGAGACGGCCGGCGTATTGAGCGCCAAATCCCCAGTATGAACGAGAAACGCGGCATCGCTTTCATTGGCGAGGATTGCATCCACCACCGCCTGGTGATCGCCACGCGTCGAGGACTGCAGCACCGGGTTGTTGCGGCTATCGCCATAGACCACGAACTTGAACGCCGGCCGCGTCTCCACCAGCGGCGCGGTGGTGAATTGCCCGTGGGGAACCAAACCGCTCTCGGAATCAAACGGCTTGTCGAGAACAAAAGAATAATGGGTGCCCGGCAAGAGGCCGGTGAGATGCACGCGATGTTCGCGGCTGCAAGCGTTATCCGAAAACGAGGAGCCGCCACGCGCCGCTGGCGACAGCATCAGCGACGGCGAATCGCCATTGGGCGTTCCCGTGAATGCATCGACCGCGCATTGGTTGAACCCGCTGGCGTCGCCCTCGTGATGCGCGGTCGACCAAGCCACCCAGGCCTCGGTTTCGGTGACGCCGGTGATGACCGGGCCCTTTACCACTGCGGGATATTGGCTGGCCTGAGCAAACGCCGGAATCAGAAGAAAAACGAAGAGGCGATTCATGGTCATTCAGCGAATGGGGACGGTAGTTGATACTTCAAGTTGGACGCCCCGAATACTAACTTGACATTTTAGCAAGTCGACTTCTTGTTTTAGATCGCGATATCGAAAGCAATTCATCAAATAATCATTCACCATGCCGATGGCCTGCGAAGCATTTGGAGTGCGCGTGCGCATACCAGTCTGTCCAATCATTGAACTAGGGCCAGTCCTAAAAGGGGTTCGGAGCGGAGTTTATTCGAACGCCGGTCGGCGAAGAAACAGGCGGCTCGTCCCTTGTATGTCGCCGATTCCAAGATGAATCGCACACTCCTCTCGATACTCCTCCTGGCCGCCTGCGCGCGGACGACCACCAACGACGTGCCTCCTTCCGATCCCGGTCCCGACATCAGCGAGAAGCGGCCGATCGGGAACATCAACATCGGAATGTATTTCGGCGAAAATGTTTCCGAAGAAACGTTGGCGTCGGTGGAAAAAAACATCGGCCATCATATTGATCGGCTCCTCCTCTATCGCTCGCTGGATGCCTTTGCCGATCGCTATCCCAGCAACGTTGAATTTTTTCATTTCCTGGACCGGCTCTGGCAACGCGGCACGGAGCTTTGGCTCACCTGGACTCCACCGTCGACGCTCGCGGAAGTGGAGAAGGGAACGTACGACGCTGCGGCCATGAGCTACATCCATGACATCGCTTCCGTCGGAGCCCCGGTATGGATTTCGTTTGCGCCCTACGTCAATGGAAGCAGCACGCCTTATAGTGTCGGGGTGAATCCCGCTGAAAATAGTCCGGAGCATTTTAGGAATGCCTGGTGGCATCTCCACTATTTGGTTGGAAACACGCTCTTCCAAGACGGCGCCGACGACATTGCCGTCCGCTGGGTGCTCTCCTTTGCCGCGCACCCGGTCGAGAAAAAAGGTGCGAATGGTTGGACGCTCGATAATTTCTGGCCAGGCGATTCCGTGGTGGATGCGATTGCGTTGAATGGATTTAATCAGGTGGACAGCTGGCCGTTGGTTTGGCCGTTGCCATTGGCGAATTCGTTTTCCTCAATGCCTGCCCCGAGATCATTTACAAACGCCGCCTCGGTTCCAGTTTGCAGGGCAGCCTCGCGGTGGTTTCTGAATCGGCGAAATTCGTTCAAGCCAACTGGATCGAATGGTTTGTTCCCAATTTCACGCTGGCACTCTTTGCGCTCATGACCACGCCGATCTTTTGGGCCAACGGAATTTCCGGCATTGCCTATCTGATTCCATCGCTCCTGAACCCATTGCAAGCGCCCATTCTTTTGGCTGGCCCTTTTCTCTCGGGCGGCGGCCTTTCACTTTTTCTCTTGCCGGCGTTTCTCCTGACGCTGCTCTACACCATGGTCTTTCGCGGCCTCCTCTTCGATGAGCTGTCGCGCGGCTCGCGCCGGCTACGTGCATTTCGCGCGCGCTTTTAGCTCGGGGAAAAATTAGCGCGGTAATTTGCGCCAATCCACGAGCGTGCTACCTCGGGCGTCGGGCTGACAAGCCGGACAAAAATCGGCGTCGTGCCCATGAACGCCCGCGCTGCGAATGGTCGAACCACACCGAGGACAGGGATGGCCGTGGCGTCCTCGCACTTCTAGAAAATCACGCAACTTCATATCCGGCGCGGGTTTGCGCCGCGCGATCTCCTTATTGGCGTTGGAGAGCACCGCCACCAGCGCGTCGGGAAGCCGATCCAAATCTGCGTCGGGAAGTTTGCGGACCAGTGTTTTGGGATGAAGCCGGGCTTCCCACAACGCTTCATCGGCATAGGCATTGCCAAATGAATCGAGCGCCGCTTTATCCATTAAAAATACTTTGGCCTGATCGCGGCGCTGACGGGCCAATGCACGAAACACGGCGTGAGTGAAAAGGCGGCGGTTAAGGACGTCCACGCCAATTTGCGAAAATCCGGGCAGCGCTTCCAATCGGTCCGCCGCGGCAACATAGAATTTGCCCATGGAAACATCGTCGCGGTAACGCAGCTCGCGTCCGTCCTCGAGCAAGAGCGCAACCGCCAAATCGCCCGGTGATTTGGTTTCTCCCGCGGCTGCAATTGAAAAGCGCCCGGCCAACATCGGTGAAACCACAATGGCGAGACTCTCCGAACCGATGAGATCAAAGACAACGAAATGGCCGCGCCGCCGCACGCCGCGAATGGTCTGCGCGACCAGCAGATCCTCCGCGCGCCCTGGAACCGCCAGGCGAACCACGATCGGTTTTTTCACCCGAACAGCGTGAATAGCGCGGCCCGCAACGGCTTCGTCCAAGCAAGGAATCCAGTAATCGAGGTCGGGTCGTTCGGCCATGTGCTAATTCGCGAGATCCATTTGTCGGTCCCCTGCGCCTCATGCATAGTAGGCGCTTCTTTGGTCTCGGGGAATTTAGGAGATCCTGATGCAGACGCTCATTTTGTTATCGTTGCTCCTCTCGATTTCGATTCCAACGTCGGCCAATGCCTCCGCGATAATCATCGTTCAGACGGGCAAGTTAACGGCACGCGCCCAAAAGCCCGTGACCGGCATTCAACAGGTCACCTTTAAACTTTTCGCGAACGCGCGCGGCGACGCTTCGGAAATGGCGCTGTGGGAAGAGACCTACGCGCTGCTCGTGGATGCGACCGGCGAGTACAAAGTTGAGCTCGGCGCGCAGAGCGACGACAGCGGAGCGACCAAGAAGAAACCACTCGACGCGGCGCTTTTTTCCAGCGGGGAGAAGCGGTATTTCGAGGTTTCCGTCGAGGGTGAAACGCTGAAGCCGCGGCTTGCGGTTGCGCAAGAAAAGGTGGCGGAGAAACCTCCTGTTGCCAAGACGGCCCCTGTTGCAGAAAAAACCACAGTTGCGGAGAAGACCGCGGTTCCCGAGCCAAAAATACCGCTGGAGCCGATGACCAAGCCGAAACTAGCGGAACCTAAGGCCGAACGCCCGGCGCAAAAAGAAAAAATCGTCGCCGCGCCCGAGATTCCGGAGGCGAAACCGATCGCCGAAATCGTCACGCCTGTTGACGTGCCGCCCCTCCCTTCGCCCGCGCCGGTTGCACCACCCGCGCCAATCGAAGTGGCGGTGAAGGAAATCGAACTGCCGCCACCGCCGCCTGCGAATTCAGGAGTCGCCTTTTTTCATACCAATGAAATGGGCAATTCTTTCGTTTTGGAAAGCGTGAACTATACGCTCGATGATTCGGTGATCTATGCGCACAAAGGCGCGGTGGAGCGCGACGAGCCGCTACAAATCTTCCAGGGGAAAGTGCCCTCCGGACCGCACCAACTCACGGTGAGCCTCGTTTATCACGGCGTCGATTTTCTGATTTTCAACTACCTCGATTCGTACCAATTCAGGATCCAATCTTCTTACAGCTTCAATACCGAGGACGGCAAAACAACCACGGTCAAAGTGGTCGGCTTTGATAACGGGGACATCACAACCGAGCTCAAAGACCGTCCCGCGGTGCGCTACGGCGTGGACACCAGCGCCGGCGCGCCTTAGGTTTTTCTGATGCGGTCGAGCAGAATCCGCGCCACGCTCGCGGCGCCGTCTCTCGGAAATGGGCAGGCGCGCGTCGGTCGTGCAAGAAGCGTTTCCAAATAGGGCGCCCAATGCCCGGCGCGAAAATCTTCCGGCGGAATAAACGCCGCGGCGCCGTCCCGCTCCAATGCTTCGACCAGATTCGGATATTCGCGAAATTCGCCGCGCGAAGTGTAGAGAACGCGCGTTTCATTGATTAAGCACTCGCTGACGATTCCATATCCTGGTTTCGTTAGAACCACGTCGCTGGCATGAACGAGATCGGGATAGGAGAGTCCGCACATGGTTAAACGCGCATTTTCGATGGTGCGAAACCGCGAGGAGTGCGGCGTCGCGCTACTAACGGGCGGCGTCACCACGAACTGAAAGCGGCGAAGCTCGGGCACCTCGAGCGCCGCCGCATCGATGGCGCCGGCACCGAGGCCGCCGAAGGATAGCAACACCACCGGAACGTCCGAGGGAAGTCCGAGCCGATGGCGCGTTTCTCCACGGGAAACGGTGGATTCGCGCGCCACCAACGGCATGTCTTCAACGGCGCGAAAAGCAGCGGAGGAGACTGCGCCACCGTGAAACGGTAACCGCAAAAGGCCGTCGGCCAGCGCATAGTCAGCAGAAAAGGAGTCGCGAATTTCGGCGAAACCGGGATGCGCATCGACGAAGGCATCGTAAATCCAGTCCCACGAAAAATTTCCAAACGCCAGCGCGGGAATTCCCACACGCCGTGCCGCAACAAAGGGGATGCCCGGCATATCCGCGACAATTAGTTTTGGTTGAAGCGCGTGCATCAATGCGACTTCTTGTTCAATCAGGCGCGGCCGCTCGCTCAAGTTCGCGCGACACGCCTCCAGGGTTTTTTTCAAGTCCTGCTGCAAGCTATCGCTCTGAACAATGCCCAGATCGAGCCGCGCCGACGAGCGATCGCACGGCACACCGTCGAGCGCATTGGCACTGAACCAATCGGCCACCGCCGAACGAACATGCGCGCGCACGCGCTGGTCGAGTGCATTCAGCGCGCGAATCACCTGGTAGTCGCGCGAGGCATGGCCGAAACCATGGCTACTGGAATAGAAGAGAACGTCAATCACCGGAGTCCCATACCGCATGGACAACCATTTTGGTCAGGTCACACAGTTGCGCGCAAAGGAACGTGGCGGGCCGCCGCGTCTCTATTTTGCCTATTCCACGGTGCTCGATCGCGCGGCCTTCGAGCAATGGCGCGCCGAGCATGGCTACACCGCGTTCAATTTGCCAGCCGGCGAAAAGGCCGAGGCGCTGGACGTGTCGTTGGTCTTCGATTTTCCCTCGCGTTGGTGGGGCGGCCGCGTGGCGGGACTTTGCGATCAAGCGAACGCGCGCGTGCACGGACTCCTCTTCGAAATCGCGGCGGAAGATTGGCCGATCGTGCAGCATAAAGAGGGCGCGGTCACCGGGATGAGCATCGAACGTAAGGTGCCGGTGCAGACGAGCAAAGGCATGTTTACGGCCACCGCGTTCACCACGCACCCCGACCGCGCCAGCCGCGACGGCGCCATCAGCGAACGGTTCATGGAAGCGCTCGAGCGTGGCGCGCGCAACGCCGGCCTCCCCGAGTCCTACGTGCAGGGTTTGCGCGGGTTGGCCCGTTAAGGCCTACTTGATATTATGTCAATCAAGTATCCGGCGGGCTGGGACCGCTTTTACCGCGTGATCCGCCGCATTCCCAAGGGACGAATCGCGACCTACGGAGCCATTGCGCGCGCCGCTGGAGAGCCGCACTCCGCACGACAAGTTGGTTTCGCGCTTGCGGCGTTGCCGGCCTCTCCGCGTCCTACCGTTCCGTGGCAGCGCGTTTTGGGATCGCGCGCGCGGGGCTGGGCGGCGATCACGGTGCGCGACCCGCTGGGCGCGGCCGAGCAACGCGCGAAGCTAGAATCGGAAGGCGTTGTTTTCGACGCGCGAGGACGCGTGGCGCTGCAACGATTCGGATGGCACGCAATTCTTTTTCTGGCGTTCCTTTTTTCCGGTGCTGCGTCCGGTGCTCCGACCGCCCTACCCGATCAACCCCGCGGCCAATGCGTCCTCGACGAAGCGCACGCGCTCGACGCCGCCAGTTTTTCCGAGTTGGAACGTCTCTGTGAATCGCTCGATCGTTCCGGCGCGGGACAAATCGAAATCGCCGTCACCGCGGATTTGCGCGATCGCAGCAAAGAGGAATTCGCAGTCGATCTTTCCAAGAAGTGGGGCATCGGTCACCGCGGAAAAGACGACGGACTGCTCGTCCTGCTCAAAGTCGGACCGCCGGGCCAACGCGGAATCAAGATCGAAGTCGGTTATGGACTCGAAGGAATTCTGCCCGATGGCAAAGTCGGGGCGATGCGCGATGCGGCGCTCCCCTTTTTGAAAAAGGCACAATGGGGGCCGGGGCTCGTTCAGCTCGTGACGTCGCTCATCGCCGTGGTGGCGGAAGACGCCAGCCACGGTGGCGCCGCCGCACGCGCATCGGCGAACGCGTCGCGCGCCGGTAACGAAGCCCGAGACGCGCTGCTCGCACTCATTTTGTCGGCACTCTTTTTCGCGGCGCTCCTCGCGCTCTACGTTCGGCGACGCTTGCCGAGCAACACGCTGATCGGCGCAGGCGCGGCATTGGGCGGCGGGCTTGCGCTCTTGATGTGGATCACCGCGGTCGGCCTCGTCGCGTGGGCCGTGCTGGCCATCGGCGCCGCGGTCAACAGCTGGCTGCTTCTCTCGATCGCGCAGCACCGTTGCCCACGCTGCGGACGCTGGATGCTGCTCGAGGGACGCGTGCTCGCCGAACCGACGCACTTCCGCGCGGGTGAAGCAGTGGATTTACAAAGCTGCGCGGCGTGCGGATACCAGCATCAGTTCACACGCATGCTGCAACCGTTTGGCGGGCCGTACGTCTCCGGAGGCGGTGGAGGATTCGGCGGTGGAGACGGCGGCGGATTTTCAGGTGGCGGCGGTGGCGGCTCGGGAGGCGGTGGGGCGGGTGGGGATTTTTAAGACGCCTGATCAGGTCGGGTTCGCGCCAACACAAGTGTCTTCCACGCACGTCAAGTTGTCATCGTTACAAACGCCGCTGACGCACGGCCCTCCAGCTTCGCCAGGCACCGCACTGGCATCCGATGAGCCCGCGTTCGCTACGCCGTCGTCGGGCACCTCTACCCCCTCCGAACCATCGCTCGCCGCCAACCCCTCGTCATCAGGAAGGGAGTCCTCGGCGGTCGCCGTGTCAAGAACACAGATAGGATCATCGCCAACACATGCTTCACCAATAGTTTCGTCGCAACTGAGGCTTTCGCAAGAGTCGTAAAGATCAGCGACATTCGGATCGTCTGGCAAATCCGAAAAGTCGAGATCGGGATTGAGATTCGGATCGGAATCCGGATCATCGACTTCATCCGCGGATAGGTCGGACGTCTCATCTGTATTGGCGCTGTCCGTCGCATCCGGTGGTGCATCGCTTATGGTGCTGTCGCTACTTGATACGTCCCCCGGCAAGAGTGCTTCACTAGTGCTACTTGCCGAGGAATCTCCCGACCCGTCCGTTGGTTGATCGTTTTCCGCGACGACCTCGCTGTCATCGAGTGGTGCGTCAGCCAGCCTACTTAACTTGTATTGTTGCAACAGCGACTTGGCGCCAATCGCCCCGAACGCCAATTCGACGATGGAATTGGTCATGCACGTGCCGTAATCGCGAATGGCCGTAGGAATCAGCTGGTTTGCATTGTCGTGAAAGGGCGCGCCGTTATGGCAAATGTTTTCTGGGTCGGAGACGGCAAGGTGGAGATTGGGATCCGCTAGTGCACCGGAGGCGGCCTTGGTGCATTCGGTCACAGCTCCACCGAGTCCAGAAGTCGCCAGATAAGTACTTCCCCCCATTTGAATCAGCTCGAACGCTTTGTGCGCAACGACTAATGCCGTTGCGGCCTTACTGCCCGATTGTGCGAGTCGCTGCGCGAGACCGACAAGCCTGAGCGCGCCTCCCGGTAAAAACTGAGTGAGCGCGAGCTCCAGCATCTCTCGCCTCATCCGTTGCCAGAATTCCTTGGGCGCCAGAACGTCCGTGGTCCGGCACTGCGCTGAATGCAACGCATTAACGAGGCCCTGGGGTTGCGCGAAGCTCTGGAATTGCCGCTGTAGCGCCTTCCCCATCGTTGGACCGATGTCCTTGTGCGCCTTCGCCTGGGCTGCCACATACTCCCGCGCCATTCGTTCCTCTTCACGTGCGGAATTGGCTAGCGGCCGCGCATCGAATCCGAGGTCCTTAACGATGCTGTAGAGATCGCCGCAGGTACTGGCCGTAAGGCCGGCGTTAAAGATGCAACTGGCGGCATGGTTGTATTCTTGAAGTTTTGTGTAAATTCTCTGGCGGTTATCTAGCAGTTGCGCGCGAAGCGCCCCTTCAATATCGCCACCCGCAGCTCCGAGTTTCTTAATCTCTCGGTCAATTTGCCCCGCCGGATCGTTCGAAAGTGGGGACAATTGAATCAGCGCGACGCCTCGCATCTTTTCGCCCAGGAGCCAAGGCGCCTCACGCAAAAGATCTTGGCGCATTTCCTCGAGCTCTTCGCGCGTGCAGGCCCGGGGAATCTTTGCATTATTGCAGCTGCGCTCCGGGTGGTACCTCTCGAACCACCAAAAGAGCGAGTTATCAAAAATGTATTTCTTGGTACGTTGGACCATCGCGCCCCAGGTTCCCAAGTAGTGGCGACAAGTCGCTCGGAGCCGGATGACCCAACGATCGGATTCGACCACGAACTTACTCGCCAGGCCGCCCTCCGGAAGGACTTCCTGGCCGAGCAAAACATCGATGGCAGCCATGGCTTCGATCGCGCCCAGCGCCGCGGCGCGGACAGCATTGGCCTGGTAGTACACGTCGGCAATCACCTTGCGGCGATTGGCGTCGTCCATGTCCTTGAACTGACTGTTCTGAATAATGCACGTGCTAATGGCCAGTGGATCAAGCCCGAGACGGCTGTAATTGTCCACCGCCAAAAGCTTTTCGAATTCACTCGCATTCTTAAAAACGTTACCGGTAATCGCAAAGCAGGCATCCGGTACGTTCCCGCCGCTGTTATAATTGTCCTGCATCGCCCGAACGGGGCACCCCAGGTACCTCGGGTCGCCAATCAAATTTGGGTCATCGGTTAGGTGTAGCGATCCCACCGCACGGAATCCCTCGTCTCTAAGCGCGCTTGAGCTCTTGCCCTTCGGAGATTTCTTGCTGTGACAAAACGCCTGGGAAGAAAGAAGCACTACAACCGCCAATCGCATCGCTGGTCGCATGGGCCTTTTTCTAACTAAGCGCCGGTATCTGTTGAATCTGTCGAGGCTGTCTGATCGCTTCCGTCGCCATTGTCGGCCGTTTGGTCGAGGGTTGCATTCGGATCATTCGCGAGAGGATCGTCGACGGAGCTCTCGGCATCCGCAATTTCCGTTTGATCCCCGAGATCGTCATCGTAGGTAATGCCTAAATCGTCGAGGTCTTGATCCGATAGATTGTCGTAGTCGTCCTCCGCCGGATCGCTGACGCCGCCATAGTCAACGGGAATGTTCGGGTCGTCATAAAACGCAACGAGGTCATCGTTATTATCGACATTATCGGCCTCACTACCGTCACTTTGGGTGCCGTCACCAGTCGACGACCCGTCATCAGGTGGAGGGGGGTCGTCAGCGATCCGAATCGCCACTGTTGTATCCGAAATTACGTTTCCAAGAAGTCCTTTAAGAAGACCTTTGAGCTCACCGGTACTGTTGAAATAGATTTCATATTCAGCGAAGTGCGCTTTCATGAATTGAGTGAACGCACCGTTGGTGATCTCCTCGGCGCCGTATGAAAATTCTTGGCCATCAACAGTTTTGAAGATCGCCCGCGATCCGGATTTTCGGAAAAATGGACCCGAATCGCCGGCGGCATTCATAATAAGGTGGGAAACGCCGGATTCTCGCACGGTTCGTATCCATTCTGGCATCTGTGCAAGCACTTTTGTCTTGGGATTCTGGACGATGCTTCCAGCGATGTTCCGGATGAAATACTCCGCGCTTCCTGGGTCTCGATTAGTAAATGGTCTTCCGCCTTTCAACCAGCGTTGGAGATCGTAAGCCAATTCCCCAAGCCCGCTATCAACTCCGAGGGCGGCGTGCGGTTCCGCAAACGCAAAAAGCGTCGGGCGTATCCGCACGGAAACGTGCATGGCCATGAATGCTTCCAGCGGCGAATCGATAAGGCCGGCCCCATTTGTCCAGAACTCTTGGACGAATGACTTTCCGTTTCCCTTTTTAGCAAACAGGTTAATCATGTTTTGCAAACCGACGCCCGGAGACCCGTTGGCAAGCTTGCCCAACTCACTGCCCATGAGCGCGCTGTAGGCCTTCACCGTGTCGCCGTAAACCTCGCCGGCGAAGCTTGGCAGTCGGCGCATGACCGTGACTTCGGTTGTTCGCAGAATGAAGTACTGCGTAAAAAAGTCCTCCGCAGCATCTTGCGAAAGGCCGCTCTCCGTCCATTTCTTGATTAGCCCAGGTTTCGCCATCACCACACGTGCGGCGGCGGCATTCATCTTTTTGAGCAGGGCTTCCGCTTCAGGTTGCGCCTTCGCGTTCTGGTAGATCTTTGTAACGGTCGCTTCGAATTCGTCAGGAGAAACGGTCTTGAACCGGAACCATTTCTTTAAGCGGAAAACGTTCTCCCCCGGTTTGTTCCCGAGCCATTTGGCAAAGCCAGCGAAGAACGTTTTCTTGCAACCTTCACAATCGTCGAACTCCGTCACCAGCTCCTTCACCAGAGCCTTCATATCGGAGAGTTCCGCGGCGCTGATGGCACTGCCGCTGGCCGAGGATTTCTTGGCCGATTTTCCGCAGAAAGTCTGGGTCACCAGCAGGACGAGCGCCGCTACGCGAACGAATCTCATACGCCCTCCGAAAGACTGCAATCAGGTGTATAGAAGGTGTGCGGACAAGCTGTCGGGCTAGTCTACCACAGAAGAAACCATCGGCCGTTGCACCGCTCCCCCCCAGAGTGCTATCGCCGCGACCATTTCCAAAAGAAAGGTTTCGCGATGACTCGTCTCTGCCGCGCGGCGCTCCTCCTCCTCTCCGCCGCCTGCGCCACCAGCGACCTCCAGCCTCTTCCCGATCGCACCCCCGCAAACGAGTCCATCGCCGGTCGCTTCTTCCCCTACGCGATGAAGGTCCACACGCTCCCGAACGGGCTGAGGCTGGTCACCGTCCCGTTCGACTCACCGGGCTTGGTGGCCTACACCACGCTCGTTCGCGTCGGATCGCGCAACGAAATCGAGCCCGGCCATTCTGGCTTCGCCCATTTCTTCGAGCACATGATGTTCCGGGGAACGGACCGTTTTACGCCCGCGCAATATGAAGCGAACCTGCATCGCTATGGCGCGGACAGCAATGCCTTTACGACCGACGACTTCACTTTTTATCATATCTATTTCAAAAAAGAGGGATTGCCCGCCATTGTTGAAATGGAAGCCGACCGTTTTCAGAACCTGAAATATTCGCAAGAAGGCTTTCAGACCGAAGCGCGCGCCGTCCTCGGGGAATACAACAAGAGCGCCTCGCAACCGCTCTTCAAGGGCGAAGAGGTCCTCGACGCCACGGCCTACGACACCTCGACCTACAAGCACACCACCATGGGGTTTATCGAAGATATTCGGGCCATGCCAAGTCGTTATGATTACAGCCTCGGATTCTTTAATCGCTGGTATACGCCGTCCAATTGCACGATCTTTGTTGTCGGCGATTTTGACGAAGCGGCCGTCACGGCGTTGGTGGAAAAAAATTACAGCGCTTGGTCAAAGAAGAGCGACGCGGTGGAGATTCCCACCGAGAAGCCGCAGACTCAGTCGAAGACCGCCAAGATCGCCTGGCCCACGCCAACGTTGCCCTATGTCATCTATGGTTGGCACACGCCCGCGGCGAAGCGCGACACCTTGGACGCGGCGATTCAAAATCTCTTAGGATCGTTGGCGTTCGGTCCGGCTTCGCCGCTTTACAAAGACCTTGTTTTGGATCGGCAGCTCGTGGAGTCGATTGACATCAATTATTTCGATCACCGCGATCCCAATCAATATTGGCTCGATGTGAAACTTAAGAAAGCCGAGAACAGCGCCGCGGTCGAAAGTGCACTCCATGCCGCGCTGGCCAAAATTGCCTCGGGCGATATCGACCAGAAATATCTCGACACCATTAAAAGCAATCAGCGTTATTCGCTTTTAATGGGACTTGAAACGGCCGATAAGATCGCCGAAACGCTGGGAACCGCGGCCGGTCCCACGGGTGCTCCCGATGCGCTGGATCATTTAATGGTGCAGATGGCCGGCGTTTCGCGTGAGCAGATTGCCCAATTCGTGAAGCAGTATTTCGTAGAGACCAACCGCACCATCGTCACCATCGCGCACGACGGAGAAATCCGATGATCCTCGCCATCTTGTTGTCGACCGTCGCCGCGCCCAATGCTGGTCCGACGCTGATCGCGCTGGAGATGAATCGGCCGGTGGTCGCGGTACGTGCTGTTTTTCGCTCGGGATCGATCGATGATCCGACTGGCAAAGAAGGTCTGACCGCGCTCTGCGCCGCGCTGATGGTGCAAGGCGGCACGCAGAAACTCAGCGCGTCGGATCTGATCGCGGCGCTCTTTCCACTCGCCGGCGAGCTCGATGCGCAGGTCGACGTCGAGCAGACCGCTTGGATTGGGCGGGTTCATCGCGACAACCTCGACGCGTACCTTCCACTCTTTGTCGATACGCTCGTGGCGCCGCGGCTTGATCCCAAAGAGTTCGATCGCCTTCGCCAAAACGCCATTGACGATATCGAAAAACGGCTGCGCAATGCCGACGACGAAAACCTCGGCAAAGAATCGCTCAGCCAGCTCCTCTACGGCTGGTCGACGCCGCGCCATCCCTATGGTCATTACGTAGGCGGCTCGGTGACCTCGCTCAAGTCGATTACGCTGAGCGATATCAAGACGCACATCGCGCGCGTCTTCACGCGGGATCGCTTGACGCTCGGCGTCTCCACTGATCGCACGCTGGTCGAAGCGCTCGACCAAAAGCTGGCGAAACTTCCCGCGGTCAGCGCGCCCATTGCGCACCTTCCCCTCCCATCGGCGCCGCCCGCGCGCATGCTGATCGTCGAAAAGGACACCGCCTCAACCGCCGTGAGCCTTGGTTTTCCCTATGCCGCCAAACGCGGCGACCGCGACGGGTACGCGCTCATGGTGGTCGCCTCAGCCTTCGGCGAGCATCGCCAATTCAATGGCCGCCTGATGCAGCAGATGCGCGGCGATCGCGGACTTAATTATGGCGACTATGCCTATATCGAGCGCTTCATTCAGGATGGCGACTCGACCTTCGCGGCGCCGAATATTGGCCGCCGCCAACAGCTTTTCTCCATTTGGATTCGTCCCGTGGAACCCCAGCAAGCCGCGTTCGCCATTCGCATGGCGCTCTACGAAACGCGAAATCTCGTCGACAAAGGCCTCAGCGCCGCCGAGCTCGAAGACACCAAGCTCTTTCTCGATGGCTATTCGCGCCTCTGGGAACAGACCGCTTCGCGCCGCGTCGGCTATGCCATCGACGAGCAGTTTTACGGAACGCCCCATTTCCTGAGCGGCCTGCGCGAACGGCTGCCGACGCTCTCGCTCGAAGAAGTTAACGCGGCGCTCAAGAAATGGATCGATCCGCGAAAATTCGAAATCGCCGTGGTCACCAAAGACACAAAAACGTTCGTCGAACAGATCACGCGCGGCGCGCCCACGCCTATCACCTACACCGTGGAAAAGCCGGCCGCGATCATCGAGGAGGACAAGACCATCGCGGCATTTCCGATCGACATGGACAAGCGCGAAATTAAAATCGTGAGAGCGGAAGATCTCTTCGAACGCTAGGCGCAGGCATACGCCTCGCAGGTCCCCGTGATTTAATCCCGGCCATGCCAGGCGCCGAACGCACCACCAGCACGGCTCCTTCGGCACATCTTCGGAACGCCCGTTTCGCCGTCGCGGTGCTCACCGCGATGAACCTTTTGAACTACGTCGATCGCTACCTCCCCAGCGCCGTCAAAGATCTTTTCAAAAAGGATCTCGCGCTCACCGACGCGCAAACGAGTCTTCCGCTCACCGCGTTCGTCGTCGTCTACATGCTGGCCAGCCCGATCTTCGGTTCGCTGGCTGACCGCTACTCGCGCAACCGTCTCATTGCCGCCGGCGTCGCGCTCTGGTCGGCAGCCACGGCGGCAGCGGCATTCGCGCAATCGTTCACGATGTTCCTCGTGGCCCGCGCCGCCGTCGGCATCGGCGAAGCGGCGTATGCCACGATCAGCCCGTCGCTCCTCAGCGACTACTTTCCGCCTGCGCGTCGCAATCGCGTCCTGACCATTTTCTACGTCGCCATTCCAGTTGGCGCCGCGATCGGTTTCACCGTCGGTGGAATTTTGGGCGCGCACTTCGGATGGCGCATGGCGTTTCTTGCTTGCGGACTACCAGGCCTCGCAACCGCGGCCCTGGTCCTGATGATTCGCGAACCCGCGCGTGGCGCATTCGACGCACCGACGCTCTGCCCGCCCGTCGCGGCATCCACTTGGCCCGAAGCGCTTCGCCTTCTGGCAAGAAACCGCCCCTACCTCTTCGCCGTGCTCGGCTATGTCGCGGTGACCTTCGCGTCCGGCGCGCTCGCCGATTGGTTTCCCACTTTTCTCGCGCGCCACCGCGGCTTCACACTGGCCGAAGCCGACACCCTCGTAGGCACTACCGCCGTCGTCGGTGGCCTCGGCGGAACATTGCTCGGCGGCTTCTGCGGCGATCGATTGCGCGGACGAACGCGCCACCCCTACCTCGCCGTCAGCGCGCTCTCGCTCTTCACGGCCACCCTCTTCGCCCTTCTCGCGATCCGCTTGCACGACCGTTTTGCCATCGGCGCCTGCGTGCTCACCGCGCAACTCTTTCTTTGGTTTTACAACGGCCCGATCAACACCGTCATCGTCAACGCCGTTTCCAGCGCCCTGCGAAATCGCGCCTTCAGCGTTTCGATTCTCTGCATTCACCTGTTCGGCGACGCGCTGAGTCCGCTGCTGGTCGGCGCCATCGCCGATCGCGCCAGCCTCCCGCTGGCATTGGCACTGGTGCCTGCTTCGCTCCTCGTCGGCACGCTGGTGTGGGCGTTCGCGTGGCGCGCGCTACCCGAGGGAACCGACGCGTAGTTGCGCTGCGCCCTTCCCTTCGCCCAGAGACACGGAGACACGGAAATATTTTTAGTATCTCCGTGCCTCCGTGCCTCCGTGCACTCATTCCGACTTGGGGAGGCTAATGCCGCCCGCCGCCAACGTTGGGGCCTTGTCCAAAACCCTGACGCTGCACGTTCGAACGAATCACCGCCACCTCTTGCTTGAGCTGGTCGAGGTCGTAGCGCGAACCGGTGAGGTAGGTGCTCCAACCCGCCGTGTGCTTGGCCATGAGCAGCGCCTCGTTGATCTCTTCCGCCGTCGCGCCCTGCATGTCTGCGCCGACCGTGTGGAAGTAAGTGCAGTACTTGCAGTGCAACACCGACGCGACCGCCAATCCGACCAACTCCTTCACCTTCGCGGGCAGCGCGGTTTCGTTGCTGAGCTCAAACTCCTTGAACTCTTTCCACTCGCTGGCGAGGTGCGTCGGCGGCAGCATTTTGAGGAAACCGGGGACAACGCCCAACGTGCGATCGATGTCTCGGAAAATTCCGTTGCGCTCGCCGTCAGAGGTGCGGCTAATCGCCGACTCTATGGCTTTGGTGGTGTTGTCTCCAGTTAGGTTGATCTGCTCTTCCATCATGTGCGTGCTCCTTGAAGATGGCCCGCGCGGGCCGGGTGGATTCGGAAGCTGCGCACGATCGCTGCATCGGCAACTGGGGGATCGCCTGCGAGAAAGAATGAAGCGGCGCCCGAAGGGGATCAGGCGACATCCATGAAGCAGGAAAAAAATTTTCCTGCTCACCCCAACGTGGCCCGCTCGATAGAAACGACTGCGTTGTAATCCGGCTCCCCCGACAAGGGGTCATAGCTCCGCTCGATAAGCACGTTGGCCTCGGGCCAAAAGGCCTGAACATGTTGCGGCCGACACGGCCCGGATCTCGCGCGCGCCCGCATCTCGCCTAGCTTGGAGCGCAAAAGAATTTCGTCGCCTTCGGCGATGCCGAGCGCGACCAGATCACTTTTTGCGATGAGAACATCGCGCCGCGACGGCGCGCCAGTGATGGGATCACGCTGACCATACGTAATCGAATTGAACTGCTTGCCACGACGCGTGGCGAGTTGAAATTTTCCCGCGGGGATTTTCGTGTCCGGAATTTCCACCACGCTAAACGCCGCGCGGTTGTCCGGCATGTTGGGAAATCCATCCGCGCCGAGCCGCGGTCCGCCCCACTGCACCGCATCGCCCTCCGCGGACAACAGCTCGATCCCCTTGTAGAGCGACATGAGTTCGCCCATCTCGGCACGCACGTCGGCGGGAGAGGCGTAGGAAAAAAGCGCGGGATGGTTGGGTCGCAACGCGCGGCCGATGAGTGAGGGGATTTCCCACTCCGCACGCGCCTCGGGAATTTGCGACCCCGCCGGATCTTCGATGGCCGGCGTCAAGCGAATGCGCCGCTCGGTCGACGTAGATGTGCCTCCCGACTCGTAGCGCGTCTGTGCGGGCAGCACGAGCACCAGCTCCGCAGCGTCGACGAGCGTCGAGGTGTTGAGAACGATGTCTTGGTGAACCCGCACTCGTGTCTGCGCCAGGCCTGCGCGCGCGTTGTCCGGATCGGGCATCGTCTCGAGAAAATTTCCACCGACCAGATAGAGGAGATCCATCTCTCCTTGCGCCGCGCGGTCGAGCGCGTGTGCCGCCTTCAACCCGGGCCTCCGTGGAATCGGATGTCCCCACGCCGATTCGAATCGCGCACAGTTGGCGGCGTTCAATTCGACACCACCCGGCAATTTGTCAGGGTCGACACCGCACTCCGCGGTGCCCTGCACGCCAGAGTGGCCGCGAATCGGAATGATGCCCGTCTTGGCGCGACCAACGTTTCCGCGCGCCAATGCGAGATTGGCCACCATCTTCACGTTCTCGACGCCAAAGGGATATTGAGTGAGCCCCATTGAATAGAGGATCACCGCGGTCTTGGCGTTGGCGTAGAGCTGCGCGAAACGCTCGATCTCGTCTTGAGGAAGCCCGCTGTCCTCAATGATCCGCCCCCAGGACAGCGTACGTAAGTGCGTACGCAACGCCTCCGCACCACTCGTGCGCTCAGCGATGAAGCGATCGTCCCAAGCACACTTTTCGTCGAGCGACTTCAACGTCCCGCAGAGAAACGCGATGTCGCCGCCTGGACGCACCGAAAAGAAATCATCCATGAGCGCGGTCCCGAACAGCGCCGACGAAGGCACCGAGGGCACCCAGTAGCGCTCGAGCGCCGGCTCGCGAAACGGATTGATCACCACGATGCGCGTGCCCTGCGACTTGGCGTAGTGCATGTACTTGGTGGTGACCGGCTGGTTGTTGGCGAGATCCGTTCCGATGAGCACGAGCAGATCGGTGCCGATCATGTCGCCGAGCGAGCAGGTCGGCGCGGCCCAACCGATCGTCGCTTTGAGACCGGTGGTGGACGCGGCATGGCAGAGGCGCGCACAGGAGTCGACGTGCGGCGTTCCCGCGATGCGCGCGAGCTTCTGCATCACGTAGTAGGCCTCATTGGTGAGGCCGCGCGAGCTGACGAAAAAAGCCATGCGATCGACGTCGGTTTCGGCAAGCGATGAGGCCGCGATGCGCGCCGCCTCATCCCACGTGATCCGTGTGAAGCCACGATCACCGGGACGGCGCAACAGTGGCGCGGGCACGCGGCCCAGGTGGTGCAACTCTTCGTTCGTCATGGCGCGCAACCGATCGATGTTCTCGAGTGCGCGATCGGGAATCGGCCCCATGGTGTTGAGGCGCAAGAGCCCCAAGCGCGTCAGACACAAATGCACGCCAGGGATAACGTCGTCACGCAACCCGCGCGGACCGAGCGAGCAACCGTCGCACACCCCGTGCGCGAGAATGCGCCACGCATAGCGCCAGCGGCCGCGGTTCTGCCACAACACGCGCAACATCTCGCGGTAGTGGCGCGGTTTGGCGCGTACCAAAATCCCGAAAGGAACGATGATCTGCAGCGCGCGCCAGAGTTTGCCGAGAAGGTTTCTCACGGCGGCGGAGTTTACTCGGTGAAGCTACAATGCGCGCATGGCTGATGCGAACGACAAGACCGCGCGAATCATCGAAGCACGCCTCAAGCTGCGCGAGCGATTTATCGCCAAGCCCGCCGTGCAGGCGACTGAACGTCCGCTCGGCAGCGGCGCTCCCAATCGGCACGGCATGCCCAAACTTCCGGTCGGACAGACCCTCACGCAGGGTTGGCCGGTGCTCGATCTTGGCCAGCACCCCCGTATTACAACCGATCACTGGTCACTCACGGTGGATGGCGAGGTGAACAAACCGCAGCGCCTTTCGTGGGCCGATTTTCTCGCGCTGCCGCAGGTCGAGGACGTTAGCGATTTTCACTGCGTCACCGGCTGGTCGAAGATGGACGTGCGTTGGATCGGTGTGCCGATGAGCACGTTGCTCGCGTTGGCCGATCCGGTCGCGACGGCCACGCACATCGTGACGCACGCCTACGACACTTACACCACCAACTTGGCGATCGCCGAGGCCGTCAAAGACGATGTTCTCCTCGTGCACACCGCGAACGGCGAGCCGCTGCCACTTGAGCACGGAGGACCGGTTCGTGCCATCACGCCACAACTCTACGCGTGGAAAGGCGCGAAGTGGATCAACCGGATCGAAGTGGTGATCGGCGACCAACCGGGTTTTTGGGAAGTGCGCGGGTACAGCAACACCGCGCTGCCGTGGAAAAACGATCGTTACGGATGAAGCACACGAAAAAACTTTCGCAATCGTTTTACGCCGCACCAGCGCTCGACGTGGCTCGCGCACTTATCGGCAAACATCTCGTACACGCGCATGCGGGACGACGCATGTCTGGACGCATCGTAGAAACCGAGGCCTACATCGGCCGCGAGGATCAAGCCTGCCACGCGCGTTTCGGACCCACGCCACGCGCGAAACTACTCTTCGGCCCGCCCGGTTTCGCTTACGTGTTTCTCGTCTACGGCATGCACGACTGCTTCAATGTGGTGGTGGAAGCCGAGGGATCCCCCGCCGCGATTCTGGTGCGCGCGCTCGAGCCGATGAACGATACGCGCGGCGCCACGAACGGCCCTGGAAAACTCTGTCGCGCGCTCGCGATCACACGCGCACAGAACGGACTGGACGTGACCGATCGGCCGCTCTGGATCGAAGATCGCGACGAGCCGCCTGCGACGATTGCAACGACACCGCGCATCGGCGTCGACTACGCAGGTGAGTGGGCGAACAAACCGTGGCGATTCGTCGACACGCAGAGCAAGTGGCTCTCGCGAAAATTACCGCGCAGCTGAATCCGTGTAATGCGCGGCACACGTTCCATCTTGGCAATTATCCTTGCCGCGCAGGCGCATGCGGTTCTTGGCAATGAGCCGATACACCGCGTCGGCGATTTGGCGCACGACGGGCACATAATAAACTAGCATTACTTTGTAGATCGGCCGCCGCTGGAGAATTTCCACTGCCGCCTGCGCGCCGCTGAAAACGCGTCCATCGGTGAGCACCAACTGCATCGCTTGATCACACTGCGCAAGCGTGAGCTCCGCAAACGCCTCGAGCGCACCAGGCGTTCGGTAGGAGCGCATCTCCAGGAACCGCGCCCGCCCCATGCGCTGCAAGCGAACCGCAGCCGCACGGCAAAAGGAACATTCGCCGTCGTAGAGAAGGACGTCGTGCCCGGGCGGCCGCGTTCGCAGGCGCATACGGCTATTGTACGTGAATCAAATGAACCCGAAAACTAGCGCGCTTGAAATCGCCACAAATGCCGTCACCGTCCGAACAGCCCACCGCTTGAGCGCGAGCGGGACACGCGAGGTGCGTCCCGATCAGATCGCCGTCGAAGAGCCGCTAGAAATTCGCGTCCACGGCGACTCCATCGCCATCACCATGCGCACGCCCGGTGATGACACCAACTTGGCGCTTGGCTTTCTCTACGCCGAAGGGATCGTGCGATCGATCGACGATGTTGGCGCGCTTTCACATTGCGGAAGACCCGGCACGCCCGAGTTCGGAAACACCGTGGATCTCATTGCGGCACCTGGCATTGCACTTGATCTCGAGCGCGTGAGCGCCAGCCGACGTGGAACGCTGATCACCTCGGCCTGCGGCGTTTGCGGACGACGCTCCATCTCCGATGTTCTCGAGGCATGCCGCCCCGTGGAATCCGGACCAACGTTTTCCGTACGTACCGTTATCGAGGGCATCGACCAATTGTGCGAGCGGCAACCGGCCTTCGCGCGAACCGGTGGATTGCACGCCGCGGCCTTTCTCGATGCGGATGGAACGATTGTGTCGAGCGCCGAAGATGTCGGACGACACAACGCCGTCGACAAAGCCACCGGCGCGCTTGTTCGATGGCGACGCGTCGGGAAAGCCGCGCCGGTCCTGCTCGCGGTGAGTGGCCGCGCCAGCTTCGAGATCGTGCAAAAGGCCGCGCGGGTCGGTGTACGCGCAATCGCCAGCGTTTCAGCGGCGAGCTCGCTGGCCATCGATCTCGCCGGAGCGATGAACATCACTTTGGCGAGCTTCGTACGCAACGGCGCGTGCACGATTTACACGAACTCCGCGCGAATACAAACGTGATCGGTTGTTAGACGACGTCGTTCAGAAACGACCTCCCCGGTCCGGCTACCGGCAAACCGAAAAAGGCACGTGTGGTCTGCGCCAAATCCGCGAACGAGCCGCGCGTGCCCAAATCGCTACCGCGCGATCGCGACGGCGCATAGCAGACCAGCGGCACATATTCGCGCGTGTGATCGGTCCCCGGCGCGGTGGGATCATTGCCATGATCGCCGGTCAACACGAGAAGATCGCCGGGAGACAACGCCTGCGCAATCGACGGCAGCGCGACATCGATCTCTTGCATCGCACGCGCGTAACCAGCCGCGTCGCGCCGATGGCCGAAGAGCATGTCAGTATCGACCAGATTCACGAAGAGAAGGCCACCGTGCGGCTCCCGCGCCAACTCTGCGAGTAGCGCGGGCGTTCGCGCCAAACCATCCGCATTCCCCTCGGTGTGAATTTCGCGCGTCATGCCGCGGTGATCGTAAATGTCCGGAATTTTTCCGACGCCCCACACTGGAACGCCGCGCGCCTTGAGCACGTCCAGCGCCGTCTCCGTTGGGCAGGACATGGAAAAGTCGCGGCGGTTGTAGGTGCGCACGAACTTTCCGTCCGGCGTCGTCACAAACGGCCGCGCGATCACACGGGCAATGCGCAGCGGATCAACGAGGCGCCGCGCTGTTTCGCACCACGCATAAAGTTTTTCGAGCGGAACGACGCTTTCATGCGCGGCGATTTGAAACACCGAATCGCCAGACGTGTAGACGATCGGAAACCCCGTGCGGAGATGCTCCGCACCGAGCTCCACGAGTATCTGCGTGCCACTGGCCGCGCGGTTTCCGAGAACGCCACCGCAACCCGTCTCGCGAACAAAAGCGTCGATGAGCGTTTTCGAAAAGCCGTTGGGGTTGAGTGCGAACCCGCGATCTAGCACCACGCCCATCATCTCCCAATGGCCAGTGGTGGTGTCCTTACCTTCCGAGCGTTCCGCCATTTTGCCGAAAGATCCGCTTGGCGTCACGTTCGTGGCCACGCCGTCGATGGACGCGATGTTGCCAAGACCCCAACGCTGGAGTGTCGGCAGTCGCAGTCCGCCTACGGCCCGCGCGCAATTCTGCGTGGTTGCGGATCCCGTATCGCCGTACGCGGCTGCGTCGGGCAGCGCGCCAATTCCCCAAGCGTCGATGACGATGATGCAGAGTTTCGGCATGATTACATCCGAATCACGTTGTAATACGCCTAGTATTTCGCGTTGCTCTTCTGTCCAGTCACGATCGCCACCGAAGCACTGGCGCCCAAACGATCGGCGCCGGCAGCCAACATCTTCTGCGCGTCTTCCGTCGAGCGAATGCCGCCCGATGCCTTCACGCCCATTTCCGGTCCCACCACCCGCCGCATCAGCGTGACGTCTTCCGCCGTCGCCCCACCGCCGGAAAATCCGGTCGATGTCTTCACAAACGCCGCGCCCGCGCACTTCGAGAGCGCGCAGGCGATGATCTTTTCTTCCTGCGACAGAAGATTCGTTTCCAAAATCACTTTCACCGGGCGAGGCGCGCTGGCGCGAACCACGGCGGCAATGTCTTCTTGCACGTAACCGTAATCCTTGCCCTTGAGCGCGCCGATGTTGAGCACCATGTCGATCTCTTGCGCACCACAGCGAACCGCTTCGCGCGCCTCGAAGGCCTTCGCACCTGTAACCGCGGCACCAAGTGGAAACCCAACCACCGCAATCGCTTTCACGGAGCTCCCCGCCAGGAGCCGAGCCGCGGTGCCCACCATTCCGCTGTTCACACACACCGTCGCGAAGTGGTGCTGCCGCGCCTCGGCGCAGAGTTTGGCGACTTCTTCGGGAGTGGCGTCGGGCTTGAGGAGCGTGTGATCGATGTGCGACGCGATGTCGCCGCTGCTGCGCTGCTCGCCCAGCACCGTGCCTACGCGCGCCGCGCCCATGTCCGCAAGCAATCGTGGGCCGCAATTCGATCGCCCTGTGCAGGGTGTGCAGCCGCCGCTGTCGCATGCCTGAGGAGAAGAACCCGCCGTACAGGGTTCTTCGCCCCCCACGCGCTTCGCATTCATGCGCGCGAGCGCGCGCTCCGCGATCAGATCAGCCAAAGCATCGAGATCTTCACTCTGCATCGAGCGCTGAAACTACCCAACAGGCTCGGTGCCCGCAAGCGGCGACGACCACGCCTCAGTCGTTTACGCGGCCCCATCCCCCATGCGTTCGCCGCATGCGCAATTGAAACAATCGCGGTTTGTCTCAATTTGAGACGTGCAGTCTCAAATTGAGACTCAAGAGCACGCGCCATTCGAAACAGTCGCCCATGCATTCAGAGCAGGTGCACCTGTCGTGAAAACAGCACCATCTGCATTCGAAGCAGCGGCACCTGTCATGAAAGCAGCACCATCTGCATTCGAAGCAGCGGCACCTGTCATGAAAGCAGCACCATCTGCATTCGAAGCAGCGGCACCTGCCATGAAAGCAGCACCATCTGCATTCGAAGCAACTGCACCTGTCATGAAAGCAGCGCCACCTGCATTCGAAGCAGCTGCACATAGCTGGGGCGCAACCGCGCTTGAATTTGAAGCAGCTGACGGGTCTCGATTCTCTCGGCCTATCGTTTGCAGTCATCCGCAGCGAACGCCACCGATATCCGGTGGCACAACCCACGCAAGGATCGCCAATGTCAATGTCACTGATGTCGTTTAGAAACAAACCGACCCTCGAACGCCGCCTTCGCCAAACCATCGATTGGCTAAAAACCCTGGCACCGAACACGAAACTTACCCTCAACGGAAAACCCCTTACGCCGCCGCGCGTGATTCAAGCTTTCAAGTCAGTACTGATAACGCTTAACGAGGTCGATGCTGCGCATGCGAATTACAGAACGACCCTCGATCGGTGGCACCAGGTGCAAATCGCCTCGCGGCCACTCTTTTTCAGCGTCCAAGACTTAGCGCGCGCAATGTATGGAAAGAGTAGCCCGATGCTTGCGCAGGCCGGTTTTCGGTCCTCCGGACGGCAGCGCCAGTCCGTAGAGACGAAGGCACAAGCATTGGAAAGGAGTCGGGCAACGCGCCAAGCGCGCCACACGATGGGAGCGCGGCAAAGAGACCTGGTCAAAGGAATCCCCGAGGCAACGATCCATTCGTCGCCGGCGGCTGTTCCGACGACGAATGGCATGCATAACGGCGCGGCGAACGCCGCCGTGTTGCCATCGTAAAGGGCCGAGGCAGCACCGGTTCGAAGAGACCGGTGCTGCCTTTGGAACCAAGGTTTTTAGGGAGCGCTGCTCAGTCTTGACTGGTCGAACCAGACGCGGTCAGGACAGTCGATGATCCACAGCTCGTAAGCGTCGGCCGAGGCTCTCTTCCCCAATATCCGCATTCAATCGTTTCCACTTCGGTAGAAGTGCAACCAAGCTGTCGATAGACTTCCGCGTCGATCGCCCGCTCGAGTTGAATCGCGTCTTCAAAAGAAGCATTCGCCCGCTCGCGGCCCAGCACGCCGAGACGCTCCAAATCATGCGGCACCGGTAACGTCGACAGCGTCGTCGGGCGCACATTCACATCGGTGTAGTGCAACTTGTAGAGACGGTTAATCGGTGCCGAGCAGAGCCATGCGGTCAGCGCGAAGGCGTTTTCTGCACTCGCCGCCACAAGATAGCTCAGCGAATCAAGGCACACCTCTCCATTGAGAGCGGGCGCCGCCTCGATCCACCGAGCGGAAGGCCGCGCGGAATTGGTCCGAATGCGTTGCACCACCACGCGCAGGGCGCGCTGACGCTCGAGATTTTTCCGGTGCTTGGAAGCGATCGCGGTCAGCCACTTCGGCCTTTTCCTGAGCAAAAACGGTTGCACGTCTTCGCCACCGATGAGCGGCAACAGGCCACTTTCCCGCGAAACGAATCGTCCGTTGTCTCCGGTGCGCAATCCATAAAAAACGCGATGGCGATCGCCTAGCGTTGGCATCAACGCAAGTCGCTCGCATAGCAACTGCTCCGTATCGGTACGATAGAGCCACCATCCGCGTTCCGCCTGAGCCGCGAGCGAGCGCTGCGAAACGTACCGCGCACTTTTTCCGTCGCTCCAAATCGTCGCGTCCAGCGCCTCGCTTCCGTTCCGCAGCGCCAGCACATGCACGCGCGTGTCCTTCGCTGTTCGGAAGGCCTTTCCCAGATCGTGTACAGAAAGCACCGCGGCATGCGCGGTAATCGACACGCGTAGGCCTGTTCCTGCGCGGCTAGTAAGCCACGTGTCCGGCAGCACCAACGCCACGGTTCCGTGCGGCGCGCACAACTCCAGCGCGCGAAGGGTGAAGGCCGAGAAGCGATCGATCTCCCCCGAAAGCGTTGGAAACCGCGCCGAGAGCCGCATGCGCGCCTGGGCGCCGTTGGTACCGTAAGGCGGATTGCCAACAACCAGATGCGCACGCGGCACGTGGAGCGTCGCCTCCAGCGCATCGGCAACGACGAGACATTTTCGCAAGTTACGCGCTTCAATCTCCGTCGGGCGATCGACGGAAGCTTGCAAGAGCAACGCTTGCGCGGCCACTTGAAGCGCATCCGGATCGAGATCGATTCCGTGGAGCGCAGCCAACGCGGTGGCCCACGGACGCGGCGTTCCTCGCGCGGCCAAGAGCGCGGCCACACGTGCATGCGCACCGAGGAGAAACGCACCCGCGCCCGCTGCTGGGTCGAGCACGCGGAGCCGCGTGGGATCGCCGCATGCTTCGAGCGCACCATCCAGCGTCGCATCCAGCGCGACGTCCACAGCGGCTGGTGGCGTGTAAAAGACGCCGCGGCTTTTTCGATCGGGCGCCGCAACCCGCGCTTCGTGCGCATCCACCAGCGCGCGCGCGGCGGCGTTGATGGTCAAGCTCCTTTGGGACCGAGACCCACTTTGCGGCGCGCTTCCAGAAGGAAGGCAACGTGTTCGCGCGAGAGCGGATGGGCGCCACCGAGCGCACGCGCTGCGAGGAGAATTTTGGCGTAATGCTCGACCAGCTCCATGCGCAGGTAGGCCCGCTCCAGCGAATCGCCGAGCGTGATCGCACCATTTCCGCAGAGCAGCATCGCGTCGTACTCCGCCGCTAGCCGTGCCACTGCTGCTGCGCTCTCCGGCGACTTTGGCATCGTCAGCGGCGCCGAGGGAACAAACCCCAGCGACACCGCCACTTCCGGCATCACGGGAGTGCCCATCTCCACACCTGCAACGCCGAATGCGGTCGCCGTCGGCGGATGCGCGTGCACAACCGCCTGCGTTTCGGGGCGCGCGCGGTACACGGCCAGATGCAGATCCAACTCGCTCGGTGGCTTGCGGGTCCCCTCGAGGACCTGGCCGCTGAGATCGATGAGCACCAGCCCCGCTTCGTCCGTGTCGGCTTTCGAAATCGCCGTTGGCGTGATGAGGATCCGCTCATGCCCAGCGCGCGCGGAAATGTTGCCGTCGTGGTTGGCGATCCAACCCGAGGCGTGCATGCGACGCGCGTAGTGCGCCAAATCGTGACGGAGCTTGGGCGAAATCATTTTGAGATCTCCACGTTGTCCACCACGCCGACAATGAGCGATCGGATCGGTGGCGCTGCTTTGAGAATCTGCCGCACGCCGCCGCCTTCGCTCATCACCAGAACCAAGTCACCTTCGCCGGCCTGCGCATGATCGACGGCTAAGAAACTAGCGCCTTGTGGCTGCAATAGTTCGTTGATCGCTTGTACGACAAGCAAAGTTCGCCCGTCGTAACCGGGGTGGTGCGCTGACGCCACCACGTTTCCCAGAACGCGACAGAGTCTCACTTGGCGGATCCGTGAATCGTGACCGCATCAACGATCCCGACAATCGCCGCATCGACCGGTACGAACGTCTGAGGCAAAGCCAATGCTGCTTCGCGCGATCCCACCAGCGTCACGACATCACCGGGGCCTGCACTCACCGTGTCGCAGGCCACCTCCGGCCCACCGACCGCTCTTTGCTGTCCGTCGAGCGGCTGAACCAAGAGTAAACGCACGCCCGAAAGTCCCGGCACTTTGCGCTCGGCGACCACGCTTCCCAGGACACGTCCCAAGTACATGCTTGCCCTTTTACCCGCCCACGCCGAGAACGAGCGGAATTTCGACATCGAACGCATCGCCCGGAAACGAGGGGAACACGATCCGCTTTGTCGCCTTGCGGACGCATTGACCGAAATCGGAGTCATTCATATCGGCCGGCTCTGAAATCACCGCCGCAGTCACTATTCCCGAGGGCGAAATAGTAGTGACCATCCGCACTTTGCCTGCCTTGAAATCGGGCTTTCGGCGCAGCGCATCGTTGAGGCACGCCCCGAACGCCGGTTGGTTGTCGCGCACCTTTTGCGAAATCACCTGCGGCGAGAGCCCGCCCTCCGCCTTGTCGATGTCCTTGTGCTCCTCGGCACTGCGCGGGCCGCGAAAACCAATCGCCTTCTCGTCGCCAGCGATGAGTGCCAACTGCGCTTTCTCCTCGGCGGTTAGCGTCTTCGTGTGAGCAGCTTCCTTTTTGACGAGTGCCCCCTCGGTATCGACGGGAGGCGCCGCCGTTGCAGCCGCGGGCATCGTCTGGCTTGGTGCGGCTCGCGCAACCGCAGCGGACGCATGGCCGTGCTCTTTGCGATGCATCAAGGCATCCAGCGCAGAGAGTTTTCCAGTGCCGCCGACCGCTTTTTCAGCTTCCGGTTCGCCAAACAACGTGCTGGCCACCATTGGGTTGTCGGCAAACGAAACAAGAACGCCGCCAATGACGGCAAGCACGCCGCCAATCACGAGCCCGGCTTTCCAAAGATTGTTCTTGCGCGCACCCGCCGCGCGAATAATAGCGCCCGTGGTTTCGCCCGGCTCCGGCTCTGAAAAATGGGGCGCGTTAGGAATGGCTGCGAACGGATCGCGCGCCGATGGTTCGGTCACCACCGAATTCCCGCGCGGCTTTTCTACACCACTCGTGATGGTCGGCGCGGCGTCTTCAACCGGGGCTTCCAGGGGGACTGGCGGGCCGTCTCGTGATAACGTCTTTTCGGCAACTTCGAGCACCACGTCCAGGTGGGCGGAGTCCACAGCCGGCACCGCCTCCAACATGGTCATGGCCAGCTCCTCCGGAGCCGTCGCATGGGGATTCGTTGGGGCGGCGCTAGCTTCCATTTCCGCGGGAGCGCGCGGGTCGAGTGGAGGGAGCGGAGGCAGCGACTGTGGCGGCGCCGCAACAGTCGCGATCACTTTTTCAAGCCCGGGGATATCCTTGGCCCGCTTCCAATCGGGCATCCCGTCGCGCCACAAGTACGTTCGCGCTTTCAGTTCACCGGCGTCGGCGAGCCTTCGCAATTCCCGCTCTGAAAAAGGCCCCTTTTGCTTGCCGCCCAACATCGCATACCAAGCCAATTCCTCCGTCGCCGACACGGCGTCAATGGCGCGGTTAACTTCCTCCAGCGTCATCTGACTGGTCTTCTGCGAGTCAGAGCTCGGCTCGGGCACCGACTTCAATGCGTCCGGGGTTCCGCGCAAAGTGAGCGTCTGCCCGCACGCCTTGCAACGCACCTTGACGACCTTGCCGCGAACTTTGTCGTCGGCGATGTCGTGCTGGTGATGGCAGCGGTCACACGTAAATCGCATGGCCGCCAACTTTACCTTAAACCCCTGCCCCCCACGTAATCCCCGCCGCTCTTCTGACAAATGCTTGACAGCCTCTGGAGGCTGCCATAAACGGGTCCGCCCTTTTCGCCCGGAGTCACATGGACAAAGATCTCGGAACAAAGCACGTCTGCTTCAAGTGCAAGGCGAAGTTTTACGACCTGAAGAAGCCCACAGCTATTTGCCCCAAGTGCGGTGCGGACCAGCGGGACATGCCGCCGGTGGTTGTCACCAAAGCGCCGAAGAAGGCACCCGCTCCCGTCAAAGTGGTGGAACCAGAAGGTGCCGAGGGAGACGCGCCAGGTGTCGAAGCAGACGCCGATGATGCGGAAGAGGAAGTCGAAGACGACGACGAAGCTTAAGCCGCTTCGCGATCGACTTTAGAACCCTTGAGCCAAGTGGGAACCTGATCCTTGCGGTAGATGAAAATCGCATCGTAAGGACAGGCCTTCTCACACTCTTTGCAGCCGGTGCAGTTCTTCTCGATTACCGACACGATGCTAAAGAAGCTGTTCGGATCGCGCACCGACACCATTTCGAGTGCCTCGAACGGACAGCGCTCGACGCACTTCTCGCAACCCGTGCACGCTTGCTCGTAAACGAACGCCAACGGGCGCTCGTTCTTCTTGAGCATGTGGAGCACGTTGCCATCGCCGTCCAAGATGGCGTCGACTGGGCAGACCGGACCACAAGCACCGCAATCGATGCAAAGCGCGGGGTCGATGATGAAAAGTGCCTTGCGCTCGCCGGAAATCGCGTCGGTCGGGCAACGCTTTTCGCAAGCGGTGCAACCAATGCAAGTTTCGATAATTCGAAAAGCCATCGGGGGTATTTCCTAACGCGTTTTCTGCCTTGCTTCAAGGACAACCCTCGCGGGAAGGAGCTACGCCACCGGGCCCGGTGCGCGAAACGGCATTCTTTGCGGGACGCGTGACGCCGGCCACGCCTTTCCCTCGAGCGCCTGTGTGGCCGCTGGGCTCCGGAGTGCACGGTAGATGAGGACGGTCCGGCGAATAGCCGTTACCAACGACGAGACACCGATGAGTCCCACGATCGATTCCACCAGCCACGCACCGTGGCCGGACCACGTCATCTCCACCAGCGGCGCGAAAACGCAGGAGAGTCCGAGATAAACGATGCGCTCGGCGCGCTGCATTCCGCCCTCGCCGCACGCCACGCCCAGCGATTCACCGCGCGCCTTTGTGTAGCTCACCATCAGCGAGGTCACGAGTGCGAAGCCTGAGAGTGGCGCGCCGCGGCCGCCGTTAAAGAAAATCGCCAACCCCAAGAGCACCGCCGCTTCGCCCCAACGATCGAGGTTGGAATCGAGAAAGGCGCCGGCGCGCGAGCTGCGTCCGGTGGCGCGCGCAAGCCGACCGTCGAACACGTCGAACGTTCCGCCGAACATGTAGAGCCATCCGCCGAATCCGATTTCACCGAACGCGAAGCAGAGACCGCCGGCAATCGAAAGGAAGAGTGAAACGACCGTGATTGCATTCGGTGTGGCATGAACAGCAAGCAACGCGCGCTCCATCGGGTGCGTGGTCCAAAACCAATATTCCCAGAGGGCATCCGGCAGCAAGACGCGGCCGCCGCGTTGCGTGATTTCAGCATCGACGTACGGACCTTTAAACGAACGCCGAATTAGAAATGCGATCAGCGTTCCCGAAAAGAAAAGCACCACGCAGAGAAACGGCCACAAGGTCGGGCCGGACGCCGTTCGCATGGTGTGCTGCGCGCCGAGAATCGCTTCAGTCAGCGACATGACAAGGGCCTGTTCTCACCACGGGGGCCACGGCCTAGGCCGCGGAATACTCTTGTTCGAGGTGCGTGATGGGCGCTTCGCCGCGCAGATGGCGCAGCGTGTTCTTGAGCTTGGTCAGCTGAATAAAGAGGTCGTGCTCGGGCAGCACCGCGGGATCGTGCAGCGGGCTCTTGAAATAGAAACTCATCCATTCCTGAATGCCGAACATTCCCACGCGGCGCGCCAGGTCCATGAAGAGCGCCACGTCGAGTACAATCGGCGCGGCCAAGATCGAATCGCGGCAGAGAAAGTTGACCTTGATCTGCATCGGATAGCCAAGCCAACCGAAGATATCGATATTGTCCCAACCCTCTTTGTTGTCGCCGCGCGGCGGGTAGTAGTTGATGCGCACCTGGTGGTCGAAATGGCCGTACAGCTCGGGGTACTGCTCAGGTTGCAAAATGGTGTCGAGAACGGAGAGTTTCGACACTTCCTTGGTGCGGAAACTTCCGGGATCGTCGAGCACCTCGCCGTCGCGGTTGCCGAGAATGTTGGTGGAGAACCAACCCGACAGTCCCAACATGCGCGCCTTGAGCATCGGCGCGATCACCGTCTTGATGAGCGTCTGCCCCGTCTTGAAATCGCGACCGCACAGCGGCACGCCCTCGCGCTGCGACAATTCCACGAGCGCGGGAATGTCCACCGACACATTCGGCGCACCCATCGCAAACGGCGCTCCCGCCTTGAGCGCGGAGTAGGCGTAAATCATCGATGGTGCAATGCGCGGATCGTTCTCGTCCAGCGCGGCTTCGAACGACGAGAGCCGCTCGTGACACGGCGCCAACGCTTGATACGTCTCGGTCGACGCGCACCAGACCACCACAGCCCGCGCGCAACCGTGCTCTTTCTGAAATTCTAAAATGTCTTCCACCAGCGCTTCGGCGAGGTGCCGCTTGGTCGGACCGCGTTTGACGTTCTCGCCCGAGATGCGACGGATATAGGTCGGATCGAAAACCGCGGACATCGGCCGAATCGCCGAGAGCGCGTCCTTCATCGGGTCGAGCAAGCTGCGCTCGAGCACGCGCGCGTGAACGGCCGCCGTGTAGCAGTCGTCGCGGTAAATATCCCAGCCGCCGAATTCTAAATCCGCCAGCGGCACGAGCGGCACGAATTCCCGAATCAGCGGTTGCCTCTTCTCCGTCCGCTTGCCGAGACGGATGTGCCCCATTTGCGTGAGCGACCCAATCGGCAGGGCCATCCCGCGCCGCACCGCCTCGACACCTGCCACAAACGTGGTCGCCACGGCACCGAGGCCGGGCATCAAAACCGCAAGCTTGCCGTCCGGGGGAGCGATTGGGCGCATTGTGCGAAAGCTTTGAAGTGTCACCCCAATTGTCAATGGCTTCTAGCGAGCCCCCGTCTCAGGGCATAATCAGTTGGAATGAAGAAAATCCTCATTATCGAGAGCGACGACGCTTTTCGCGGCGCGCTTGCCAATGCGGTGAGCCAATACGGCTATGCAGCAATTCAATCCGGCGACAGCGAGGCCGGCCTCGAATTGGCCAGGTCCGAGCGGCCCGATCTCATCGTGGCCTGCGTGGAAGCCAAGCCCACCAACGGCTACATGGTCTGCACGCGACTTAAGAAAGACGCCGCGATGCAATCGATACCCGTCATTTTGACGTCGGCCACCGCCACGGCCGACGCGTTTCAAAAGCACAAACAATTAAAGACCCACGCTGAGGCCTATTTGACCAAGCCATTCGACTCCAAGGTGTTTTTGCAAGAGGCCCAATCGCTCATCGGCCCCGCAGCTCCGGAGGAAAAGGGCGGCGGTCTTTTTAGCTCGGAAGAGGAAGCGATCACGCTCGCCGATCTCGACATTGATGAACCCGCCACACCGACCGCGGCGAGCCTGGAGACGAGTGATTCCGATTTTTCGGTTTTGGATCAGGCCTTCAATTCGTTTGGTCTTCCCGGGCTAGAGATGGCCGTCGCGGGAACGCCCGCGCCGCCGTCGTCCGCAAATTTAGAAGCGCGCGTCGCGCAATTGGAACAGGCGCTCGCCACCAAGACCGCGGAGCTCGAAGAAGCACGCGCCGCGCCGCAAGCCGCGTCGCCCACGGCTCCGTTGCGCGCCAAGATTTCCGAGAAGGAAAAAGAAATCCTTCGGCTGCGCGCGGAGCTGAGCGCCAAGGACACCGAACTTCTTGAGCTCAACGAAAAGTTGGGGGCGCTGGAGGAGCAGGTCGCCGTGCAACGGCCCGAAAACAACGCGGAGCTTGAGAAATTGCGAAGCGCGGTGCCCGCGCTGGCCGCCGAATTGACCCGCGCCGCACAAGGATTGGCGCAGGCTCAAGCGGGTCTCGAGAGCGCGCGGCGATCGCTCGCCGCATTGGCGGAGAAGGCAGAGAAAGCGCCCGCACGTCCCGTTCGCGTGGTGTGAAAACCGCTAGTCTCCACTGTGGACTTCCGGCTTAGTTTTCACCGGCCTTCGGCGGTCCCCGACGTCGGAAACGGGTTCGAGTTTCTTCTTAGCGCACCGAAAAATCCGCACTAGCTGATTTTCGCCTGCACCATCTTGCGCGCGAGCCCCACCAGCGCCGGCGAAATGTTCTTGTTGCGCATCACCGTTTTAAGATCGCTCGGGCCTAAGTGCGGCAACAGTTTGAGCGACACCGCCACGGGGATCTTGGGGTTGTTCACCAAATTGACCTTCATCTGATTCGACTTCACCCATTCGCGATCGCTGTAGATCGTGCGCAGCACCTCCTCGTGAACGACGCGGCTGTTGGCCAGGCCCAGCACCTCGCCCTCGGTGATCCGCGGCGATCGCACGGCGGCCAAACACACCAACTTGTTGGAGTCCCGCAAGAGGAGCGTCCGCGCCTCCTTGTTGCCACGCCCGGCCAGCTTGATCTTTTCCGAGACCGACATGCGCATCACACGCTGGGTGAGATTGAGCCGCTTGCCCTCGTCCAGTGGAGCCGACGATTCCACCAAGAGCTCCGCGGCGGCCTCTTTCAAAAGCACTTCCGCCTTTTCCGACGGCGGTGGTAGCGGTGCTTCGCCATACACACGACGCTTCGCGGCCACGAAGGCGAGCAGATCCTCGAGAATGAGCCCATTGCGAACACAAAAATCGGTCACCGAATCGACCAGAACCGGCCGCGCCGCGACGTTGGTAATCAGCGCCCGCACGATCGTTTCGTCGCGCAAAAGTCGCAGCTGATTCTCCGCGAGGAGATCGAGCACCGCAGCGGACGCCTGCGCGGCGATGCGCGCGATGGTGGCATCGGGCGTGTCCTGGTTGAGCACCAGTTGTGACTGGTAGATCTCCCGCGTCGACAACACGTCGGCAAAAAAATCGAGCACCTCGGGCGGCAGCGCGCCCTCGGTCTGGAGAACGCCGGAGAGAACTCGCTCGGGCAATTCGGCGGCGGTTTTTTTCGCCGCTTCCTGCACCGTCGCATCGGCGTCGCGCGCCAGAAGCGTAAGCGCGCAGAGAAGATCCGTGGGCGGCAACGGCAAGAGGCCGCGCGCAGCCATCACGCGCAGCGGCGCTGGCGCAGTACCGTCCACATACTTCTGAAACTGGGGCGGAAGAGATTCAGAGCTGAGCGATTTCACGCCAAATCACCCCGCAGGCGGTAACTTCGGCGCTTCCAAGTGCCGCCGGGATTCCCGACGAAGATAAGCACGCAACTCACCAAGCCAACGGTTGAGCACATGGTTACGGGACAAAAACGGAATCACCGGCCGCCGCCGAATACCGATCTGTTTGGCCTCGGCGTTGATGCGCGGATCGTCCGGCGCCAGCAGCCGCGCCCGCTCGAGCGCGCGCGCGGCTTGCCCACGCGATCCGCACAAAATCGAAGCGCGAGCCAACGCGAAGAGCAGCTCCAGATCACCGCTCGGCGGTGGTGGTCCGCGGCGTACGGCCTCCTCGCAAAACAGCATGCCGCGCTGCCGATCATGCTTCACCAAAATGAGCGTCAGCCCGTACCGGGCCAACGCGCGCGGGTGCGTGGTGTTGAGCTGAAACGCACGCTCGTGCGCCGCGTGCGCGCCCTCGGTATCGCACGCGGCTAGCCGTGCATCCGCCTCCACGAGCGCTTCGTTGACGTCGCGATCGCGTTCGGAACTCACCGGCCCAGCCGTCATGTTGCCGATCGCTGCCGTGACCGCGCGAACTTCCGGCGTGAGCACGTCGGTGGCCGACCTCACGCGGGTGAGGGCTTTGGCCTGCGCGTTTTCGTCGTCGTGCTGCGACATCGTCTAAGAATGATAATCGAAAGCGCCCATCGCCGCGCACTTACGCGTTGCGCGCGTGAATCAGCCGCAATCCTTCGAGCGTCAAAAGCTCGTCCACCGCCTCTATCTGCGTGCTGCTCTTGGCGATCAGCGGCGCCAATCCACCGGTGGCCACGATCTTCGCAGGAAACCCGAGCTCGTCTTTCATCCGCACGCAGAGTCCGTCGACCAGGCCCACGTACCCGAACACCAGCCCGCTCTGCATGCTGCCGACCGTGTTCTTACCGACCACCCGCTCGGGCTGGGCGAACTCCACGCGCGGAAGTTTACTAGCGCGCTGAAAGAGCGCCTCCATGCTAATGCCCAGACCAGGCGCAATGGCACCGCCCAAGTATTCGCCGCGCGGATTCACCGCATCGAAGGTGGTGGCGGTGCCGAAATCGACCACGATGAGTCCACCCTTCCATCGCTCGTAGGCGGCAACTGCGTTGACGATTCGATCGGCGCCAACCTCGCGCGGGTTGTCGTACAGAATTGGCATTCCTGTCTTTACGCCCGGTCCGACGAAGAGCGGCGCGCGCCCGAAAAAGCGACGGCACATCTCTTCCAACACAAAATGCATCGGCGGCACCACCGACGAGATCAGCGTATCCGTGATGTCGACGAGCGCAAGCCCACTGCGCGCAAAGAGCTGCGCGACGAGCACGCCGTATTCATCGCTGGTACGATCGGGATCGGTCGCTAGGCGAAAATGGTCGACCAGACGGGCGCCGTCGTAAACGCCCAAGACCGAATTGGTGTTACCGACGTCGATGGCTAGGAGCACGAACGCAAGTATGCCACGGAGCCGCTTCGCGATCTTGCTCGCCTATGATGGCGCGGCCTTTGAGGGATGGCAGGTGCAACCACACCGCGTCACCGTGCAGGGCACGCTCCGGCGCGCGCTCGCGGCATGCGGCATTCGCTCGGTGGCGAATGGGTCCGGCCGCACCGACAAAGGCGTTCACGCAGAGGGACAAGTGGCCACGTTCGAGGCCACGGCCGATGCGGCGGCGCTGCAGCGCGAACTTGATTCGTGGCTTCGCGAACACGCCCCGGCGCTCGTCGTGCGCGCCATTCGAAAGGCACACCCTCGTTTTCATGCGCAATGGAGCGCGGTCGGCAAGCGGTACCGCTATCGATTCAGTCTGCCTGGATCGCGAATGCATGCACGGGCGTGTCCGCTTCCACGTGTACCGAATCTCGCCGCGATGCAACAAGCGCTCACGCTCCTCGCGACCGAGCCATCCCTGGGTGGTCTCTGCTCAGGCCATGCGCGCGAGGCCGCCCCGCTTGATCGCGCGCGGATCGAAGTCGGCGGCGATCTCAGCATCGTTTTGGAAGCGCGCGGTTTCGGTAAGCACGCCATCCGCAACCTAGCTGCCTGCCTCGTGCAAATCGGTCTCGGGCATTTGGCATCAGAGAGGCTGTCGCAGTTGGCGCAAAGTCCTTACGCCTACCGTCACGCGACCGCGCCCGCCGCGGGTCTTACGCTTGAGCGCGTCCTTTACCGCGCCGAAGAGGATCCCTTCCTCGACATTTAATCAACATCTACTCAGTGGATTCAGAATCGCCCAACTCCGCATCCAGCGCGGCCTTGAGCTCGAGGTGAATGTCGAGCGAGTAGAGCTCTTCGGGATCCAACACGGCTTCGAGCAGGCTCTTCGCGTAGGGCGTCATGAACGCCGATGGTACGGAGCTTTGGAGAGCCGTCAAAAAAAACGCGCTTGAACGCCGACGCCGCCGTCGAATCCGAAGGCAATTCCCGATCCCAACAAACCGCTGGCCGCGCCCTCAACGTAGCCGCCCCAGTTCGGCGACCAGTCGTACTGCACGCCGACGCCGATGCGCGCGCCCAAGCGAAACAGCGGCCACGCGTGCAGTTTGAGCTCGGTGGAGAGGAACGTCTTCCACTCCTCCTCACCAGTGAAAATGCGATAGCCCACGCCCAGCGCCGCGCCCACGGACGTCTGGTTCGTCGAAGGCGCGAGCACTGTGGCGGAGGCTGTCCACTCGCCACGGTCACCGGTCGCCGCGGTTCCACCGAGTGTAAGCGCCGGGGTCACGACGACGAGATCGTGCGTCGCGCGGGAGAGCGTGAAGAGATTGAGCACACCGGCTTGGAGCGTCAGTCCGTTTTGGCCGCCATGCTGCAACGACGATTCCTGCGCACTCGCACCGCGCGCAGCAAGGAGCAGTGCGATCAAAAGGCAGCGGGTAGAAGACATGGCGAAACCTTAACTCCGCGCCGATTTTTCCCCTTATCGACGCCGGCGAAAAGCCAGCAGCGCCGCGGCGATGAGGAATCCACTCCAACCCGCTGCACCAGAAGCACAGCCGGTCGCATGCGATGCACCCTTTGCCGCGACACCGTTCGCGTTGCTAAGCGCGCTGGATGCACCGAACGAGGCTTCGGCCACGTTGCCCGCCTGATCATGAACGCGCACCTGCACCGCGCCGTCATCACCGAGCGACGCCAACGCAAAATTCTGCGCGGCACCATACGCCGACCAGCCCGCATCTAGGCCGTCCGCGGCCACCACGCGATAAGCAAATTGCAGATTCCCATCCGCTGTCACGTTGTCTTTGGCGACCGTCCGCACGCTCTGCGACGCGCGATCGAATACCAACCGCACCTGCGGCGCCTCCCAGTCGATGAGCGGCTCGATCAACACCGGCGCGCTATCCGCCGACGCGTCCAAATCTTCATCGCGCGCACGCACTTCGACCCGGTGCAGGCCCTGGAGCAGGAACAGCGGATCCGCAATGGTCAAGACACCGTCCTCGGCACGGCGGAACATCTGCCACAGCCCACCGTCGACGCGCACGCTGTACTGCGGCGTCGCCGCGCGCGCGGACACCGCGTGCACCTTCAGTTTCACGGCCGGAAGCTCGCCCGCCAATAGCCTGTCCTTGGCTGGCACGTTCACGGAATCCAGCGAAGCCTCCGTGCGCACCATGTACCTGGCGTTGCCCGTCCCCGGACAGGTCGCGGGATCGCTCGCGCTTCCGCCTGGAACGCAGAGCCCCGCGAAGAGCGCCAGCTGCTCATACCCATCGCTGAGGTTCGTCTTCGGCACCACACCGTTGAGCGCGAGCAGCTGCATGCGCATGCCCATCATAGCTGGCAGCGGCATCTTGCCGAGCACGTTGGCGAGCAGTGGCTGCGCCAAGTTGATCGCCAAGCCGATGAGATCTTTCACCACGTTCGGATCTTCGGCGAGCATCTCCGAATTCGACGCGGCCACATTCGTCAGCACCGCACCCAGTTGGCCCAGCACCGGCTGCACGGCGCTGCGCGTGGTGGGATCGATCTCCAACGACAACGGCAGGTCGAGCGACGTCCGCAACGTGAAGAGCCGCACGTAGCGATCCTCGATGAAGGCGTAAAAATCGAGGTGCACATCGGGCATCGAAATGGTCACGACGGGGTCATCGGGGATCTTGCCGAGCTTCGGATCATTCTTGGTGGTGTTGCGGCCAATGCGCACGCGCGGCTCCTCTTTGGGGCGGAACGCAATCAGCATCGGCGCATCCTGACCGTGCGTCAGCTCACCGAGGCTCGGCAAAAACGTCTTGAAGAGTCCAGTCGACAAGAAGCTGGAAAACGACGACGAGAGATTCAGGCACAACCCGCCCGAGCTGTAGACGTCGAAAAAGAGCTTGTTCACGAACGGCTCTGAAATTCCCAGCCCGAGCAAAATCTTCGAGGCGTCGGCGGGCCGGGCGATGTCGGGCAGATTCGGATACTCTGCCGTGAAGTTGATCTCCTGCGGAATCTGCGTCGGCACCGTCCAGTGACGCGCGGGAACGCAAGGCGACGGATCGCCAGCCGCATCGCTGGGAACGAAATGGGTCCCCCCGATAAGGCCAAGCGCCAGCGCTTGCTCCGGCACTCGCGGGCAATCGTTCGAGCTCCACGTCCCATTCACCGCGCAATCCGCGTTGTTTTGGTTCGCGGATTCAACCGGACTCTGCGCTCCACCGGCCGCGAGGTAAATGTCCATGGTCGCATCCGGATCCACGCCGAGCACACCCAGCGTGCTGCCAATCGCCATGTGTCCCTGCGTGCCGAGAATTTTGGACACGCAGGAGCCGCCCGGTCCAGCGCCACTGGAGTTTTCATACTCGCAAATGCCCGACGTCCCGCGCCCCGTGTTGCAACTCGCCGACCAGCCGGTGCCGCCATAACAAGTGTTGTTGTTGTCCGCTGCGCAGGGCACGCAGGACTGGTCGTCAATCATTTTCTGCAACTGGCGCTGAATGAGCGGCCGCAAAATATTGACGAGCGGCTGAGCGATTCCGCTGATGAACTGAACATCATCGCACGCACCAATGATGTTGCCCGAGCAGTCGTTCTGCGCGATCTTGAAGGGCGCGATCAAGCTCGCGGGATCGGTGTTGATCGGCCGAATCGCATCGGCGGGAACCTCGAAGGAGACCTGCGGATGAATAGGATCCTGCTTGGAATCGACCGCCAACACCACGTCCGCCGAAAGCTGGAGCGGCTTCGATCCGGTGTTGTAATTGGCAATGCACGACCACTTGCCAACGCTCGGAGGAAAGGCAGCGTGGACGCAGATGTCCTTGGTGGATGTAATGCCAATGCCACCTTGTTCCGGATGCGAAGCGAGGCTGCTCGTGGCGATGTCCATGCGCAACGACATGCGCAAGACATTTGGATTGATCGTGTCGACGTGGAGCGATCCCGGAACGACGTCCACATGGACGTAGAAACCTTCGCCCGTTTGGCATCCACGACTGAAATCCTGGTCACCAACCGCGAAGTCGAGCTGTTGCCCGAAAATCTGCATTCCGGGCTGAAGGTGACAGGGAACGAACATGTCGCCGCTGCCGCCTGCAAAACCGGCGATCACGTGGTTGATGTTTTGCTCGATGAAGTCGAAGCCAGCGCGCGTGATGCGCATCTGTGCGCCGTACGAAATCTTTTGGTCGTTCGGAAAATTCACGCCGGGTGCGAATGGCGTAATCGCGGCGCAACCAGCAACGCCGCCACAGGTCGATCCGGAACAGCCCGCCAAAGCGATTGCGGCGAGCAAGCGAAGACGACGGCCAATCAGCATGGATTCTCCGAGTGCGAAACGATCCCGGGCGGACGCTACTGGACCCTCCTCGGGGGAGCAACCGAAGGACGCCCGACTTGTTGTCCACCGCGCATTGCGCGCCCGGGAAAGATGCGGTACGGGCTTGGGATGTTTTCACAACTGAACAAGACGACCATTTTGCTTTTCGCGCTTGCAACACCCGCCTTTGCGTCCCACCGGGTCGTGGCGGTGATTCCGCCGCCGAAGGATGGCGCGCTGGCCGTGGATGTGGAGATCCGACTGGGCCATTCGCCCGACGTGAGCCTCATCTCGCGCGGTTCGCAACTTGAAATCTTGCGGGGCCTCTCGCTCACGCCCGAGACGCCCGTCGATGAATCGCTGGCACTGCAACTCGGCCAACTCTCGGGAGCGGATGCGGTGATCTACGGGTCGTCCACAAAACTGCGCGTTTGCAAAATCGAATCCGAAGCTTGCCATGACCTCTCAATTGCCGATGGCGCTGCGCTGGCGTCCCAAATTCTTACCGACATCGGGGCCACCGCGCCAGCACCGCGTGTCACGCCGTGGCCTGACGAGCAGAAGAACCGCGCCGCGCTCGCCGCCTACGCCGATTGCCGCTGGGCGGTTTCGCTAGCGCTCGAACGCACCGCGGTGAAGGGCCACAAGGCAAAGCTCAAGGGTCTGGACGCTGCTTGCAAGAAGGCCGTGACACTCGACACGAGCTATCCGCCGGCCAAAGCAGCGCTGGCCGCAGTTCGCGCGCTTTCTGGAGACGCCACCGCCGAGCACGATCTCTCCGAAGCGCTGGTGATCTTGCCAACCGATGCCCTGGCACCCGAGGCGTTAGTCAATCTGCTGGTGGAAAAAGATCGCGCGCGCGAAGCCATCGACCAGCTTTCGGCCGCCGAAAAGCTGGCGCCCACGTCGATCGATCTGCGGCGGCTGCGCGCCGAGCGCCTCTTCCGCATGGACATGTTTGGTCGAGCGTTGCCGCCGTTTCAAGAAGCGCTCGCCCTGGCGCCGCGATCGCCGTATTTGCACTGGCGGCTCGCCTACACTCTGCACATGCAGGGCGATGACGCCGCCGCCCTTGGACACGCCGAAACGGCCAGCCGGCTCGCGGGCGGCAAGCATCCTTTTTATCAAGAAGAGTATGCGAGCCGTCTCATCGATTTGGGGCGCTATGCAGAAGCACAGGCGCTGCTCGAGCCACTCTATAAAAACGATCCGGCTTGGGGCCGCGTGGCGCTCCGCCTCGGGTACGTGATGCACAAGCTCGGCAATAGCAAAGGCGCTCTACCGCTCTTCGCCAAGGCGGCGATGGCCAAGCCGCGCGATCACCGCGAAGAAAACGACAACGTGGTGGCACGACTCGATTTGGCGCGCGCGCATGCGCGGCTAGGCGAGACGGAGTTTGCGTATCAGGAGCTGCTCGAGCTCAAGAAAGCGGGGAAGCTCAACATGGCGGATTTGCAGGACGCGGATTTCGCGGGAATGCGGACGGAAGCGCGATTCTCCGGACTTGCGAAATAGTCAAGATCGTAATTTGATCAATCCGGCCACTTCGTTCAGCCTTCCGCTTCGAAAAGGTTCCAGATCCACCGCGACGTAGCGAAATCCCGCGGCCTTCACGCCCGCCGCGGCGTCCGCCATCCGCGCCTGGAGCAGCGCCATTTCGTCCGCGGCAACTTCGATGCGCGCCAAATCGTCGTGGTAGCGCACGCGAAAAACACGCAACCCCAGTGCGCGCAACGCCCGCTCGGCACCGCCGATTTGCGCCAGGCGTTCCGGCGTCACCGGCGTCCCGTAGGGAATGCGCGACGCCAAACAGGGCGACTGCGGCTTGTCCCAAGTGGGAAGTCCCAGCGCGAGGCTGCGCTCCCGAATCTCCGCTTTGGTCATGCCCGCTTCCGCGAGCGGCGCGATCACCCGATGCTCGTCCGCGGCACGCAAACCGGGACGGTAGTCGGAGAGCTCGTCGGCGTTGGTTCCCGAGACGATGGCGGCCACGCCCAGGCGGCGCGCCTCCGTATTACAAATGGAATACAATTCCGTTTTGCAGAAGTAACAGCGATCGGTGGGATTGGCGACGTAACGGGGATCGCTCGCTTCGCGCGAATCGACGAGCAGATGCTGCGCACCCAGTCGCGTCGCCAAAGCGCGCGCGGCCTCGACTTCCTCGGGCAACACCGAAGCGGACACCGCCGTCATTGCCCAAGCCCGCGATCCCAATTCGGCCACGGCCAACGCCAAGAGGTAGGCCGAATCAACACCGCCCGAATAGGCGACGAGCGCACTGCCCAGCGACCTCAAACGCCGCCGGACTGCCGCTTCCTTGGGCGCGGCTGGAGCCTGTCCCGCTAATGTTGGGACCGACCCCTGCTCCGCCACTACCGTGCCTTGCGTGCCGTCCGCGCGGCAATCGCCCGAGGGGCTGAGCGAGCGGAGGCCTTCGTCACGGGCTTGC
>JAHFDP010000045.1 GCA_023248955.1 Deltaproteobacteria bacterium
GATCGAGCAGCGTGCCGAGCATGACCTCGCTGTCCACCCGGTTCTTCGGGCAGCCAAGAGAGAGCATGTAGAGCGACGGTGCTGCGGGCATCTATTCTCTGAAGTTGGTGAACTGCAGCGCCAGATCTAACGTATCCGCCTGCGCGCGCACCAGGGCCATGGCCGATTGCAGGTCGTCGCGATTCTTTCCGGACACTCGGACCAGATCGCCCTGAATCGCGCCCTGCACTTTGATTTTCGAATCCTTGATCGCTTTGACGATCTCTTTGGCCTTCTCGATCGGAATGCCTTGCTGCAACGTGCAGAGCTGTTTCAAGGCACCGCCGCCAGCTTGCTCAATCTCGCCCCGCGAAATCCCCTTCAGCGAAACGCCGCGTTTGGCGAGTTTTTGTGCCAGCACTTCCCAAGCCGCTTCGAGCTGCATGTCGCTCGCGGTTTTGAGTGTAATGCCCTTGTCGTCTTTGGTCAGCGTCGTTCCGCTGCCCTTGAAGTCGTAGCGCTGATCGATCTCTTTGCGTGCCTGGTTGAGCGCGTTGTCCACTTCGGCGAGATCCAATTTGGAGACGATGTCGAAGGAAGGCATGGCGCGGTTCCTAGCATGAAACGCGGGATTTTCTACGCACGCACAATCTTCTCGCGACCGCGCGTGACCTTCTTCGTCGCGTTGCGTGTGTCCACGGTTAGCGGCGCCGCGTCCACCACGAGATCGTAATCGACATTCGAGTGATCGGTTACGATCAGCGCCACGTCTTGCGCGGCGAGGACTTCGCGCGTGAGCGGGACGCTGATCATATCCAGCGTGTGTTTGCGCATCTCCTTGGTCTTGGGAATGTAGGGATCGTGGTAGGCGACGAGGGCGCCTTTCGCTTCGAGTAATTCGATCACGCGAATGGTCGGGCTCTCGCGCACATCGTCCACGTTCTTTTTGTAGGCGAGCCCGAGCACCAGCACCTTGGCGCCCTTGAGCGCGCGGCCGCGATCGTTGAGCGCTTCCATGACGCGGTCGACCACGTGGTGCGGCATGCCACTGTTGATCTCGCCGGCCAGTTCGATGAACCGCGTGGAGAATTCGAATTCACGCGCTTTCCACGTCAGATAAAACGGATCGATGGGAATGCAGTGCCCGCCGAGCCCCGGCCCTGGATAGAAGGGCATGTAGCCGAAGGGTTTGGTCGCGGCGGCGTCGATCACTTCACACACGTCGATGTTCATCCGCTCGCACAAGAGTTTGAGTTCGTTGACCAGCGCGATGTTGACCGATCGAAAAATATTTTCGAGCAGCTTGGTCAACTCCGCCGCGCGCGTGGAGCTGACCGGCACAACGCGATCCAGCGCGGCACCATAGAGCAGTTGCGCGAGTTCGGAAGAGATCGGATCGTCGGCGCCAACGATCTTGGGAATCGTTTGCGTGTTGAAATGTTGGTTGCCGGGATCTTCGCGCTCGGGTGAAAAGGCGAGATAGAAATCTTTTCCGGCCTTGAGTCCGCCGCGTTCCAGAATCGGCCGAACCACTTCGTCGGTGGTGCCCGGATAGGTCGTCGACTCCAGGACGTAAATTTGACCGGCGCGGACGTAGGGCGCCAGCGACGCGCAGGTGCCGGTGATGTAGGTCATGTCGGGTTCGCGCGCGGCGGTGAGCGGTGTGGGAACGCAAATGATGATGGCCTGGCAGGTTGCGGCTTGCGCAAAATCGCTGGTGGCGATGAAGCGTGACGAAGCGTTGAGTGCCTGCACGTCGGCCGCCGGAATGTGGCGGATGTGGCTCTCGCCCGCCTTGAGCGCGTTGATTTTGCGCTGGTCGATGTCGAGACCCATCAGCCGAAATCCAGCACGGGCGAACGTGAGCACCAGCGGCAGTCCGACATAACCCAGTCCGACCACGCCGATGCGCGCGTCGTGTGATTTCAGATCGTCGAGCAAGCTCACGGTCGCCTCCTGCCAGTGGAGGCACAAAGCTATGCATCGTCGTTACAGTTCGACCACCAGGGGCAAAACCATCGGCCGTTTGCGATCCTGATCTTTGGGAAACGCTCGCCGCACCGCAGCACGAACGGCCTCTTGTACAGCGCGGACATCGGTTCGGGAATCTTCAGGCAAGCTAGCAAGCGCCGTTTCGGCGTTGGCGCGCGCGGTCGCGAAAAGCGCAGCATCCTCCGAAACACCGCGGCCGATGATCTCCGGCGAGCGTAGGAGCGTTCCTGTTTTGCGATCGATGGCCAACACCACCAGCACGAGGCCGGCATCCGCGAGCAGCGCGCGATCGCGCAACGTGATCTCGGATGCGCCGTCGGGATCACCGTGTCGGCCGTCGAGGTAAATTCGACCGACCGGCGCGCGCCCGGGCGCTTTGGTGATCGCGCCGTTGGTCAACTCGAGCACGTCGCCGTCCTCGATCACGAAGCAGCGTTCGCGCGCCACGCCTTGTCCCACCGCGGTCCGCGCGTGTGCCACCAGCATGCGGTGTTCGCCGTGAATCGGAACGAAATTGGCCGGCTGCACGAGCGAAAGAAGGAGCCGCTGCTCGTCCTGGCAGGCGTGACCCGTCGCATGAAAGGGGCCAACGCCGGCGCGATCTTCGAGGAGATCGACGCCGATGCGCGCCAATTCGTCGCACAGTCCGGCGACGGCGATCTCGTTTCCGGGAATCGCGCGCGAGGAGAGAATCACCGTGTCGCCGCGTCCCAATTCGACGAGCTTGTGCTCGCCGTGCGCCATGCGGAAGAGGCCCGAGCGCGGTTCGCCCTGCGCGCCAGTTGTCAAAATGACTAGTTCGTGCGGCTTGAAAAATTCGAGCGTTTCGGGATCGACGAGCAGGTCGGACGGATATTTCAGAAGTCCGAGGTCGGTGGCCAGCCGCACGTTCTCTTGCATCGAGCGGCCGAGGACGACCGCTTTGCGCCCGCAGGCCGCCGCGGCGGTGAGCGCGCTCTGCACGCGGTGAATGTTGGAGGCGAACGCGGCGACGATGATGCGTCCGGACAGTTGCGGAAAGAGTCGTAAGAAGCTCTCCGCCACGGCGCGCTCGCTGATGCTTGAGCCGCCGCGCTCGGCGTTGGTGGAATCGGAGAGCAACGCGGCGGTGCCGTTGGTGCCGAGCTCTGCGAATCGGCGCAAGTCGGTACGTTCACCATCGACCGGCGTGAGATCCAATTTGAAATCGCCGGTGTGCAACAGGCGTCCTTCCGGCGTCTCGATACAGAGCCCGACCGCGTCCGGAGTGGAGTGGCAGACGCGGAGCGCTTCCACCGTGGTGGTTCCAATTTGGAACCGTTCGCGCGGCGCGATTTCTCGGAAGTCGGGCGAGAGTCCAAATTCCGCTAGCCGATGCTTCACCACGCCCAGCGTGAAGCGCGTTCCATACACGGGTACGTGCGGATGGCGCGCGAGCAGGTAGGGCAGGGCGCCGATGTGATCTTCGTGCGCGTGTGTAAGCACCACGGCGGTCGGCCCGCCGCGTTCGTCGAGGTATTTCAGATCGGGGATCACCACGTCGACGCCGAGTGCGCTCTCCGCGTGCGGGAACATCAGGCCGCAATCGATGAGCAGCCGCGTCTCGGCGCTTTCGACGACCAGTGCGTTCATGCCGACTTCGCCGAGGCCGCCGAGTGGGATAAGACGAACGGGAGGCATGCGGGTGATTAAAGCACGCGCGCTAGTCTCCTGAGACAGAGTTCGCCGCATAAATGCGGCGGTCATTTTAGGAGCCTAGCCGATTCGACAACACGAACTTCATCGGCCCCTGTGATTTCTGAATCTCCGCAAGTGCGGAAGCGATGGGCGCGAGCTCCGGTCCAGGGGCGGGGGCGTTGGTATCGGTCGTTCCGATCACCATCCAGTAGGTCATGTCGGGGAGTGAGGCCTGCAGCGGAATGGGTCGTTTGGAAAAATCATCCACGAGTGATTTCACCCCTTGGTGAATCGATTCCGGCGCGAGCACGATGAGGCTTCCGTCGGGCGAGATGTTGACCTTTCCCAATGCCTTCGACTTGTCCTCCATCGAAAAGACCGAATCGAGCGCGTTCCGGAGGTGTCGCGCGTTGGCGACTTCGTAGGTGCGCAGGGTCCATGATTCGTTGGCGGATGGTTTGGAGCAGTGGATGGCGGCGAGTGCGACGAGGACGGCTGCGGTGCGGTGCATGGGGTCTCCAAGGAAAGGCGTTTGCCTCTCCTACGCACCAGCCGGAATTTTCTTCACGGGACTCGGCATTAGTAAAATAACGTTCGGTCCACTTTACTCATGAGCAAAATGGACTATAGTCTACTTTGTGGGTGAACAACGCTACATCGATCCGGCTGTCCGCGAGGCACTGGCCGGCAAGAAAATGGCCTTCATTGGAGGGCCGCGTCAGGTCGGGAAAACGACCTTCGCGCTCGGGCTCATTGGTCCGACGCCAGACGAGCGGCACCCGGCTTACCTGAACTGGGATAGCCCACGATCCGCGTCGCAACTGCGACGGGCCGAGCTGCCGCCGGGCCAATCGACGCTCATTTTCGATGAGATTCACAAATACGCGCGCTGGCGAAACCTGGTCAAAGGGATTTACGACACCGAAAAATCCCACCGAAAAATCATCGTCACCGGGTCGGCCCGGCTCGACTACTACCGAAAAGGTGGCGATTCGCTCGCCAACCGGTATCGCTATTTTCGCCTCCATCCCTTTTCGCTCCGCGAAATGAACGCCACGCCTTCGCGCTCCGATCTCGATCGGCTGATGCGATTTGGCGGATTTCCCGAGCCACTCTTTCGTGGTGATGAGTCCACCCATCGCATTTGGCAACGCGACCGCCTCTCTCGCGTGGTGCGCGAAGACCTGCGAGACCTCGAATACGTTCGCGAAATTAGTCTCGTGGAACACCTGGTCGATTTGCTGCCTGACAAAGTCGGCTCGCCGCTCTCCGTCAAAAGCCTGCGCGAAGACCTCCAGGTCGATCACAAGACCGCCGAGCGTTGGCTGCAAATCCTCGAAAACTTGTACGTCTGTTTTCGCGTTTCCCCGTACGGCGCGCCGCGGGTCAGGGCCGTCAAAAAGGAGCGCAAGCTCTACCTGTGGGACTGGTCAGCAGTGCAGGATCCGGGACCACGCTTCGAAAACTTGGTCGCCTCGCAGCTCCTCAAGTATTGCCACTGGGTTGAGGACACCGAGGGATTTCGAATGGAGCTGCGGTTCTTGCGCGATACGGACGGACGCGAGCTCGACTTCGTGGTTCTCAAGGACGGAAAGCCGGCGTTTGCCGTCGAGTGCAAAACCGGCGAGCGCGGCGTGGCGCGGTCGGCTTTGTACTTCAGCGAACGCACGGCCATTCGCCGCATCTATCAAGTGCACCTCGGCGATCGTCACTTCGAAACCGGGCCGGTGACGGTCGTGCCGTTCGCGCGGTTCTGCCACGACCTTCGGCTTGTGTGACTTGCTGCGCGAGAGGAGGTATTGCATCAAAATGCTTTCTTGTTACACTTTGATGCGTGCGAACAACGCTGGCCATCGACACGGACCTTCTCCGGCTGCTCAAACAGCGCGCCGCCAAGGAGGGCCGAACGCTTCAGTCTCTGGTCAACGACCTCCTCCGGCAATCCGCGTCCAAGCCGACGAAGAAGACCTTCAAGCTGAAATGGCGCACTTGGAAAACCCATCTTCAGCCGGGCGTTGAGCTCGACGATCGCGACAAGCTCTACGATCTCTTGGATGGTCCCCGTGGTTTTCCTCGATGATTGCCGTCGACACGAACATTCTCGTGTACGCCGCGATCGACAGCGGCAGGCACCATGCGGCCGCGCGCGCGCTGGTCACCGAGCTGGCCGAGGGAAGCTTGCCTTGGGCCATTCCCTGGCCGTGCGTCTATGAATTTTTTCGTGTGGTGACCCACGCACGCTTTAGCCAACCGCCGGTTCCGCTCGCCATCGCGCGCGCCAATATCGCTGCTTTGATGCAGTCTCCGCTGTTGTCGCTGCTCTCCGAAACCAGCCGGCACGAGAAGGTGCTCGAGGCTGTTTTGGATGAGTCTCCGGTCACGGGAAATCTTCTCTTTGACGCGCACATCGTTGCGCTCTGTCGAGAGCACGGCGTGAGTGAGCTGCTCTCGACGGATGGAGATTTCACGCGCTTTCGCGGACCGAAAGTGACGCATCCGTTTCGGGCTGATTAGGCAGCCTTCAGCTCAATCTCCCCACTTGATCTTCTGAATATCTTTCCACGGAATCACCTCGACGCCGCTCCGCTTGTGCGCCGAATCGCCGCCGTAAATTAGTCGCCGAGCCGCTGGCGGTGGGCGGAATTCAATTTCCCGCAAGCCCGTGAAAAAATCATCGGCGATGGTCTGCCCTGACTTCGCCTCGACCAGCGTCACCTCCGCCGGCCGCTCGACGACCAGGTCGATCTCGGCACCGCGCGTCTGCCGCAGATGGGACAGATTCGGCGTGAGTCCCCGGTGCACGCGGCTCTTGTAAATTTCGGCCGCCACCCAACTTTCGAAGATGGCGCCTCGGTGCGGGTGCGTCACCAGCTCTCTGGGTTCACGAATGCCGAGCAGGTGGCAAGCGAGTCCGCTGTCGAAAAAATGCAGCTTGGGTGCTTTGACGAGCTGCTTCTTAAAATTGCGGTGCCACGCCGGAACGCGAAAACAGATGAAGCTCGCCTCGAGCACGGAAATCCAGGCGCGCGCGGTGTTGTGAGAAACCCCCGCATCCCCGCCGAGATCCGAGAGGTTGATTTCCTGCCCGGTGCGTCCGGCGCAGAGGCGCAAGAATGTGGTGAAGGCGTTTAGGTCGGTGACGTTGAGCGTCTGGCGAACGTCGCGCTGAATGTAGGTGGTGACGTAGTCGGCGAGCCAGCGCGCGGCGGGAATTTTGCGGTCGAAGATAGGCGGGTAGGATCCAGACCAGAGCGTCTCGAAGAGATCCGTTGGCGCATTGGGAAATCGCTGCAACTCGTCGAGGCTCGGCGGCAAGAGGTGCAACACGCCCACGCGACCGGCCAGTGATTCCGAGATGCGTGCGGAAAGGCCAAAGTGCTGCGAGCCGGTAAGAATGAAGCGGCCAGGCTTGGGGTTGGTGTCGACTTCGGCCTGCAGATACGAAAAGAGATCGGGAACGTTTTGCGCTTCGTCGATGATGGCGCCGTCGGGGTAGGACGCGAGAAATCCGCGCGGATCGGATGACGCCCGGGCGCGTGTGTCGAGCGGTTCGAGCGAGACGTAGGGCTTTCTCGGAAAGGTGAGTTGGCAGAGCGTCGTCTTGCCCGACTGGCGCGGGCCCGTGACAGTAACGACCGGGTAAAAGGTCGCTACCTTGCGCAGATACGACGTGAGGTCGCGCGGGACCGGCATGCATGGATTGTAAATCGGATTTACAATTGGTGCAAAGTCACCATCCGATTGCCCCCGATCCCCCTGCCGTATTATTCAACGCCCATGCCGCCGCAGTCGCAACGTGACTATTACGAAGTTCTGGGCGTGGCCCGCAGCGCCAACGCGCAAGAGCTGAAATCCGCCTATCGCAAGCTCGCCATCCAATTTCACCCCGACAAGAATCCGGGCGACCATCAAGCGGAAGAGCGATTCAAGGAAGCCTCAGCGGCGTACGGAGTCCTCTCCAATCCCGACAAGCGTGCGCGCTACGATCAGTTCGGCCACGCGGGTGGCGGGTTCGAGGGCTTTCCGCAGGGCGTCAACATCAACGATATTTTCGGCGATATTTTTGGAGACATCTTCGGAGGGCAGCGGCGTTCGCGCGGTGGCCGTTCACGCGGCGCGGATCTCCGCTACGATCTCGAAATTACCTTCGAGGAAGCCGCCTTCGGCACCGAGGCGCGGGTCAAAATCCCCAAGCACAAATCGTGCGACACCTGCCACGGTTCCGGCGCGCGCGCAGGCACCGGACCGCGCACCTGTCCGACCTGCGGCGGCGCTGGCGAGCTGCGCATGTCGCAAGGCTTCTTCGCCATCTCACGAACCTGCGGCCATTGCGGCGGCACCGGTCAAGTCATCACCGATCCCTGCGCGACCTGTGGCGGCCGTGGCCGAACGGAGAGCGAAAACGCGCTCTCCATCAAAGTCCCCCCTGGCGTGGACACGGGCGTGCGGCTCAAACTTTCCAATGAGGGCGAGCCCGGCGATCGCGGCGGTCAACCCGGCGATCTCTACGTCGTGCTCCACGTCAAAGAGCACGAATTTTTCGTCCGCCAAGATCAGGACGTTCTCTGCGAAGTTCCCATCAGCTTCACGCAAGCCGCGTTGGGCGCGACCATCGACGTGCCCACGCTCGATGGCAAAGTGAAGATGAAAATTCCGTTAGGCACGCAGAGCGGCAAGGTCTTTCGCTTGAAGGGCAAAGGCATCGTGCAGCTCTCCGGACACGGCCGTGGCGATCAGCATGTCCGCGTGTTCGTGGAAGTCCCCGAGCGGCTGACCAGCAAGCAGAAAGAGTTGCTCGAGGCGTTCGCGAGTGCGTGCGGTCAGGACACCAACCCACAGTCACGCAGCTTTTTTTCCCGCGTGAAAGAGCTTTTCAAGGACGCCGATGATGCTTAGATACCGTTGAGCGCGTATGCCAAACCAAACGTCGGCCAATAGCTGGTTCACGCCGGAACAGCTCAAAGGTCTGCTTGATTATTGGCAGGTCTACGAGGCGAATTACGAAGCGATTCAGCACGATGCCCAGCGGTGGGCGGGGGACCATCCGATCCTTGGTCCCCTCGTTCGCAACACGCCCAAGGAGGTTTCCGACGCCAACAGCGCGCGATCGCACGAACTGTCGCGACGGGCCATCGTCGACGGCGATTGGGCGACCTACATCGCGGATCTGCGGACGCAGGGTGCGATGTATGCCAAGCAGGGTTTTCTCTTCGGGCACTGGTACGATCTGATTCGCTGGTACGGACGCTACATGGTGCCGCTGCTGGTGGAGAGGTTCACGGGCTCCACGGAGCGGCTGACCAACGCCGTCAACGGCATGCAGGAGCTGCTCGACCGCGCCATGGGCGTCTTGGGCGAGGAGTATTTGAAGACGCGCGAGGCGCTTATCATCGAGAGCGAGGCGCGCAAATCCTCCATTCTCGAGGTGGCGCTCGACTGCATCGTCACGATGGACGAGGCGGGCGTCATCACCGAGTTCAATCCCGCGGCTGAGCGGACGTTTGGTACCAAGCGGGCCGAGGCGGTGGGCAAGCCGCTCGCCGACGTGATAATCCCCCCGCGTCTTCGAGAAGCGCATCGCAAGGGGCTCGCGCGCTACCTCGCGACGGGCGAGCAAAAAGTGTTGAACCGGCGCATCGAGCTGTCCGCTCAACGCGCCGACGGAACGGAATTTCCAGTTGAGGTGGCCATTAGCCGCATCAACGTCTCGGGCCCCGCGGCGTTCACGGGTTTCATTCGGGACCTCACCGGTCGCAAACAGGCCGAGGAGGCGCTGCGCAAAAGCGAAGCGCACGCCCGCGCGCTCGAAATTCGCGCGGCCAAGGCTGAGTTGCAGGAGAGCGAAGAGCGCTTTCGGATGTTGGTCGAAGCGGTCACCGACTACGCGATCTACCTGCTCGACGAGACGGGTCGCGTGGTGACTTGGAACGCGGGCGCGCAGCGAATCAAAGGCTATTCGGCGAGTGAAATTATCGGGCGAGATTTTTCGACGTTCTTTCCCCCCGAGGACATCGCCAAGGGCCAGCCGCAGCAGGAGCTCGAAATCGCGACCAAGGAGGGCCGATTCGAGACCGAGGCGTGGCGGATTCGCAAGGATGGAACGCGGTTTTTTTGCAACATCATCCTCAATGCGCTTCGCGATGCGGACGGCCACCTGCGCGGCTTTGCCAAGATCACGCGCGATCTCACGCTGTCGAGACAGGCCGAGGAGAATGAGCGGCGGCTCTTCCGGGAGCGGGTGGCGCGAGCGGCGGCCGAGCGTGCCGAAGAGAGTGCGCGTGAGCAAGCGGAGCGGTTGCGGTTGTTGGCCGAAGCTTCACGCTTGTTCGTGACGGCGAGCGTGGAGCCGGAAGCAATCCTGCAAACCATCGCGCGGCACCTGGCCGAGATCATCGGCGACAACTGCATGGTGCAGATGCTCGACGAGTCGAGCGATTTGCGTTACCGCGCTTTTCACGACCGAGATCCGGCGGCGCGCGCGCTGGCGGAAGAGTTGTTCGTCGGGAAACGGGTGCCGAAGAACGATTCCTCCGTGGCGTTGGCTCGCGGCGAATCTGTTCTCATGCCGGTCGTTGCGTCGAACCGTCGGGACAGCGAACCCTTCGAGCCGTTCACGCGCCGATTTCAGGTGCACAGCCTCGTCGCCGTGCCGTTGCGCAATCCGCAGGGAATGGTCGGGGCGCTGGTGCTCTGCCGGCACCGCGAGAAGCGGCCCTTTTCGGAGAGCGATCTTTCGCTCGTGCAGGACTTGGCTGATCGCGCGGGGCTCGCGCTGGAGAACGCTCGGCTCTACCGTGAGCTGATGGGTGCGGTGCAGGTGCGCGACGATTTCTTGGCCATCGCCGGGCACGAGCTCAAGACGCCTCTCGCCGCGCTGCTCCTGCAGTTGCAAAGCCTGCAACGCGCGGTGCTCAAGGGACCGCCCAGTAACCTCGCTGGCCGGCTCGACAAGGCCACTGCCAGCGGCGTGCGGTTGGAACGTCTTATCGGCGAGCTCCTCGATGTTTCGCGAATCGCGGCGGGCCGGCTCATCCTCGAGCCGGAGCCGTTCAATCTGACCGCATTGGTGCAGGAGGTCGCGACCCGATTCGCTGAGGGCTCGTCGCCTATTGCCGTGCGCGGAGAAATTTCGCTGCCGGGTTTCTGGGACCGCCTGCGCCTGGACCAGGTCGTTAATAATTTATTGGGCAATGCCGTGAAGTATGGACTGGGGAAATCGGTGGAAGTAGAGCTGTCGGTCGAGCAGGGGGATGCCGTGCTGCGCGTGATTGATCACGGCATCGGGATCGACGAGGAGCATCAGAGAAAGATATTCGAGCGATTTGAGCGCGCTGTGGCCACGCGCGAGTACGGTGGCTTCGGACTTGGATTGTGGATCGCACGGCAGATCATCGAGGCGAGCGGCGGCGAGATCGAGGTTCAGAGCAAGCCGGAGCAGGGGTCCACATTTACGGTGCGGCTCCCGCTTCGTTCGCCGGAAGCGTCCACGGGCCTTGGTGAAGCTCGCGCCTAAGAGGAAGGCGGTTGTGTCGTACACTCTAGCGATGGCGAAAGATCGACCGATGCTGGTCGTTGATGACGACCTGGCGCTGCGAGAGGCGCTCCGGGACAGCTTGACCGACGAAGGGTACCTGCTCGCCGAAGCGTCGGACGGGACCGCCGCACTGGCTTATTTGCGCGCCAATCCAAGGCCCGCGTTAATCCTGCTCGACTGGAACATGGCCCCGATGAACGGCGCGCAGTTCATGAGCGAGATGGTCAAAGATCCGGTGTTGGCCGAAATTCCGGTGGTGCTGCTCACTGCCGATGCGCGCATTCGCGAAAAGACGTTGATGTACCGATTCGCTGCCTCGCTGAAAAAGCCGGTGGACCTAGACGCGCTGTTTGCAGTCGTCGGGCGTTACTGCGCCTGAGCTGCGGCCGTGGGAACGACCGTGCTGGGGTCGAATTCGTGAACGCCGTCTTTGCCGATCGTCAGCCAGAAGAGCGCCGTCTTCGCTTCGCGGCCGTCGGTGAAAGCCAGCACGCCCGTGGCGCCTTCGAGCGGCGGCGCGCTCCGGAGCGCGGCCAGAAAGGCTTCGCGGTTTTGTGGACGCGCGGTTTGTAGAAGGCGTTTGACGAGCGACGCGGTGTCGTAGGCGGACGCTTCCAGAATTCCCGGCGCGCGATGGTAGGCCTCGGAAAATTGCGCCACGAACGTGCGTGTTTTCTCCCGCTCGCTCGGTGCGTAAAAGCCGTCGACGAAGACGCTACACTGAACATATTTGCCCGCGCGCGCGAGGAGCTCGGGGTTGTCCCAGCCGTTGCCGCCCAGCAGCAGCACGGTCTTGAGGTCATCGCGCTTGGTGGTTTTCTTGATCCGCTCGACGTCCTTGAGATCGCAGCCGTTGGTGACGATGTCTTCCACCGCCAGCGCCGGCGCCACCAGCGCGACCGTCTTGTAAAAATCGGGAATGAGCAGTGCTTCGAAATCGATCACCGGCGGTACGTCCTTGCGCAACTTCTCCAGCTCTTTTCGGCGACGGAAGGCGTCCTTGATCGACTCGGCCTCGCGCCGCTGCTCTCCATAGTCGGCGCGGTCGGCGAGACATTCGGTGCAGCGGCCGACGAGACGTTTGACCGGTTCGGTAAAAGTGGTCTGCTCGGCTTCATAAGTTTCGTAACCGCGCATTTGCGCGCCGCGGCGCTCGAGCTCGTCCCAGAACGCCTGCGTCAGCTCGTCGCCGTAGGGGATGTTCGGTTGCAACACGGCGAACGTTTTGTAACCGAGCCGATCCACCGCGAAGTCAGCGAGGGCACGGCCTTGCGCGGAGTTGGTCAGCATGTTCCGAAAAATATGCGGACCGATGGCGGGAATTCCCTCGACGCGCGAGAGCGAAACCATGGGCAGGCCGAGCTCCTCGGCGCGTGCGGCGGCCGGCGCGGATTCGGCGCTGCCGATAGGGCCGATGACCGCGATCACGCCGTCCTCACGCGCTAGGGACTCGACCATGCGCATCGCTTCGTCGGGTTCGCCTTTGGTGTCTTTCACGACCACGCGGATGTCGCCCGATCCGTCGAGTGGCAAGATCACGGAGAGGCCGTCGAGCACCGATTTTCCGTAAGCCGCGAAGCGGCCGGAGAGCGGAAGAAGAACGCCGATGACGCCGGGCTTGCCCGAGCCTTGCGATTGAAGTTGCTCGCGCAAGATTTTTACATCCGTCACCAACGGCTCATCGCCAGAGAGGGGAACCGGTCCCCCTCCGTCCGCCGGTGAAGCCGTCGGCCTCCATCCCCCTGGCTCACTCCCTCCGTCGTTCGCAATTCCTAAGCGTCGATCGAGATCATCCAAGAGGGATACGGCGCGGCCGCGATCGCCGAGATGCACGTAAACGCGCGCGAGCTTGAGCGCAACCGGTGGCCAAGCGGCGGACGCGCGCGGAATTTCTTCGGCGAGTTTCGCGATGTCGTTGAACGGAACTTTGGAATCGACCAACTCGACGAAGTGCGCCAGCGCTGCTGCTTTTCCCTCGTCGGGCGCGGCGTCGACGAGCTGCCAGCGCCAACGCGCGGCTTCGTGAAACTGTCCCGAGGCCTCCGCGGCCTGCGCGGCGGCCTCGGTGACCTGCACGCGCGAATCGCCGCTGGCGTCTTCCACCACGGGCCGCAGCGTCTGCACCGCATCGGCGGCGTGGCCGAGCTTCAACTGCGCGAGTCCCAGCTGCCGCGCGGCTTCGCGTGCCAACGGTGACGCGGGAAAGCGGTTCAGCACGTCGGAAAAACCCTGCTCCGCGGTCTTGAAATCACCGCGATCCGCCGCGGATTTGGCGGCGTTGAAGGCGTCTTGCGCGGCGGCTTCGTAAGGCACTTCGCGGCCGCCGACGAGAACGGTCTTTTGCGCGCAAGCAACAAGCGGCGTGAGAGCGACGAGAAGGGCGAGGGCGGTGCGCATGGGACTCGAGAACTTAGCTAGAATCAGCGTGAGCCGAAAGGGAGAGAGAAAACGCCCGCCGGAAAAACGCTCGCGCTTCACGTGTTCCTCTTCGCGGCCACCGTTGCCACCACTTGGCTGGCCGGTGGTGCCGCTTACAGCGTAGCCGTCATGACGATTCTGCTCTGCCACGAAATGGGTCACTACGTGCTCGCCCGCCGACACGGCGTCGACGCCTCGTTGCCGTTCTTCATTCCGCTGCCGTTCCTCTCGCTCTTCGGCACCATGGGCGCGGTCATCGTGATGCGCTCGCGGCTCTCCACGCGCGAGGCCGTCGTCGACATCGGCGCGGCGGGGCCGCTGGCGGGCGCGCTGGTGGCAATTCCGCTGACGTTGTGGGGCTTGCATCTCTCAACGTGGGTGTCGCCGGAAATTCCGCGCGCGGTGTTTGGACACGGGCTTTGGAGCGCGATCTCGCAGCTGGTCGGTCGTGCGCCATTTCGCGCATCGCACGCCTTGATCCCCGTCGAATACCACTCGATGCTCTTTGCGCTGCTCGCGAAAATCGCACTGCCCGCGCGTCCGCCGGGTACGGAAATTCTGCTGCACCCGATGGCCTGGGCCGGTTGGGTAGGGCTCTTCGTGACCAGCCTCAATCTCTTGCCCATCGGCCAGCTCGACGGCGGCCACGTGGCCTATGCGCTCTTTGGGCCGCGCGGGCACCGGTTGATTGGACGCGCCGCCATAACGATACTTATTATATTATCTTTAGTTTCGTTCGCCGGCTGGCTCTTGTGGGCGCTGATCGCCTGGAAGCTGGTGGGCACGCGCCACCCGCCGATCGACGCGCCCGAACGGCCACTGGATTTGAGACGGCGTCTGATCGGGCTGGCGAGCCTGGTCCTGCTCATTTTGACGTTTCTTCCGAACCCGCTGGAGCTGGGTTAATTTCCCCCACCCTGACCCTCCCCCGCAGAGGGGGGAGTGGAATGGTTCAGCTGTCCAGACACATCAAGCCAATTGAAGAGCAGCGTAAATTTCTCGAGCGGCAATTCAAAAGTCGCGCCTTCGCTTTCGGGAGACTTTCGATGCCGCTCGCCAAAGGGATTGCGGAGCAACACGTAACGTTGTCCGTGACGCTCGTAGGCGCCGAAAACGCTGTAGGCGTGACCGCCGGTAATCAGATCGTTCGCGATGCGCAGCGACCCGTTGTTTCGCAACAGGCGCGTGGCGCGCGCGGACTGAACGCGCTCGTGAAGTTTGAGCGCCCTCATCGAAACGGAGCTGGCATCGACCAGGCGGCCTTCCGCGAGTGCGCGCTGAATGCGGGTGTAGGTCACGAACGCGCTCTCTCGCGTCGCCTCGATGGTGTGATGCGAGGCCCAGATGCCGGTTAGCGCTTCCATCACGCGCCAGGCGTGACCGCCGTCGATGCGATCCCAACCGGTTCGCCAACGCTCGTAACGCGACGGCTCGATCTCGAGGCGTTGTGAGGTACCGTAAAATTTGTCGTTCCAAACCGCGAACGCTTTTTCGAGCGCCACGACCCAGAGTTTCTGATCCGCGACGCGCGCAAAAATCGGACGGCCCTTTCTGTCGACCGGAATTTTCGTGGTGATGGGCGCCAAGTCGCGCACGAAGTCGCCGTAGTCGTCTTCGCGGTAAAACATCGCCTGCACGCGCCCAGCGCTGTCCAGCGCGAGGGTGCCGTCGTCGTTGCGCGCGAAAAGTCCCTTGATCAAATCGGGATTGGCGCGCGCCAGCGAACTAACCGTCGCCAGAAAATAACAGTCACCGAGGGTGCCTTGCAGGACGTCATCGGGATGCGGTCCTTTCCCGAAGAGCGTGTGCTCGTCGAAGCGTGAGAGACCCTTCAGCGCCTCGTACCGCGGTTCGCGTTTCAGCAATTTTGGTGTGAGCAGAAGGCCCGGCTCGCCAGACTGGTGGAGCGTCTTCAGACCGAAATTTGGCCGTTCGCGAATCGGCGCGCCGGCGGCCACGATCAGCGCCAGCGCGAGGTGCAGCACGCCCATGGAAATTAGGCGCTGGTCGGCGCGCCGCTGCCCGCAACGTCGAGCGCGTGGAACAGGAGGACGAATTTTTCGATCGTTAGATCGAACGTTCCGCTTCCTCGATCGAGGTGGTGACGGTAGCCCCAGGGATTGCGCAGCTTGATGTAGCGCTGGCCATCCTCCTCGAACGCGTCGAGCACGGTGTAGGCGTGGTTGCCGACGATGTGGTCCGCGGGAAGATGCAGCGGTTCGTTGGAACTGACCAGGTTGCTCGTGCGTGCGGTCTTCACGCGTTCGTAGAGCTGCATGGCTTTGACGGCCACGGAGTCGGCAGCCACCATGCGCCCGTCCGCAACCGCCTGGTGAATGCGGTCATACGCCGTCTGCGCACTCGCCGGATCAGCGTTCAACTTGACGTGCTCCGCGGGGACGCCCGTGAGCGCCTCCATCACGACATGCGGCCAGCCTCCGGAGATGCGATTCCAGCCTTTTTTGGCGTACTTTTTTTTCGTCCGTTGAGGCGTATTGGGAAATCGATCGTTCCAGACGGCGTAGGCTTTTTCGAGCGACGCGACCCAGAGTTTCTCGTCGACAATCTTCGCGAACAGCGGGATTCCGTTCTTGTCGACGGGAATCTCCGCGGTGATGGGCACTACGTCGCGAACGTGGCCACCGCCATCGGTACGGCGATAGAACATCACCTGCGCGCGACCGTCGCCATCGAGCGCGAGCGTGCCGTCGAGATTTCGCGCAAAGAGACCCTTGAGCGATTCCGGATCGGCATGCGCGTAGGCGCTAAGCGTGGCGAGGAAGTAGCAGGTGCCCAGGCTGCCCTGCCGAACATCATCGGGGAGCGGTCGCGGACCGTCCCAGAGCGACCGGGCGTTGAATCGCGCGAGATCCTTGATCGCCTCGTAACGTGGTTCTCGTTTCGAAAGCTTCGGTGTGAGGACGAGGCTCGGTTCTCCAGCCTTGTGCAGGGTCGGAAGTCCTTTTTGCGGGGATTCGCTGGATGTCGCGGCGAGGAGAAACGGGAAGAGCAGCAGGGAGGCGAGGCGCATGGCCTCTCGCTAGCGTGGGGAGCGTCAACGTTTCAAGGGACGTGGGCTGGAACGCCCGGCTTGTGTTGAAAAACGACCGCCGTGGCTGAGTAATGCCACCCCCACCCTGACCCTCCCCCGTCAAGGGGGAGGGAAATCGGTACTGCCTGACCCTCGCCCGTCAACGGGGAGGGAAATCGGTACTATGCGACGCGTGAGCGTCCTCGACGAGATTCTTGGCCCCGATGGCGTCGCGGCGCGCGTGCTGCCCGGTTACGAGTCGCGGCCGCAGCAGTTGGAGATGGCGCATCTGGTGGCGCGCGCGCTTCGCGGCGAACGACCGGCGGTGATCGAGGCGGGTACCGGTACAGGTAAGACATTGGCTTACTTGGTGCCCGCGGCGCTCAGCGAGAAGAAAGTGGTCATCTCCACCGCGACGAAAACGTTGCAAGAGCAGCTCGCGCAAAAAGACATTCCGCTGCTGGTGCAGCTCGGCCTTCCGGTGAAAGCCGCGTTCATGAAGGGCCGAGGCAACTACTTGTGCCTGCTTCGCAAGGAGCAGTTCGAAGCGGCGCCGATGTTCATGATGCGCAACGAGGAGTCGCTCTACGCCGACGTGCGCGCCTGGGCCGCCGAGACGCCGACGGGCGATCGCGCGGAGCTGGAACTGCCGGAGACGTTTGCGCCGTGGCGCGAGATCAATTCCACCGCCGAAACGTGCATCGGGCAGAAGTGTTCGCATTACGACGCTTGCTTTATTGTCAAGATGCGACGCGCGGCCCAGAGTGCGGATCTGGTGGTGGTGAACCACCATCTCTTCTTCGCGGATCTGGCGGTGCGATCTTCGAGTGCGGGCGACTTCGGCGGTGAAGTTATACCGCGGTATGAAGCGGTCATCTTCGACGAGGCCCATGCCGTCGAGGAGATCGCCACCGACTTTTTCGGTGTCCAGGTTTCTAACTACCGCGCCGAAGATCTGACGCGTGACGTGACGCGGGCGCTGGCGACGCGGCCGCAGATGCCACGCGCGGCGCAGGATGCCGTTCACCACGCCGAAGAAACGGGGGCCGCGTTTTTCGAAACGGTCGGCATGGCGATGCGAAGTGACGCCCGCGTCCCGCTCGTCAAAAACGCGCTGAGGCAGTCCCAGCCTGCGTTGGACGCGTTGCAAGAAGCGCTGCGAACACTGGGCGCGCAACTTTCCGCGGGCGCTTCGGATCAGGAGATCTCCGCGTTGGAGCGACGCTGCCGCGATCTCTCGTCGGCACTCAATACCGTCTCCGCGGCGGACGATCCCTCTTTTGCCTATTGGGCGGAGCGGCGCGGGCGTGGACGTTTTCTCAACGCGGCGCCGATCGATGTGGCGCAGGAGTTACGCGCGCGGCTCTACGAAACGACACGCACCGCGATTTTTACCTCGGCCACGTTGGCCACCGGCGGGTCGCTCGACTACTTCAAGCAGCGCGTCGGTCTCGACGATGAAGTGACTCAGGCCGTGCTGTCTTCGCCGTTCGATTACGAGCGCCAAGCCGCGCTCTACCTGCCGACCGATCTGCCCGAGCCCAACGCACCGGGCTTCATCGAAGCAGCCGCGGAGACCATTCTCGCGCTGGTTCGGCTGACCGAAGGCCGCGCCTTTGCGCTCTTCACGAGCTATCGCAACATGCAGGCTGCGCATCAACTCCTGCGCGATCGCCTCTCGTGGCCGACGCTTTTGCAGGGTGAACGTCCGAAAGCCGCGCTGCTGGCCGAGTTCAAAGCGCGCCCCAGCGTGCTCTTCGCCACGCAAAGTTTTTGGGAAGGCGTCGACGTGCCCGGCGATGCGCTCTCGCTGGTGGTGATCGACAAGTTGCCGTTCGCTTCGCCCGCGGATCCGCTCGTTGCTGCACGGGCCGCGCGCATCAACGCCGCGGGTGGCGACGCGTTTTCTTCGTACCAAGTTCCCGCCGCCGCGTTGGCGCTCAAGCAGGGCTTTGGCCGCCTTATTCGCACGCGGCAAGATCGCGGCATCGTGGCGCTGCTCGATCGCCGCGTGACGCAAAAATCCTACGGCCGGTTTTTCTTGCGCTCGCTGCCGCCGTGCCCGCGGTTCGATGATCTCGAATCACTTGCTTCGTTTTGGGAAAAAAAAGTTGTCTGAATTTTCCTTCATCGATCGGTTCGTCTCCCACTTCCCTCGCGCTTCTCCGGGCGTCGCGCTCGGCCCCGGCGACGATTGCGCCGCCCTCCGCGTCACCCCAGGCCATCTCCTCTGCGCCACCACCGACGCGCTCGCGGAAGGCGTTCATTTCGATCGCCGCTTTTTTCGTCCCTCCGACATTGGTCACAAAGCACTGGCGGTGAATCTCTCCGATTTGGCCGCGATGGGCGCTACGCCGCGCTGGTTCCTCTGCGCCATTGCGCTGGCCAACGAATCGGACGCACGTCTCGCGCTGGCGGCCGCGCCTGCGATGGCCGCGCTCGCGCGATCGAGCGGCTGTGCGCTAGTCGGCGGCAACGTCACGCGTGGCAAACTCTCGTTGACGATCACCGCGCTCGGTGAAGCGCCGCATGCCGCGCTGCTCACACGGTCCGGCGCACGTCCCGGAGACATTCTGGGCCTCGTCGGAAATCTCGGCGACGCGGCGCAGGGACTTCTTCGATTGCGTCCGCGCAAACGTCCGCCGTCGCGGCCAACATCCGCGGAGCGCGCGCAGCTTCGCCCGATCCCGCGCCTCGCTGCCGGAACCGCTGCTGCCGCGATCGCTTCCGCGGCCATCGATATCTCCGACGGACTCGCGCAGGACGCCGGCCATCTCGCCGCGGCATCACGCTGCGGTTTGCGAATCGATCTGTCGAGCGTGCCGATCTCGCCGGCCGTTCGTGCGCTCCCGGAACGCCAACGCTGGAACCTCGTGGCCTCGGGTGGCGAAGACTACGCGTTGTTGCTGACGGCGGCACCGCACCGGTTGGCAGCGTTGGAAAAAGCCATCGCCAAAGCCGGTGAACATTTCGTCAAGATTGGCGAAGTTGTTTCGGGGAGCGGCGTTCGGCTGCGCACGGCCGATGGAAAGCGTTTTCCTGCTTCGAGCGGATTTTCGCACTTGTAACTCGACGAATGACGCCCGCGTTTACGATTCGTTAATCAAGTCGCGTAGCAAAATCTCCGCCGCCGTTTCCGAGAGGAGCGGCGCGACGCCACCGCCGCCAACGATATTGACAATATGGCCACCCGCGAATCGGCACACGCCACCCGTGGGCACGAAGGCCCCGGGCGCATCCGCTAGCGCGGTGTAGCTCGAAGCGTCCACGAACACGTCTTCCCAATGCGCTCCGCGGCCGTCGAGCAGAAGATGCCGCGTCGGCGTCGCCGCGACATATCGTTGCACGATCCAGGTGTCCGGTGGTGCGGCCAGCGCGGTGTCGCAAGCGGCGTCCCACGTTGTGCAATCGGGACCAATGACCACGCCTTTGCCGCCGTAGCCAGCGCTGGTCTTGAGCACTAGTGTCTCGCGGTTGGCGCGAACAAAATCACCGAGCGCGGGCGTCAGCACACGCGTCCACGGCACGGTGCGGCATGCGGTTTCGATCTCGTCCGCGGTAAGTCCTGCCGCCTGCGCGCGCTTGTTTGCGGAAGTGTCTACCGCGATAGACAGTTCCGCCAGGAGCGCCTTCAGCTCAAGATGCCCCGCAATCGGATTCCACATCCGATGCTCACGCGGTGCCCGCGCGGCCGTCTCCAGCGTGGTTCCTAAGGGAATGCGGTGACCAAAAATGTGCCGATAGATGATCTGACCCGGCGCTTCCACGAACGCGTCGACGTCGATGGGCCGCGACACCACGCCCAGCGCGGTCCAGCGCGCGGCGAGCGCCCGCAGCTCGGGCAATTGCGAATCGCCCGGTCGATGCACGAGCGCAACCCGCGAAAAGGAGCGCCCCTCCTCCTGCTCGCGCGCTTGCAGCGATCGCAAGAGATCGTCCGCGTTCCGCCCGGTCTGCTCGATAATTGTATTCGCAACAGAAGGCGCCAGCGCCTCGGCCATCGCCGCAACGGCAACATCCGAATAGGCCTCCATCGCCGGAATCGTCGCGTTCAACTCGAGCGCGAAATGTCGCTCCTCCTCGGGCCGTCCCTCGAAAAACCAATCCACGCGCGCGATGGCCAGCCGCGACGCATCCGCAAATCGCGTCAGCAGCGCCTCGCTCTCCATCGCCGTCAGATGCCGCGCCAGCCGCTCGCGTAGCCCGGGCTCGGCCAACACCAACTTCGACACCGCCGACAAAATGCACCGGGCATCCCGCGCCCGCGTCTTTGCCGCATGGTGCGTCACGACTTCGGGCGTCAGCGAAAGCGGAATCGCCTGCAACGTCCCATCGGGAAGATACCGCGCGAGCCCAAGTTCAAACGCCCGCCGCGCCGCCTCCCGCCCAACCGCAGCAAGCCGCGAGGGAGAAATCAAACGAATCCGATCCTTGATCTCATTCGCGACCACAAGAGGCTCCAAAAATAGCCCTCGGCAAGGGCACCAAACTCACCTCTTCCGGCATAACGCTCCGTGGCCAGGAGATGACCAACAAACCACGGAAAGCGTACGCACCCGGATTCCCCTTTTTGGTCCCCCAAAAAGGGGTCCGGGTGCGGGCACAATGTCCGGTAACGCCGCCGCGCAGGCAGAAACTTATTTAGTTGATCCGCTTCAATTCCCGCTCGATCGCATCCTTAAACTTCTCAAACGGCTGCGCCCCCGACACCAACTGACCATTCACGAAGAAAGCGGGAGTCCCATTCACGCCCGCTTCTTCTCCGGCCTTCTGATCCTTCTTCACGTCATCCGCATGCTTCCCGGAATCAAGGCAAGCATCAAACTTGGCGCTGTCGATCCCGGCGTCCTTGGCCTTACCCTTCAGCTCCGCCACGCCAAGGTGCTGCTGGTCGTTGAACATCTTGTCGTGCAGCGCCCAAAATTTCGCGTCGCCGCCAACTTCCTGTGCGCACACCGCGGCCTCGGCGGCCTTCTCGGCGTGCTCGTGGAACGGCAGCGGGAAGTGGCGGAAGTAGAGCTTCACCTTGCCATCGAATTCCTTCATGACCTGATCGACGACCGCGATCTCGCGACCGCAGTAAGGACATTGAAAATCGGAGAACTCCACGATGGTCACCGGCGCGTCTTTGTTTCCACGCTCCGGCCCCGTTGCCGCGACATCGATGCGCGGCAGAACCGGTGCAGGCAAATTCAGGCTGACCTTGGTCTTCTTCTTGAGATCCTCGACGAGGTCCATCATGGCCTTCTGCTTGCCCTGGCGACCTAGGTACTGCTTGAGCGGCTCCTTGATCTGTTCGAAGGTGCGGCCCTGCATCTGCTGCGGGTTCTTGTCGAAGAAGGCCTTGGCCTCCACGTCGGTGGTCTCCTTGCCGAAGGTGTTCATCTGCATCTTGACGTAGTCCTCTTCGGAGAGGTTGTGCGCTTTGGCGTCGGCCTTGATGAGCCGGCCGGCCACCTCGCCCTCGAGAGCATTTTCCCGCAGCTCGTACATTTTCTGCTGATGGTCGGCCTCTTCCTGCCGAACTTTGCCGCCGATGATCTTGTCGAGATCGGCGGCCGTGATCTTATCGGTACCGACGGTGGCCACCACCGTCGACGGGTCCATCGTGCCCGCCGCTGGAGCTGCCGGCGCCATCGCACGTGCGGCCGTTGTCTGTTGTTCGGCGGGTGTCTTACAAGCGAATACAACGAGAGCGGCAACGAGCGTCCGGCGCATGGAGTTGCTCCTGAAGGGGAAGGGCCGATGTAAACGACGAAAAAAACCGTGGGTCAAGCAGTAACGAGCATTGGCTCCGCGTTCCACGTTCCGGAGAACGGACGCGCTTCGACGATTTCGCTGGCGGCGGCTTCGGTGGCGATGGCGCGAACCAGCGCCTGGTTGAGCGCGTGTCCCGACTTAACCGCGATGAGACGCCCGACCACCGGCATGCCCAACAGCGCGAGATCGCCGATTACATCGAGAATCTTGTGGCGCACGAACTCGTCGGTGAAGCGCAGTCCGCCTGGATTGAGAACGTGAAAATCGTCGACCACCACCGCGTTGTCGAGCGACCCGCCGCGGGCGAGCCCGACCGCTTGCATCCGCTCGATGTCGCGCTTGAAGCAGAACGTTCGCGCCGGGGCGATCTCTCGGCAGAAGGTGGCCGCGTCGATGTCGAGCGCGAGTGACTGCTCGCTGGCCAGCGGGTGGCGAAAGTCGATGGTGTAGTCGATCGAAAAGCGGCTCGCGGGCAGGAGCGTCGCCTGTTTATCGCCCTCGCGCACCGTGATGGGACGCCGGACAACGAGCGTGCGCCGAGGCGCGGTTTGCACGCGGACGCCGCCGGCTCGCACCAGATCCACGAGCTGCGTGGCCGATCCGTCGAGTACGGGAATTTCGGGACCATCTATCTCGACGCGGCAGTTGTCGATGCCCAGCGCGAAGAGCGTCGCCAAAAGATGCTCGACCGTGCCGATACGGACGTTGCCTTTCCCGAGCGTGGTGGCCAGCGCGGTGTCGACGACGAATTTACTCTTCGCCGGAATTTCCACCGGCCGCGCCAAATCGGTGCGCACGAAAACCACGCCGGTTCCCGCGGCCGCTGGGCGAAGCGAGAGGTGCACTTCTTCGCCAGAATGCAGACCGATTCCCGTGCAGTGAATCGACTCGATGAGCGTTCGTTGGCGGTCCATAGGGGAGCAGACGAATAGGCGCCCGCTATAGCAACATTGCCGCGGCGCGTCCACGGCGCAACCGCCTCTGTTTGATTTCGATTCTTTACAGCGAAGCTTCGTGGCTATTCCGACATTCGTTCAAAGAAAGAGCCTCGCCGACCGCGATCGCCAATGGCCGCGCGGTATGGGCGTGTGCATGAACGGCCGCCGACCCGCCAGCGCACTCGTGCTCGTGCTCCTCGCGATCGCGTCCATGGCCCAGGCCGGCGTCCGGCGCTCTGTTCGTTCGGCGCACCTACGACCGGAAGAGCCTCTTGTTTCCGTACGCGTTCGGCCCAAGCGGGGGCTGCGCGATCAACTCGCCAGAGGCACGCTGATCGGCGAAATCGTCAATGACGAAGCCGTGGCAATGAAGGCGACCAATGCGTCGTCGATTGTGACCTTGCATCTGCCGCGCGGGATGTTGCGCAAAGTCATTTTCAAACCGAAGAGCGGAGAAAAGGACGCGGGCCACGGTATTGCCGTCGGCACCTTCTACCGGCGCGAGATCGCCGTGTCGCAACTGGATGAAGCCCTTTCCTTGAACCTCGTTCCGACGACAGTTGAACTTACCGGCAAGCAGGGTATCGGCTCGGCGCAGCTCTTTTCGGACCGGTCCACGCTTGCTACGCGGGTTGATCCGAAAAAAATCTCGCTCGATCGAGTCTCGGCGGAAAAGCTGCGCGCGTTTGATTATCTGATCGGAAATTCCGACCGCTCTTGGCGGAATCTGATGGTCAAAAAGTCAAGAGGCGTCTACCTGCCGGTGGCCATCGACAACGGCTACACGCTACCGACGGCGGTTCCCGCGCGATTTCTCTGGCCGCATTCGCTGCTGCGGGGTCAGGTCGGTCCGCTGACCAGCGAGGCCAAGCAGTTCATAGCAGCGATCGATCCCCAGCGCGTCGCTCGGGTGCTGATTGAGGCTGGAATCGAACGCAAGGCCGTGGTCCAGGTGTTGCGCCGGCTTGCGCATCTCCAAACGGATCCGAGTTTTCTCGAAATCAGGCGGCCAGGTTGGGGGCCGTATCAGATGACGCTAGCGGTGGAGAAGCAGATCAAAAATCGAACGCAAGGCCTTTCGGCGGAGCAGCTGAAGGAGATCGAGCGAATCGTTCGCACGGCAGCCGCGGAGGCTGTTGTCGACTGATCCGTTACCGCGCGAGCGGTTTGTGCATCTCGATGTGTGCAATGCCGGCTTCTTCGAAAACTTCGCCATGCCGCGTGAACCCAACTCGGGCATAGAACGACTCGGCGCGAATTTGCGCGTGCAACACGAGCGACGGGCAGCCGCGCTGCTCCGCGGCCTGTTCGAGTTTGAGCAGCATCAACGCGCCCACGCCGAGTCCGCGGTAGTCGCGGTCGACCGCCATGCGACCCACCCGCGCGGCGCCGTTATTGTCGGGCGTAAGTCGCCCCGTGCCGATGATGTCCCAACCGCGCAAGCGCGCCACGATGTGCAACGCGGTGGCGTCGGCGGCATCCAATTCGAGATCGCGCGGAACGAGCTGCTCTTCCACGAAGACGCGCAAACGTAGGTCCAGCGCGGCTTTGCGCTCGGCGTCGGTTTTCGGAGGCGAGACTTCCAGCGCCGCGGTGTCGCGCAGGAGCGCGTCCATGCGGTAGCGACTGGGCCACGATGCGACCAATTTGCTCCTGGCATCGAGAATGAGATCTTCGCCATCGAACTGTGCATGCAGTCCACCCGGTGGTTTGGGCCCAAGAATTTCCGCGCCCAGCATGGCCGCGAGTGGCGGTACTGGATTCTCGGTATTTTCGTGCTCGCTCCAACGCCACGCGCGTTCCACGCCGCCTTCGCGCCACCGCCAGACGCCGCTCGTTCCACGCGACGCACACGCGAAATCCGCGCGTCCAACGTCACCAACGCGATAACGCCCGACGGCAATCACGACCGCTTGCGCAGCCGATAAGTAAACGTCGCCGCCGCGCACACCGCGCCCGCCGGATCTCTGATTTCGACGCTGTAGGGGAAGAAAACTTTCCCCTCGCGATCGGCCGTTGCTGCGTAGCCGCGTGCCGTCTCCAAATCGAGACGCGCCTCGACCGTCAGCCGTCCGCGCGCGAGCCGCAAATAGTCAATCTTGCCGTCCTTCACCATCGGGACGTAGGTCATCACATCCAGCGCGGAGATCACGGCGGCACCAGCGGCGGTCTCTGCGAACATGTAGAGCGCGCCGGCATGCACGCTGCCGAGGTGGTTCAGCACGCCGTCGCGTTCGCGCAAGGCGCACAACACGCGACCAGGCGTGGCCTCCACGAAATCGACGCCAAGCTCCTTGGCGTAAGGCACGTGATCGTACACAGCGGCGATGTCGGCGGGCGTGATCATGGGTCGATGTTATAGCTTGAACGAAGCATGCGGATCCTCTTCGTGGCCTCCGAAGTCGCGCCCTGGTCCAAGACCGGCGGGCTGGGGGATGTGGCCGGCGCTTTGCCGCGCGCCCTAGCCAAACGTGGACATGCGGTGACGGTGGTGTCGCCACGTTACGGCTGGATCGATCCGATACAGCAAGGATTCGAGCGCTCGGGCGATCTCTGGATCGGCGAATCGACGGGCGTCCGCTGGGTTTTTCTGGAGCAGCCGAAATACTTTGCGCGCCCGAAGCCGTATGGCGATGCGACCGGGGATTACCCTGACAATGATCTGCGTTTCGGATTTCTCTCGTCGGGAGCGTTGGAAGCGGCGCGTGTATTGCAATTCACACCGGAAGTAATACACGCCAACGATTGGCAAACGGGCCTCGCTCCGCTGCTCGCCAAGGGAATGGCGCGCACCGTTTTCACCATTCACAATCTCGCCTACCAGGGACGTTTTCCGCCAGCGGCATTGAAGCGGCTGGGACTCTCCGACGCGCTCTTCGCACCCGAGGCGATGGAGTTTTGGGGCGAGGTTTCGCTTCTCAAAGCGGGAATCGTCTTCGCCGACGCGCTCACCACCGTGAGCCCGCGTTACGCCGAGGAGATCTGCGCGGACGACGCGGTCGGCTGTGGTTTCTCAGGACTCCTCGGGGCACGTGCTTCGGATTTGCACGGTATATTGAATGGCGTTGATTATACGGAGTGGAATCCGGCTGCCGATCCCCATCTGCCGGCGTCGTTCGGCCCGGACGATCTGGTCGGCAAGGCGCATTGCAAAGCCGAGCTGCGCACCGAAATGAAGCTGGAAGCGAACCGACCGGAGGCGCCACTTTTCGGTTGCGTCGGCCGGCTGGTCCATCAAAAAGGTTCTGATCTCACGGCCGCCGCGGCACCCGCACTGGTAGAACGCGGTGCGCAGATCGCGCTGCTCGGAAGCGGCGAACCCGCGCTGGAGACGGCCTGGCGCGATCTGGCGGCGCGTTTTCCAGGCCGCATCGCGGTGCAGATCGGATTCGATGAAGGCCTCGCGCACCGAATCGAAGCGGGCAGCGATCTCTTCTTGATGCCGAGTCGATTCGAGCCGTGCGGTCTCAATCAGATGTACAGCCTGCGTTACGGAACGCTTCCGATAGTCCATGCGGTAGGCGGCCTGGCGAACACCGTCGAAGACGAAGTGACCGGATTTACTTTCACCGAAGCAACGGTCGAAGCACTGGTGGCGGCGGCCGATCGCGCCTTAGCGATGTATGGCAACAGTGATCGCTTCGAAGCCTGCCAGCGGCAAGCGATGGCACGTGACTTTTCGTGGGATCGCGCGGCGGCGGCGTACGAACGGATCTACACCGGAACGTGAAGTTGCCTGCCGTTCGTGGTTGGGGCGCAGGGATTCGAACCCCGATAAAGGGCTTCAAAGGCCCTTGTCCTGCCGTTAGACGACGCCCCAGCGACGCGGATGTTTAACAAAGTTTCCTTGACGCGCGCCAGAGGCGTCCGCTTCTGGCCCGAGGGGAAGCGGGAACACCGAATCGGTCCATATGACCGATGGACGACACTGGCTACTTGCGGTCAAAATGCCTTGTGCCCTCTCCGTCTTCGCGCCAGCGAGGCCAGGCCATCGTCGAAGCGGCCATCGCGCTGCCGATGATGCTGATGCTCATTCTTTGCATCCTTCAGCTCACGTTGATTCAGCAAGCGCGATTAATGACTTACTACGCGGCCTTCGTCGCTTGCCGCGCGGGCGTTGTTTACAGCGCCGACCACGATCATATGGAAGCTGCCGCGTTTATGGCGCTGCGGCCGACGTTAGGCGGCAAACCGCCCCGGGATCTCTCGGCGTTCGGCGCCAATATGAAAGCAATCGAAGCGAAGAACACCCATTTCAAGACGCTGCTCGGTAATCCGCAGGTGCACGTCAATGTCACCAGCCCGCGGCCCGAAGATTTTGCGAAGTGGGGCGGCCATTTGAAGAGCCAAGAAATCGACTTCGACGACGTTCGTCCGGGCGCGCAGGAAGCCACCACGCTCTCGGTGAACCTCACCTATTACTACCGGATGAACATTCCCTTCGCGAACCGCCTGTTGCAAACGATTTGGCTCGCTGGCCACGCCGATACACTCAAAAGATGGACGGGGTTTAACGCCGCGGCGCCGGCGCTCGACAAGAACAGTGGCCCCGCTGCGATCGATGCCGCGCGCAAGGCGGCAGCAGGTAAGGACCTAGATGTTGATCTCAAGAAACTCGTCGCGGCAGGAAAAGCCAAAGCTCCCGACGGCGGATTCTATTTCCCGGTTCGAGCTACTTATTCAATGAAGATGCAATCCAACCCATTCAAGAAGAATATTCCTTAATGCATTTTTTCCTGCGCCGACTCCGCCGTACCGAAGAGGGCCAAGCGCTGGTCCTGGCCGCCATTTGCGGGCTGATTCTCGCGGTGTGCGTCCTGGTAACGGTGCAGGTCGGGCATACCGTTTATCAGAAGATTCAATTGCAGGATGCCGCGGATAATGCCGCATTTAGTCAGGCCACGATGGAAGCGCGGGCCATGAATTTTATGGCGTACACGAACAGGGCGATGGTGGTGCATTACTGCTCAATGATGGTGTGGGTGAGCTGGATTTCGTACTTGCGATCTTTGCTCGAACTGGTGATTACGGTCGCCGCGATCTTTAACCTAGCGCCGGGCATGGCGACCATCATGCAATCGTTCGCTCAAATGGTGGAAAAGGCCATTGTAAAATTCGCGCAGGTCGTTTCTGTTGTCATTCCTGTGCTCGGTGTCGCGAATATGGTTCTGTATATGTTGCAATGGGCGATGCGTTACACAACCGTTTCCAGGATCTCCACAAAACCGCCCGAGCTTACCCATAGCGATAAGGACGTCCACGAGATCCCGGTTAACGGCCAATACCCCGGCCAAGTCAACGGCAAGGTTTTTCAGAATGCCTTTGACGAGCGTGCCGAAAAGGGGCTCGCCGAATCGATTGGCGGTCCGTTCGCTCCGGATTATGATCGCGACCAGACGCAGCTTGCCCGCGGCGCGATAGTAGAGATTGCCAATGGAAGCCGCCACCGTTGGGTCGCGGACGGAAGCCCTAACTTCCCCATTCTTGGCCGGAAGTACGACATTAATTTCCTCATTCTTCGGATCAAGAAAACCGCATTTACCGAGATTGGAATGTGGCCCTCTAAACAGTTTATTCTCGGCATGCACGACGAGATTTTTTCTGATGACACTATCAAAATCGACCTCAATCTCCTCGTTATCAAAATGGGTGTCAGCGATAGCGTGAACATGCGCAGCGTCCTTAAGGTCGACTATCCGGCGAAGATGAAAGAAATTTTGAATATGGGATTGAAGGACATCAGCAAAGACGCAGCTCAAGCAATCGACGCCATCCCCGGCAGTTCAGAAGAAATGATGAAAGACATGCTGAAAGAGGCTGGGGTCTCCGCGGCTTTAGGGGGAGGCCTTACAAGTCTGATGGGCCTGCTCAAGCTCAAGCTTCCGCAAATTCCGGGGTTGGCCAAACTAAAGCAGGTTTCGCACATGAAGCTCGGCGATCTATTGCACGTGCCGGCCAACGGCGGCCCCGCTAATTGCACCCCCAACTGCATTGGGCTACAGCAAAAAGTTACCCGCGGACCGTCATGCCAAATCCTGACCACGTGCGGCTACCAGGCTTGCTCGACAATCGCGCCTTCGGACAACCTTGTCTACGAGGCCGCGCTAAAGTTTTGCCACATCCCACCCACCCCATTTACAGCGTCGGTATGGTTTTGCATGTGTCCGGTGAGACTACTCCTAGACAAGGTACCAGGTGAGGGCGGTACTATGCTGAAGTCTCTGCAAAGCCTGAACGTCTGGGCCGAGAACTTCAAGAAGCAGTCTGACAAGATGTTCAAGTCCGGGGCCTGGAGCACCATCTCCAACCTAGGCGTTTTTCTCGGTATCACGCCTTACGCAACGTTCAATCCGCAGGCCCATTGGTCCCCGCAGCCAGGCGAAAACCTCGGCAACTATGGCCAGCCAGACGTGCTGATTGCCGCCGGCAAAGACGACACGCATCTGATCTTCGCCAACTTCCTGAACAAGGTCGTCTACACGTTCGGTTCGCGAACAGGCTTTCTCGATTACGGAATGCATGAGAATGGCGGGGGCGTTGTTCCGGGATTAACGAGCGGCCTCAACGTCTATGCAGCGGCGGAATGTTACTATCACCGTCCCGGTGCGTGGAGGGAGATGCCCAACCTTTTTAATCCACTCTGGGGAGCGAAGCTCATGCCCGTCGCGGAAAGCGAATCCGCTTTCCGGATCGGTCTCAATTCATCGCCCATTCGGGATCTCCTTCTGCACTGATGCGCCAATTTAATCGCCAAGAGGGATCGGCCTTGACCGAGCTGGCCATTCTGGCACCGGTGCTCATCTTTATTGTTTTATGCAGTCAGGCTTTCACGGATGAGTGGATCGTGCGGCTCAAGGGCCAGGAGGCGACGCGGTTTGCGCTCTGGCAAACCACCACGATGCAGGACAAAGGCGCCGTTTTGGCGGCGACGCAGGCGCGCTATGCCATGCTGCGCGGCGACGAACGCGCTGGCGTGACCCATGGCGATACCGGGCTGCTAACCTTTCCGGCGCGAGCAGGTGTCGGGGTCGACCCCAGTTCGTCGGTCGAGACGCATTTAAAGACGGAATTCCCAACCGTTTCCGTTCGTCCGCCTCCTGCACACGGCATTATTGGGGGCATTATTGGATTGTTCATGTCATTCTTTCAAAGTTGGGCCACCGGCGCGGTTCACCCGGCGCTGGATTTCTTCAAATTCGATCGCAATGGAACCGCCACGGCGCACGTTGACGTGTTTGCGCACGAGGCGCTCTTTCACCCGCTAGCGCAGCCGATCTTTGGCGTTGATTTCTCAGGGGCGGGGGCGGGGAATTTTCATTCGAGAGCCGAGCAGCAGGAATTGACCTACGATACCTGGAAGGCGTGGCCCTCTCCGTACCACATCCAGCACGACCGCCCGTCCGAGGTTACCGATACCAGTGAATCACCGGCCGCCACCTATCACGTGGTTCAGCGCAACGTATCGACGCAAGTCAAGCATATGGTCTATTTCGGTGTGACAAACATTCCGCTGTTCGGTGTTGTCGTGTCGCTGATCGACGGCCTCTTCAGCAACGTGCTGGGGCTCCCGAGTCTCGTCAATACCCAGCACCTCAATGAAGAGGACCGCAGCGGCCCCATCGGCATTCACAAGGTGGATGAACTACGTAACCAGCACTATACGGTCCCCTATAAGATCAAGGTTGGCGCTTGGACCAGCGAGCCTGGACCCGGTAGTACCAGCGCGCATGGGTCGCCGATCAAGATGGCCAATAAGAATCCATACGTAGATAGCTACACCTGCCGTGGCGATTTCTATCTCGGTGCGAAATCGGGCCAGGCTCCTGACGATAGTGGACCCAATTGGGGCGGGAAAAAATGGCGCGGGTGCAAGTGAGGATCGTGCGCGCCATTGGCGGCGTTGCGGGTGCTGCGACCATCGCCGCGGTCGGTCTTTGGGCCGGTGCGCCGGCTGCTTCCGACAATCCGCCCCCGGCACCGGCAGCGGGTATCGCGCCCTCGGGAAGCGACGCCGTCCGCTTAGGCGAAAACCATCGGATCGACGGCGCACCGATGCAAGTGGACGTCAGCATCGTCTCCGATCCGGCCCGCGAGGCGGTGGAATGGTACGCGCAGCAATGGCGTTCCGCGGGTATGAAGCCCTTCGTGACCGGTGAGAACAACATCTGGCACGCCTCGGTCTTCGACGAAAAAGACGGATTGCAACGCTCCATCACTGCCATTGGGCAACCCGATAACTCAACGCTGCTCATGCCGAGCGTCTCTAACCCGCGCCGTCCTGTCGACCTCTTGAACGCCGAGAAGCGCTCACCGGTACCCGTTCCGGCAGACAGTCGAATGTACCTGGACGATGAGGCGACCGATGACGGTACGCACGGTTATTCCGCGCAATACCTGACGCCGATGTCGCCTTCGGCGGCAACCGAGTTTTACGGGCGAGAGATGGCAGCCAAGGGTTGGGTCCTCTCCGCGCAAACCGCGGCAACCAAGAAAGGACCGGCGACGGTGACCTTCACGAAAAACAGCGCCCATTGCGAGGTTCAGGCGAGCCAACTGGACGACAAGAAGCCCGGGAGCCTCGTTTTCGTCGCCCTAGATTATCCCGAAGGGACCACGCTTTGATCGCGCGTTGGCGTCGAGCGCCCCGCGGTCAGGCGGCCACGGAGACGGTGCTTCTGGTCGCGTTGGGGCTCTGCGTTTTCGGAGGCGTCATGGCTGTCGCGCGTTTTAATCCGGACATGCTGAATGCGCTGACCAATTACCTGCGCGGGTACTATTACGTCCTCTCGCTGCCGGTTCCTTGATTACTCGCCGCTTCCTGGATCGATATCTGGCGTCGCACCAGCACGACCGCTGCCGACGAGCACCACCGTTTGTCTGCCGCGTTCGATCTTGACGAGGCCGAAGAGCGGAACATCGTGCGAGTACCAGGCTGTTTCGGGCAGACTTCCGGCATGTACGAGGCGCTCCGCCCTGAATTTGCCAGCGGGCACCTCCACGGTCTCTGCAGGGCTCCGCTTGATCTTTACATCTGAGCGCAGGGGTCGCGGCAGGACAACTTCGATACCGAGCCCTAGGAGTGGAATCTCCAGTGCGGCCTGGCCCGCGTGCTTGAGGAGGAGCCGTTCGATCCGCTTCGGCTGCGTGGGATCGCCCCTAAAGAGCCCGAGAATGGTCAAGCCTCCAACGATGTAGTTCGCACGAACCTCGAACCAGAGCCGATCGTCCTTGAAGGACGGCGGCACCACTGCGAACCGCACGCGCAAAGGATGCTGTTCATCCGTTGGTCCACCGACGAGTTGGTACTCGGCCCAGCTTCCGACCGTCGTGTCTGGCGCGCCCCAAGCCGCCTGCATTTCGGGCGGGACCACGTGGCTGACCATGAGGCGGAATTCATCGTCCGGCTCGTTTGCGGAGGGGCCCTTTGCCATCTTCGCCGGCGTCGCCGCGAGGCATAATGCCGCCACCAGGATGCGCGCTGTCACTCTCATCTCGCGATCACTCTACGCCACGATCGCCGCGCTGGGCTTCGGCTTTCTCTCTCCCGGGCTGCGCGCGCTCGTGAACAACGCGGGCCTCCTCTCGCTCGAACGTCCGCTCCGCTTTCCGTTCGCTTGGGCCGCGCTGGCGCTGGTGCTGCTCGCGCTGACCGCGGACCTCTTGATTCGCGCGCAAGCGACGCTGGCGAAGCGCGCAACGCTGCTCGTGGTGGTGGGGCTCTGCGCGCTCTTGCGGCGGCTACCCGCGCCCTCCGCCATCGATCCCAAGGACGCGCTTCTTCGGGCGCAAACCGCAGCGTTGACTGCGCTCGATACTCAATGGCGAACGATTGGCCGCTACCAACCTGCGATGCAGCTCCCGCGCCGGCCGTCGGGGTACGTGTCGCGGCTCCGCGAAGTTTCCATCGAGCTGATCGTGCAAGGTGACCGTGCGGGGCCGCTACTGGAGCCACTTTCAGAGGGCCCGGCGGTTCTGTTGTCTGTTGCCCCGGACGGGCAGACCGCGTGGGTGACTGTCCAGGAACCGCACGCGTTGCTGGTCGGAAAACGCGGTCCGTTGATTGGCCGCGCCACGCGTGGAATCATCGCGCCGCCCGGAAGCGATCCGCTGCTGCCGCCGTACAAAAGATAAATTCGCTACGGCGCGCGCGTGAGGGCGCAGAAATAAAAACCGTCTGTCCCGTGGCGATTCGGTAACAGCTGCACATCGCGCGCACCCGCGCCCAGCTTGGTCGCCAGCGATTCGCCGAGCAGTGTGGCGGGATTCGTCCAGGAAAATTCCGGATGCGTCGCGATGAACGCTTCGGCGATGTTTTGATTCTCCGCGCGGTTGATGCTGCACGTCGCATAGACGAGCCGTCCGCCCGGCGCCACCAACGTGGCATAGCGCGCGAGAATTTCAGATTGCCGCGGTGGAAAGGTCGCCACCTCGGCGGCGTCGAGCCGCCAGCGCGCATCGGGGCTGCGCCGAATCGCGCCGAGTCCAGAGCAGGGCGCGTCGACCAGAACGACGTCGTGTTTCGCGAGATGCGGTTCCAGCCGCTTGTCGCCTTCGCGCCCCTCGGGAACCGCGAGGCGCTCGATGTTGTGCACGCCGGCACGACGTGCGCGCAACTTGAGATCCTCGAGCCGCCGCCCGTCGCGATCGCAGGCCAGGAGCTTGCCGCGGTTCTGCATCTGCGCCGCGAGCGCCAACGTTTTTCCGCCCGCGCCCGCGCAGGCGTCGACCACCGATTGTCCCGGTCGTACGTCGCAAAACAGCGCGATGAGTTGTGACCCCTCGTCCTGCATTTCGAACAGGCCGCGCTTGAAGGTGCCGAGCGCGCGCGCGTTGGTGCGCGATTCGATGGTCACGCTCCAGGGCGAAAGCGGCGTTGGTGTGGCCTCTACGTTCTCATTTTTTAGCGCGGTGAGGAGATCTTCGCGTGTTGTTTTGAGTGTATTCGCTCGAATATTGAGCGGGGCGCGTGCGGAGAGCGCCGTGGCCAGCGCGCGTGTTTCCTCGTCGCCAAGCTCGTGTTGCCAAAGCGCGGTCAGCCAGCGGGGAAGCGAAGTTTCGGCGGCCAACCGATCAATCGGATCGGTGGGCCACGGCAATTTCTCGGGTGCGCGCAAAAGCG
>JAHFDP010000046.1 GCA_023248955.1 Deltaproteobacteria bacterium
TACTTTCCCATGCCGTTCCGTGAGAAGAACGGCTACGCGCCCATCGAAGATTTCCAGGCCAAGTACCGCGGGTCGGCGAGCTTTTTGCGGTTCGATCGCAAAGCGGGCAACATCCTCTTGCCCGAGTCGTTCCAAATCGAGCTGCCGCCCTACTTCCAGGACATGTCCGTCCTCGGCCGCGGCCCATCGGATGGATGGCTTTTTGTCAACTCCATGGACAGCGAGATGGCTATCGGTGGCGATCTAGAGAGAGAAAAGCGACCGCCGCTCGAGATTGGCGCCTCCCAGCGCGAGATGGACTACCTACACGTGATCGATTGGCACAAGGCCATCGAGGTGGCCAAAGACCCGGCGAAGTCGAAGCTGGTCAATGGCATTCGCGTGATTTCGCTGGCCACCGCGATCGCCGAGAACTTGATCTTTTTCGTGCCGGAGTCCAAGAGCCCGCACGGTGTGGACATGGTCCCCGGCGGCGAATACGTGATCGTCTCCGGCAAGCTCGATCCCCATGTGTCGGTCTTCAAGTTCGAGAAGATCAAGGCCGCGATCGACGCGAAGAATTTCGAAGGCAAGGACCCCTTCGGCGTTCCCATTCTCAAATACGATGCCTGCCTGGAAGCGCACGTCCAGGTCGGTCTGGGGCCGTTGCACACGGTTTTCGACGCCAACGGCAACGGCTACACGTCGCTCTTCCTCGATTCGGCGGTGGCCAAGTGGACGCTTGGCCCGCCCTACAACCCACCCGAGAAGGCCTGGAAGCTCGTCGATAAAGTCGCGGTCCATTACAACATCGGTCACCTGCAAGCGCCAGGTAGCAACACGCGCAAACCGACGGGCAAGTATATCGTCGCGCTCAACAAGTGGTCGGTGGATCGCTTCCCTCCGCTGGGGCCGCTCCATCCGCAGAACCTGCAGCTCATCGACATTAGCGGCCCGAAGATGGTGCTGCTCTCGGACACGCCCACCATCGGCGAGCCGCACAATTCGCAGATCATACCGGTGGAGATGCTGCAGTCGTGGACGGTCTATCCAGAGCCTGGCTTCGACGCGACCAAAATGGCCCACTCACCGGTCGCCACCGAGCAGGGCAAAGAGCGCATCGAGCGGAAGGGCAACACCGTCACCGTTTACGGTACGGTGATTCGCTCCCACTACACGCCCGATATCGTGCGCGTGAAAGAGGGCGACAAAGTCGCTTTCCACTGGACGAACGTGGAGAGCGCGCGAGACGCCACGCACGGCTTCGGGCTGCATGGCTACAACGTCAACCTCTCCATCGATCCTGGTGCAACCGAGAGTGCGGAGATCACCGCTACGAAGGGCGGCGTCTATCCCTACTACTGCACCGAGTTCTGCTCCGCGCTCCACATGGAGATGACCGGCTGGCTGCTCGTCGAACCCAAGAAGTAGGAGCGGACATGCGCGACGGTTCATCAGAGCGGCAACCAGACGTGGCGGCGGTGGTGACGGTGTCGCTCGTTGCGGCGCTCTCGCTCGGCGCGGCCTGGATGCTGCCCTGGTGGATCATGGACGCACGTGCGCCGCAATATGGACAGCGTACGCTTACGATTGCGGTGGGGCCCCGCGCCGTCGAGGGCGATCTGCACGAGATCGACACCCTCGGCCACTACGTTGGTATTCACCCGCTAGGCGACCTGGCGACGTTCGAGCGGAAATTTGCGCCGGTTGGTCTCATCGCATCGGCGGCGGGACTGCTCCTCGCCGCTTGGCTACGGCGGCGCGCGTGGCGTCTGTTGGCCGTGCTTCCGGCGCTGCTTTTGCCAGCGATCTTTCTGGCGGATCTCTCCTACTGGATGAACCGCACCGTCAACGACCGCGATGCGGACGCCGCGCTCTCCCTGACGGTTTCAGCCATCGACACCAAGTTGTTTGGCACCTATTCGGTGGGGCAGTTTGTGATGATGGCGCGGCCCGGCGCCGGACTTTTCGCCACCGGAACGGCGGCACTCTTGGGTCTTGGGCTGGTGTTTGCGACACCGCTGGCGTTCGGGTTCAAAAGTCGCAAGAAGCGCCAGGTGCAGCCTGCGGTGACGGCTGTGGTGATCGGCACCATCCTTTGGCCCACACTCGGACGGGCCGCCGAGTACGGGGTGCGCTCCGGACAGAGCGTTGCGCAAGCGATGGCCGCAGCCGCAGAAGGCGACACGCTCAGGGTGCCGGCTGGCACTTACCACGAGCATCTGGTCATCACGAAACGCTTGCGCCTGATCGGAGAGCCGGGCGCAATTCTCGATGGCGGCGGCAGCGGAACCGTCGTGCGCATCGAAGCGCCAAACGTCGAGCTTTGCGAGCTCTCCATTCGCGGCAGCGGCGACAGCTACACCATGGAAGACGCCGCGGTTCGCATCGATCACGCGCCCAACGTGAAGCTCTCGCGGATCACCATCACCGATTCCCTCTTTGGAATTTTCGCCGCACAGGCCGACGATTGCGTCATCGAAAGCTCCGCGGTCGTCGGGAAAAATCTGCCGCCCGAACGGCGCGGCGACGGCATCCGCCTCTGGTATTCGAGCCGCTGCATCCTCTCCGCCAACCGCGTGATGCAGAGCCGTGACGTGGTCATCTGGTATTCGCAGGGCACGCGGGTCGAGGACAACGTGGTGCGGGAGGGCCGCTACGGCCTGCACTACATGTATTCTGACAATAATATTTTCAAGCGCAACGTCTTCGAGGACAACCAGGTTGGCGCCACGGTGATGAACAGCCGCGGCATCGAACTTACCGACAACAGCTTTTCCTTCTCCAACGGGCCCTCGGCCTATGGGCTCTTGCTCAAGGACGCGGACGACGTTTTCATCACGCACAACCGATTCGTGGGCAACGCCACGGCGCTCATGTTGGACGACGCGCCCGAGTCACGCGGTGGTGTGGTGCAGGTCCATCGCAACCTCATTGCGCGAAACGGCGTCGGTGTGGCAGTGCAGCCGCTCTCGCGCGGCGCGACTTTCTGGGAGAACAGCTTCGAGGAGAACCGCCTTCAGGTTCAGGTACTCGGCTCGGGCAACGCTTCCGGTGACGCCTGGGCGAAGGATGGCCGCGGTAACTATTGGAGCGACGCGGTAGTGTACGACCCGCGCGGCGATGGGGTGTCGCTCTTGCCCTACCGCGTCGAGAGCGCTTACGAGGCGCTCGCGCAACGCCGTCCGGAGCTGGCTTTTTTTGCGGGTACGCCGGCGGCGGAGGCCATCGATCAGGCGTCGCGGCTCTTCCCGCTCTTTGCGCCGCGCCCGCAGATGAGCGACCCGCATCCACTCGTCCATCCGCCTCTGGAAGTGGAGAAGACAGACCGCTCGAAAACAGGTGGCGTGGGTATGGCGGCGACCGGTGGCGGTCTGACTTTGGCGGCTGCCTGCCTGCTTCTTGTTTCGCGCCGGGTGCTCGCGTGATCGAAGCCGCCGATCTCACGCTCAATCTCGGAGGACGGTGCGTTCTCGACGGCGTGTCGTTTACGATCGCGGCCGGCGAAGCAGTGGCGCTGGTTGGACCGAACGGTTCGGGCAAGAGCAGTCTTTTACGCTGCCTGTTGGGACTCTTTCCCTACCAGGGTCACGTGCGGATCGCTGGTCGCGACGTGGCGCTAGAGCCCGTGGCCGCGCGCTCGCTCCTCGGCTACCTGCCCCAGCGCCCGGCGTTTGGCTTGGCAACGGCGCGCGAGGTGGTGACGTTCGCCGCGCGACTTCGGGGCGTCCGAATACAACGTATTACGGATGTATTGCACACGGTCGGGCTCGAATCGCGAGCAGACGATCGTGCTCGCGACTTTTCCGGTGGCATGCAGCAGCGCCTTTCGCTCGCCGTGGCGCTGCTCGGTGATCCGCCCGTGCTCCTCCTCGACGAACCGACGGCGAGCCTCGATCGTCATGGGCAGGACGTTTTTCTGGAAATCGTCGCGGGCCTGCGTCAACGCGGCCGGACGCTCCTCGTTGCGTCTCATCGATCCGAGGAGATTGCGCGGGTCACCGACCGAGTCCTGGCGGTCGAAGACGGGAACGTCCTGCACGTCGCGCGAAATGTTCCGCTTACCGCGCTGGCGATCGTTCCGGGAGTGGCCTCGTGAGGTTAACGCCGATCGCGTTGGTGGCCGCGCGAGAAATTCGGGAAGCCTTGCGCAGCCGCTGGTTTCTGATTTGCGCCGGTGCTTTCTGCACGCTGTCGTTGGGTCTCGCGTTGTTGGGCCTCGCCGGATCGCAGCGCGCGGGCCTGGCTGGCTACGATCGGACCACGGCCAGCCTCCTCGCGCTTGCACTCTTGTTCGTTCCACTCTTGGGGCTAGCGTTGGGTTCGGCAAGCCTGGCCGGCGAGCTCGAAGACGGCGCGCTTGGATTGTTGCTCGCGCAGCCGCTTACTCGTTTGGAGGTCTACGCCGGCAAGTACGCGGGGCTCTTTGGCGCGATCGCCGCCGCGGTTCTTCTGGGATTCGGCGCTACCGGACTCATTGTCGGGTTGTCGGCTGGCAGCGATCACGTCGGCGCGTTTCTGGCCTTGGTTGGCGTGGTGCTTTTGCTCGCGGCCGCTTCGCTGGCCATGGGCGTGGCGCTCTCGGCGGCGCTGCGCTCGCGCGCGAAAGCGGCGGGCGCGGCCTTCGCAGCGTGGCTAGTGCTCGTCTACCTTTCTGATCTCGGTTCTATTGGACTCGTCCTCGCGCGCGAGCTTTCGCCGGAACAACTCTTTGGCGTGGCGATGGCCAATCCCGTGCAGCAAGCGCGCGTCCTGGGCATGCTGGCGCTCACCGATCGGCTCGAACTGCTCGGCACGGTGGGCGCCTTCGGAATTGATCACTTTGGTGTGAGTGGTCTCGCCGCGCTTCTTGGCTCGACGCTTGTTTTTGGCGCATTGACCACCCTCACCGCCGGATACGTTGGGTTTCGGAGGACGCCGGTGCCATGAAGACCGTCTTTGCTCTCGTCGCAGTCCTGTTCTTCGCCGCACTGCTCCTGTGGCCGCGCGCCGCAAGGGAAGGTCCGGTGCTAATCGCTTACGGCAAAGACGGCTGCGCGCACTGTCGCATGATCATCAGCGAGCGCGGGCTCGGCGGTGAACTTCGCGACGGTCACGGCACGCTGACGAAATACGACGACGTGGGTTGTCTGCTTCTTTCGCTCTGGCAGCGGCACGAAGAGGTCCCCGAAGCATGGGTTGAAGATCACGCGGGCGGTGGTTTTGTTCCACTGCTCGCGGCGCGATTCGTGCGCGGTGGCCGGGTGACCACGCCGATGGGCTACGGCGTTGTGGCCTTTCGCGACGAGGCCGCCGCCAGAACCTTTGCGCAAGAGCAGCAAGCCCAGGTCGCCACGCTCGAAGATCTCTTGCGGGACAAAGATCGCTTTGCCGGAAAACAGCCGCACGCGGGGTCGCCATGAGAAGCGGAGCAGTCACGGCCATACTCGTCCTATCGACAGCAGCGGTCGCCGACGAATCGCTGAACGGTCCGCCCCGGCCGCTTAGTGATGAGGATGCCAAAGCCGGTAAGCCGCTCTATCTGCGCGAGTGCAGCGCCTGTCACGGGGATCGAGGCGATGGTGCCGGACCGGCCGCGGCTTTCCTCGATCCGAAACCGCGTAATTTCACCAAGCGTATTTTCAAGCTCCGCACCACCGAATCGGGACAGCAGCCCACCACCGCCGATCTCCTGGGCACGGTGGAGCGCGGCATTCCCGGATCGGCGATGCCGGCGTTTCGCTTTCTCCCAGAGGAGGAACGGCGCCGCATCGTTGCCTACGTCTTGCGATTGGCTGATCTGGCGGACGATCCCGAGCCGAAGCCGATCGCCGATCCCGGAGTGCCGCCAACACCCACACCCGCGTCGCTCACGCGCGGCAAGGCCGTCTACGCCGAGATGGGTTGCGCCAGTTGCCATGGCACGGGAGGAAGAGGCGACGGCGACTCGGCCAAGGATCTCAAAGACGACGACGGCAACCACATCCCCGTTCGCGATTTCACCGGCGGCCAATTTCGCGGTGGCGGCGATCGAATCGACCTCTACTACCGCTTCGTGACGGGCATGGACGGTTCTCCGATGCCGTCATTTGCCCAGTCCATCGATGGCGCGGATCGCTGGGCGCTCGTCGACTATGTGATGTCGCTGAAGGTGGTACCGCCAGCGGTACCGTTGCCCAAGGATCCGATCAAGGCCGGCCGAATGGTGACCGCGAAATACAGCTGCCGTGGCTGCCACGTTCTCGACGATGGCAAAGGCGGTGAGGTCGGTCCAGACTTGCGCGTGTCGGGGCAAAAGCTCGGCAGCGATTGGGTGCGAACGTTCCTAGCGGACCCACGCGGGTACGGAAAGATCTATCCGTGGCGCGTTTGGCGAATGCCGCACCTGGGCCTCGAAGGTGAAGAGGTCCAAGTGTTGGCGCGTTACCTCGCGGCGATGGGCAAACGCGCGGACGGGCCCGCCAAGACGCCCGATGTTGCGACCTTTCCGGCGGCGCGAATCGAGGAAGGCAAATCGCTTTTTACGTTGCGCTGCACCGAATGCCATGCGTTGGGGAAGGTGATCGAGACGCCCCTCGCCAAGCAGCAGGGCCCCGATCTCATCCGCGTCGCTGGGAGGGTCGATTACGATTGGGCAAAAAAGTGGATCTTGGATCCGAAAAAGATCGATCCCAAAACGAAAATGACCGTTCCTGGAATTACGCCTGACCAGATCGATTCGGTGCGGATGTTCGTCTGGAAGTCTGCGGTCGACGCCAATTCCGAACGGTAGTTGATGACGAGGGCCGTGCACCCTGGCGAGCTTCGACTGACCCGCCACACGACGACCTACATCGCGATAGAGAACATCCCCGCGGGCCCGTTGTAAACGAGCATGGTTCGTTCAAGGAGGTCGCAACCAATCAGGGCGACGATTCCCTTAGCTCGCGAGCACGGAACCAATGACGGAGCTGAAATCGAAACTTAGGAAGCGGTGTGCCGGGGAATGCGAGACGCGCGGGATAGAGAAACTGGTAGGCAGTTACCGATGGAGTCTGCACTTGAACCTTGTTGATCGGCTGAACACCGAGCCCCTTCATGATGCCATCGTCAACGCACGTTCTTGAGGCGCCGGTGTCAATGAATGATTTTGGGTGACACCACAAGTGTGTTACACTAAATCTTGTGCGCTTTACCTGGAGCGACAAGAAAGCCGCCCGCAACATCGCCAAGCATGGCGTTTCGTTCGATGAGGCTGCCACGGTCTTCGCCGATCCGCTCGCGATGGTCGTCGAAGACGTGCTTCATGTAGGCCGCGCGCTCATGATTGGCCAGTCGAACCGGCATCGCGTCCTGCTGGCCGTTTACACCGAACTTGATGACGAAACGGTTCGCATTATCAGCGCTCGCCGCGCCACCTCGCACGAAAGGAGAAACTATGAAGAAGGGAAATCGTAAGAACCAACTCGAGCCATCGCGGGCATCACTTCGGGAGATTCCCGAGGTTGATTTCACGGCCGCGAAGGTCATGCGCAACCCCTATGCGGCTCGCATTGCGGCCGAGGGCCTTCACGTCGGGCGTGGGCGGCCAAAGAAGGGCGAGGAGACGGGGCCCTCTGTGCCTCGTTCGATTCGCTTTCCTGCGCCGGTGTGGAAGCGTTTGGAAAAGCGCGCGAAGGTGGAGGGAATCACTTTGCACGCTGCGCTCCGTGCGGCGGTGTTGGAATGGGTGAACCATACCGGGCAGTAGCTCTTGGGTTTTCCCCTGATCGATCGGTCACCGGTTTGCCCAATGCAGCTCACGGAGCAGAGCCCTTGCCGGTTCCGGTGCACCAGCGCTGAAGAGCTGTCGATTAATCGGGAGCTCTTCAGTCCGACGCGCAATCTTGAGCGCTTCGAGCGCATTTTGCGCCCGTGTCCCCCTATCCCAGCTGGCGCAGTAAACCGACTTCGACCACGTTCGACTGCGCTCCCGTATATTCGAAATCTCGACCTTCGAATCCCCGCAGGGACGCCAATTTACTTTTCGGAATTACTCGGCTTGAACGCGGCGTCGACCGAAGCGATGTGGAAGTAGTTCACGCCGGCCGCGAGCGGGGCCGCGGGCAGTGTGTACGTTTCGGTCTGGATGAAGGTACCGTTCGAAGGACGGGTGGCCTCGACCGACCCCAAGCCGATCTCTGGGTTTGGCGCCGGTGTATTCATTTGTATGTTTTTTGTATTGCGCCGGCCCCAACCGCGATGTGCGGTAAAAATTTCCATTGAAACTCGCCGCGGGGCACATTCGTATTAAATATCGAACGCAATTTTTCATCGTTGGATAAAGGTGCCCGATGCGCAACCACGTTCTTTTCGCCATGCTCGCCCTGGTCGCGGGTTGCAAGAAAAAGATCGCTGGGCCGGCGCCATCTGTCGAGGGACTCGCTCCCGCCGGTGCCTGCACCGAGCAGCGCGTGACGTCCATCGCGATCGCTGGCCACGGGCTCTCGCCGCTGGCTACGAAGACCCTGACTGGAACGCCGCGGCTCCAGCTGCCGCGGGTCACGCTCACGCAGGCGCTCGCCATCGACGGTGTGCCCGGCACGGGCCTCGCCCTGGACCTCGTCGATCCGCTCGACGCTGCTTCCACGTTGGTGCGCTGGACGAGCGAGACGAGCATGGCCTTCGACATCACGCCCGCCCGCTTTGTGCCGGGCCTCTATGGTATCGCCGTGCAGAACGGCGACAGTCAGCGCACGGTCTTCGACAAAGCGCTCTTGCTCTCGCCGCCGCCTACCGTCGCGCAGATCGACCCGGAGATCGTCGCGGCCACGAAGGGCGCCGCGGTCACCATCACCGGCGATTTTTTCATTCAGGCGGACGAACTCAAGCCGACCGCGCTGTTTCGCGCGCCCGGCGTCGCGCCGGTGTCGCTCGCGCCGAGTGCGCTGGGCGATTGCCGCGCGCTGCCTGGGACCGCGGGTTACCGGGCGTGCAAGTCGATGACGGTGGCCATCCCCGCAGGCCTCTTCGCCAGTGGGAACTACGCGGTCGAGGTGCAGAACCCCGCCCCGGTCGGTTGCGATTCGCACGGCGGCGCGCCGGGCGCGAGCGGGCAGATTCCACTGACGGTGGTGCCGGACCCCGTGCTAGCGCCGGAATCGAAGCCGTCGCCCATCGTGCCGGATCTCGTGGAGACCGCGCAGGCGGCCAACGCGCTCGCCGTGAGCGGGCACGACTTCGTTGTCTACGACGGGAAGACGCCGTTGCTCGATTTGGGCTCGCTCGCGCTTGCCACGACGGGCACGAGCTGCGTGCCGGTGCCGCTGGAGACGATCTTCGCCTTGCGGCGGCATGACCTCTTGCGCTGCACGGGTCTTGCTGCAACGCTCGTGCAGGGGGCTCTCACGCCCGCGAAGTACGCGGTGGCGGTGCAGAATCCTGCGCCGGCCGACGCGCTGTCGGGGCAGATGGTGTCGTTCGCAGTCGTGCCGCCGCCGACCCTCGCCGCGATCGTGCCGGACCTGGTGTGCACCGCGGAGGGGGGCGTCGGCGCGAGCGTCAGTGGAACCGATTTCCTCACCGTGGATGCCGTCGCGCCGACGATGCAGATCTCCGGGGTCGATCTCCCGACCACCGCCGCCGATTGCACGCCGATCGACGGCGCGGTGAACGAGTTCGCCGAGCGCTGCACGACGCTCGCGATGATGTTGCCTCAAGCGCTTGCAACGGGCGTGCTGCCGTTCGACATCGCGAACCCTGCGCCCGCGGCCGCCGTGAGCGGCACGATCGCGCTCGTCAACGTTGGGGCGCCCAACATCACGGCCGTGGAGCCGACACCCATCTGCAACGCGCAGGGCAACATCGCCATCACTGTGAACGGCACCGGCTTTCTCGTGAACGACGGCGCGCTGCCGACCCTCGAAGTATCCCAGGGCGGCAGCTCGCACGCGATCGCCGACGTGACGCCGGGCGGCTGTACGAGCATCGCCAAGAGCGGCGGCGGCTCTGCGCAGCTCTGCACGTCGCTCGCCGTGACCGTGCTCAAGAACACGCTCCCGGACAGCCCGACGCCGTACGACGTCACGGTGCACAACCCGAAGACGGGCGACTGCTCCGGGGCGGCGAAGGGATCGCTCATCGTGGTTCCGCCGCCGACGGTGGCGTCGGTCGTGCCTGCCAAAATCTGCTCGGGAGGCGGCACGCTCACCATCGCCGGCAGCGCGTTTCTCGACGGTGCGAGCGCCACGCTCGAGGGCGTTGGCGCGACGAGCGTGACCGTCAATGGCGCGGGCGATACGGCGGTGGCGACCTTCCCTGGCGGGCTCGCAACGACTGGCAGCAGCAGCGCGGATCTCGCGCTCACCAATCCCACGACCTGCGAGAGCACGCTCCTGAGCGCGGTGAGAGTGGTGCCCGGTCCTGCGCTTTTTTTTGCGAATCCCTCCGTCGTTTACAACGGTGTCGATATCCAGGTGACGTTCTACGGGACGGGTTTCACACCGCCGCTCATGTCGGTGGCCATTCGGCCGGCGGGCTCGAGCGCCGCGCCGACCACCTTGCAAAATTTGAACTACGATTCCGATCACCCCAACCGCGTGCAGGCCACGGTCAAGAAGGGCCTGGCGCCAGGGACCTACGACGTGCTGCTCAACGACCAGACGAGTTGCCCCGCGCTGCTCACGGGCGGACTGATTGTGGTGGGCAACACCGCCCTCGCGCTCGGTGGCGTCACGCCCGGCTTCGGGGCGCAAGGCTCACCGACCGCGGTGGTGATCACGGCGGACGCGGTCGTCGGCGGCGGTGTACAGCCGATTCCGCAGGTCTACCTGACGGGAGTAGGAGGCACCTCCGCAACGCCGCTCACCTCGACCGCCGTGCAGGGCGGCGGCACGCTCACCGCGATCGTGCCGGCCACCCTCGCGAGCGGAACCTACGACCTCATCGTTGTGAACCCGCGCAACAACGCGAACCCCGGTGCGACGGGCGTGGGTGTGTTGCTCTCCGCATTCAAGGTGGTGCCAGCCGCGACGCCGCCGCCCGTGGTGATGTCGGTGAGCCCGAGCGCGGTGCCGAACCAGAGCGGGCAGACCATCACGCTCGCCGGATCGAACTTCCGATCGCCCGACGTGAAGCTCTCTTGTACGTCGGGTGGGACGAGTGCGCCGATCGTGGTGCCGGCTACAGTGACCAGTTCGAGTGCCACCTCGATCACCGCCAACTTCGATGCGAGCAGCTTCCAGTACACGGGGTGCGTCGTGCGCGCGACGGATACCGACAACGGCACCTTTGACGAGTTCTCGGCTTTGGTGGTGACGAATCCGGCGCAGAAGCTCGGGTCGTTCACCACGTCGGCCCAGACGCTCACGACCGCGCGCCGCGCGCTCTCGGCGGTCAGTGGTCGCGTGACGCGCGTGGCGCGATACCTCTACGCGCTGGGCGGCGATGATGGGACGGCAACCGGCGTATTACACTCAGTGGAGTCTACTCCCGTCGATCTCTTCGGTACGCCGGGAGCGTGGTTCACGCAGGCGAGAGGCCTCGGGACCGCGCGGGCATTCGCCGGGGCCGTCACGGTTGGACGCTTCATCTATGTGGTCGGCGGCACCTCTGACGGCGCGACTGCGCTCGACACCGTGGAGCGTGCGTGGCTGCTCGATCCTTCGGTGCGCACCGACTTCGACGATCTCGATTTGCGCGTGGTTACGTCGAACGGACTTCCCGGCGGCGTCTACTACTACCGCGTCTCGGCGGTGATGGATGGCAGCGACAGCTTCAACCCGGGCGGCGAGTCGCTTCCCTCCGATTCGTTCGGCCTGTCGCTGCCCGCGCTGGCGAACGGCAACCTGGTGCAGGTGACGCTGTCGTGGCCCACGTTGGTGCACGCGGCGAGCTACCGCATCTTTCGCACCGCGAAGGCGGGCGACGCGCCGGGCAGCGAGCAGCTCATCGGCACCACGTCGAGCACGCAGTTCATCGACATCGGGTTTTCGACCCAAGCAGGAACGCCGCTGCCCATCGGGTCGACCGGCGCCTGGACTACGTTGCCCGTGACGCTCTCGACCGGGCGGCAGGGGCTAGGCGTGACGACGGCCGTCGATCCCGGCAATGCGAGCAAGGTCTACCTCTACGCGCTCGCCGGTAAAGACGCGACCGGCACCGCGCTCGACTCGTACGAGGTGGCGCCGATGACACTCAACGGAGACGGCACGCAAACCGTGGGCGCCTTCTCCACAGGCTTGCTCGCGTTGCAAAACCGCCGCTGGCAGGTGAGCGCCTTGAGCGTTAACAAGACCAACGCGCCGAACGTGACGCTCGCAACCGACGCCTATGTCTATGTCGGCAGCGGTGTCGCGTCGGACGGCGCGTCGGTGGTCCCCGACATCAACGCGGCCAAGGTCACCGTGGGTACGGGCGCGCTGGCCGGCGTGGCGAATGCGGTGGCCTGGGATGCGGTCGGTAAGTCGTCGCCGGGCCGCGCTGGTTACGGCGCGGCAGTGGCAAACAACTTCCTCTATTTCTTCGGCGGCGCCGGGGCGAGCCCCAGCAGCACAGCGAACCAGGCGCAGATTTGCGACGGCACCTGCTCGGGTGCGGGGGGCAAGGCCCTCGCGCCGTACCTCGCCAACAGCAACAACTCCACCTCGATGAACGCGGCCCGCTCCCTGATGGGGTCCGCCATCGAGAGCGCGTTCATCTACATGATTGGCGGGGCGTCGCCCTCGAGCACGACGCCGACGAACACAATCGAATACACGATCTGGTGAGGGAGCGATCATGCGCAGTGTATTGCAAACGACATCGGTTGTCATCATGCTCGCCGCCGGCGCCGCGCGCGCCGAGGACAACGGCAAGCTCGGCATCTTCGTGGAGTCTCGCGTCGGTGGCGCGTTCCCCGGCCTCTTCAATCGCCTGAGGGTCGCGCCCACCTTCGCGCTCGAGGGCGGTGCTCTCTTCGCGCTGGACCAGCATCTGGGTGCGGTGTTCGAGATCTCCTACGCGCAGCCCCGCTCATCGCGCACGGTGGAAGACGCGCGACTCACCACGGGTGGTAAGTACAACGCGACCCTCACGATGCGCGACCTCGGTCTTTTCGCGGGCGGCAAGTGGCTCTTCCCATCGCTCGCCCAGAGACTGACTCCCTACGTGGAGGCGGGCGTGCGCGTGCACTTCATCGACACCATCGTCCAGGGCAGCGCCGGCGCCGATTTCGGCCAGAACGACGAAACGTCGCCGCAGTGGGGCGCGGCGCTGCGCGTGGGGGCGAGCTATGCACTCGGACCCGGCGCGCTCTCCCTCACGGTGGAGGCGGCCTACGCCGAAGTCGCGCAGGTCGTGACCGGCGCGTCGAATATTTCTAATATATTGACGCAGCTCGGGTACGGCCTAAACTTTTAGATCGTCACCTCGACCGGTGCCTCGCCGAGCAGTCCCAGTGCCTCGTCTCTCGTTTCGTGGGAACGAGGCGCATGTGCCAATTCCCAACAGCGTCAGCCGTTCACTTCTCGCCGGCCCACAATTTGCCCTCCAGCAACAGCTATCCGTCAGGTTCGCCTTGACCAGTTGAATGGGGATGGCCTCGATTCTGTCTGCGCACGAATTTGGACGGTGCCCCGAGCGGAGAGACACCATGGTATTTGTCACCGAATGCACCAATTCAAACGCAACGACATCCCCGCGCGGCCTCAAGCTGCTGGGATGCCGTAAATGCCGCGGGCGCATGTGGCGCGAGTCGGAGCGCGCGGGCCCAAGACGCGCGTCGTCGTTATCGGCGGCGGAATGGCGGGGCTCACCGCCGCCTCCTGTCTCACCGAGACGCCGGAGCTGCGACGGCGTTTCGACGTTAGCGTCTACCAGCTCGGATGGCGGCTCGGCGGCAAAGTAGCCAGCGGCCGCAATACTGCCGTTCATGACCGCAACGAGGAGCATGGCCTTCACGTTCTCTTCGGCTGCTACGAAAACACGTTCGGGCTCATCGCCCAGACATGGGCCGAACGGCCCGCGATGGCTGGGTCCCCGTTTCCAACGTGGCAAGATGCATTTCGGCGCCAGGACTTCGCGGTCTTTGGCGACCTCCCCGATGGACCAGGCCGTCGGCACTGGAGGCTTCCCTGGCCCAGGAATTCCGATGCGCTGCCCTCTGGCGCGCTGGTCACGCCCTGGGGCGCCGTCACTCACCTGTTCGGAATTGCCACCTGGGCCGTACAAGTCCTCGCCGACGCCGTGCGAAAACAGGGCGGAGCGCTCCCGCCTTCGCCGGAGGGCATGCCTTCCTGGCTAACCACGCGGCTTGCCCAAACGGTGCGCTGGCTCTCTGACCCCAAGCTCGTTCTCGGACATGCCCAGGGATGGTTGTCGGTCGCCAGCGCGCTGGCCCAATCGCTCACGGACCCGGCCCAATCCAAAGACGAGCAAGACGCTGCGGGGCTTTTACTCTTGGCGGCCAAAGCGCGCGCCCTGCTGCGCAACGCTGCCGCCGACGAGATCCGAAAGGACACCTACCTGCGCCGCGTTTGGGTGCTCGCGGATCTCACGTTGGCGTTCGTGCGTGGCATGTTGAACCCAGCGTATGGAATTTACCGCGACTGGGATTTGAGTCGCATCGACCACCTGGAATTTTCCGACTGGCTCGCCAAAAACGGCGCGCACCGCGACGCGCTCGATGCGGGCCTGGTCCGCGGCATCTATCACACCGTCTTTAGCTTCGGAGGCCAAGGCCAGGACGAGCGCGACATCGCCGCCGGGGCCGGCATTCGCTTCGTCTTGCGCATTATCGGCACCTACAAGGGCTCGGTGCTCTACCTTCCGCGCGCGGGCATGGGCGAGCTGGTGGTCGCACCGGTCTACGAGGTTCTGCGCCAGCGCGGTGTGAAGTTCCATTTCTTCCGCAAACTGAGCAACGTCTTACCTGCTTCCGACGGAAGGTCCGTGGCGCGCTTCGACTTCGAAGTCCAAGCGCGCGAGAAACGCCCTTACGAGCCGCTGATCGCAGCAGGTGGGCTTCGCTGCTGGCCGGCCGCTCCGTTGTGGGATCAACTCGAAGATGGGGATCGGATGGCCAAGGCCGCCGTCGATTTCGAGTCGACTTGGTGCCGGTGGCCGGCGGCTGCCCGAGAGAGCTTGAGCGCGGGGCGCGATTTCGACTTGAGTGTGCTCGCTCTGCCGATCGGCGCGCTCAAGAAGCTCAACGGCGATCCGACGCCCGCTGACGCCTTGGCTTTGCACAGCGAGCGACTGCGCGAGTCGCTTTCTAAAATTGGCGTGGCGCCCTCGCTTGCCGCGCAGTTGTGGCTCTCCAAGGATCTCGCCGAGCTTGGTTGGCGGCACGCGCGTGCGGCCATGGTCGCCGGCCCGCCACCGCTCGACATTTGGGCCGACATGAGCGACGTCCTGGCGACGGAAGCCGGAGTCCCGGCGCGCTCGCTTCACTATTTCTGCGGGACGTTGCACACCGATCTCCATCTTCGCCCGAGTGCACACGCCGGTGTCGCTGCCGAGGCGCAGGCACTCGCCCAGCGGGAAACCGATCGCTGGCTGGTGGACCACGCCCAGGCAATCTGGCCGGGCGCCTGCGCAGGTGGCGCGTTCGACTTTTCGAACCTCTCGGGTCAATTCGTGCGGGCCAACGTCGATCGCTCCTCGCTCTGCGCGCGCGCGACGGCGAAGACCATCACCGCGCGCCTCGATTGCGATGCTTCCGGATTCGACAACCTCTTTCTCGCGGGAGCTTGGCACAAAACTGGGCTGAACATGGAGTGCCTCGAAGCCGCCGTCATGTCGGGGATGGAGTGCGCGCGCGCCGTTTCTGGCAGCCCCACGCGCGTGGTGGGCGAAGCTTTCATGCAGCGCCGGTGAGCGAAGGCAAGAAATCGTGACGACCGAGAAACAGACCCGAGTGGCTATTCTCGGCGGCGGTTGTGGCGCGATGGCTGCGGCCTTTGCACTCACGGCCACGCCCGAGTTGCGCCGGCGCTATGCCGTTACGGTCTATCAGCGCGGCTTTCGGCTTGGCGGAAAAGGGGCCAGCGGCCGCAACCTCGAACGGCACGGACGCATCGAAGAGCACGGCATGCACATGTGGATGGGCTGGTATCAAAACGCTTTTCGGCTCCTGCGCGACTGCTACGCCGAGCGACGGCCCACGCCGCAAAATCCGCTCCAGCAATTTTCCGATGCCTTCACGCCGCAGCGCCGCGTCACGCTTCCGGAACCCGACGGCAACGGAGGATGGCGCCACTGGAACGTGGACTTTCCGCTTCTCCCTGGAGCGCCCGGCGACGAAGGCCCGGCACTTTCGGTGTCCCGCTTGGTTCCGCAGTTTTTGGCTTGGTTGCGATCGGCGGCAACTTCCGCGGGCCTTCGACAGGCGCCGGTGTTGCTCGATCTGGGCGCCGCCATTGTGCGCGGGCTCGTGCTCGACGTGCTACCGCCGCTCGGGCGAGGCTTTGAGAGCATCGACGACGTCGAGCTCCGCGACTGGCTGGTGCGGCACGGTGCACGGCGGGAGAACACCTGGGCCCAGCCCATTCGCGCGATGTACACGATCGCGTTTTCATTTCTCGGTGGCGCGGCGTGTGACCCGGAGCGCGCGCGCATCGCCGCCGGTGTCGGGCTTCGGACGTGCCTGCTGATGGCGCTTGCCAACCGCGGCGCCCCGCTGTGGCGAATGAACGGAGGCATGGGCGACGTGGTCTTCGCGCCGCTCCATGAGGTGCTCGCCCAGCGTGGTGTTCGTTTCGAGTTCTTTCATCAAGTCGAGGCGCTGCGGCTCGCGTCGGATCGACGCGCCATCGACTCCATCGAAGTCATTCGGCAAGCGCGCGCGAAAAACGGATCTTACGCGCCGCTTGTGGAAGTTCGCGGGATGCCGTGCTGGCCGTCGCGCCCGCTCTTTGCGCAACTCGCCCACGGTGAAGTGCTCGAGGCGAGCGGGGTAGACCTCGAGTTTGGCGACGTTCCCGCGCTCTCCGAAAAGCGCGTGCTGCGCAGCGGCGAAGACTTCGACGCTCTGGTCCTTGGCATTTCCCTCGGCGCGCTGCCAAAAATCGGTGCCGAGCTCGTCGCGGAGAGCAGCCGCTGGCAGCGCATGGTTGAAGGCATTCCCACCGTGGCCACACAAGCGGCCCAGCTCTGGTTCGCCAAATCTTTTGGTGGGCGCGCCTCTGGATGGGAGCCGACGGTCGCCTCGGCGCATGCTCCGCCCTTCGACTCGTGGGGTGACATGTCCCATCTCCTCGACAGCGAGAACTGGCCTCGGAAGGATGCTCCAAAGTCCATCGCCTACCTCTGCGCCTGTCTCGAGGATATGTCGAGCGGCGCTGCGGAAACGTCGCCGCTCTCGCCCTCTGCCTCGACCGAACGGATCGAGCGCCAGGTCCGGACGTGGCTCGATCAGCAGGCCGCGACGACTTGGCCCGGCCTGCGAACCCCAGAGGGAAAATTCGATTTCGACCAGATCACGGATCACTATTTTCGCGCCAACGTGGACCCCAGTGATAGGTACGTCCTGACCCCGCCCGGGACGCCGTCACTGCGCCTTCACCCGGGCGATTCTGGTTTTGAAAATCTTTTTCTAGCGGGCGACTGGACGTGGACACCGCTTTCTTGCAGTTGCGTCGAGGCCGCGGTGCAGAGCGGACTGCTCGCCGCGCAGGCCATTTCAGGCGCTCCGCGCAAGCTCCTCAGTAATTTTTAGAGAAACCGGCGCAGCTGCGACCGCACTCTGCCGAGAAGGCCGGCGGACGCGCCAAGATCTTCCGGCAAGTAGTCTCGGCGGACCTGGCCCGCACCCAGCGTGAAACCCAAGCGGCAACGAAAGGCCGCGACGCATTCTCCGCCAACAAAAAAGGTGGGGTCGAAGAAGCGGAGGGCCGGGTTTTCAAGCAATGTGAACTCGCTCATCGGGTGAAGGCGAAAGGGAACCTCGACCAGTTGGTCAACCTGGAGGGTTCGCTCGCCGATCGAATTCGCCGCTGGAATTTGCTTGCGAACAAACACGCGAACCTGTGGCCCATGCGCAAGAACCACCTCGCGGTTGGCGAGTGCAAACAGATGGCCTGCGAGACCGCCGAGCGGCTGCGGTAGCGCGCCCAGCGGAGAGACGGATCCGAGAAGCGCCTCGGCGTAGGGTGCGGCTTCCACCGATCGCTCCGCGTCCCAGCGTGCTTGCAGGAGCAGTCGATTCCCCACGAAGAGCTCGACATGACGATCGCCGAGCGTGACCCGGCCGAAGCGCTTGGGGAACCCATAAATTTCGCGACCCAGTGCGATCGCCAAATACGCGTCCGGGTAGACCTCTGGCGTGTAGACACCCGGGCGAAACAAGCTGTCGACGCAGGGAATGAACGGCGTGGCCTCTTGGTAAGCGAAGACGCGCCCCGCTGCCTGCGGATGGGCGCTGCGTCCTCCCGAGATGAAACTGAAGGAGAGCAGGTAGCGACCGCCGAGGCCGGGAATCGGACGCAACCCTGGCGGGAGGAGGGCTTCGAGCCGCCGTGGATCGTCCTCCATGATGAACAACGACATCGGGAACGGCGGAAACTCGTAGGGGCCCGGGATGAGACGCGCGTTGGGTGATTCGAAAAAATCGTCGAACGATTCGAGCATGTCGAATTGCGCGTCGTAGAGGCCGCGCGTTTCGTGGGCGAGTTCACGGAGCACGTGGCGAGCGAACGTGGGGCTTGTCTCGAGCAGCTTGTCGAAGCAGTCGCGATCGATGGAGGCGATTTCAACGGGCGTGAGTGTTTTGACGGACGCGGAACGGCGACCACGATCGACGAGGCTAACGAGCCCGACGGATCGGGGCGCGTCGAGGAGCGTCACCACGCGGCCATCGCGAAGAACCGCCAGCTCGCCGCTCAACAAAAAGATCAGCCGAGAGCCCTCGCCTCCAGCACGGATGACCTCCATCTCCGAGGGAAGGGATTCGTAGGCGACCGACTTTCGCACAAGTTCTTCCGCGCTCGGTTCGAGGCCCGCCAGCAAGGGAATGCGCGTCAGAACTTCGCGGGGGGCGCCGGTCATTCGTTTTCTCGTTTCATTCAAGCGATGCGCTGCGCGGGATAGATTCCGCGGTGGCCAGCGAATAGATACGCAAGCACGGCCACGATAACGACGTGCGGAAGGACGTTCGTTCCCAGCAGCTCGATGGCCATCACGGAGAGCGCCAAGGGCGTGTTGGCTGCGGCGGCAAACATGGCGGTGAGGCCCACGCCCGCGGCCAAATCGAGCGGCAGGCCGAGCAGCGGGCCGAGCGCATTGCCAAGTGCGGCGCCCACGAAAAAGAGCGGCGTGACTTCGCCTCCCAAAAAGCCCGCGCTCAATGTCACCGCTGTGAAGATTAGCTTCAGCAGAAAAGCGGTCGACGGCAAATGGGGATCGGAGAAGGAACGCAAGATCGTCGGAACGCCCAGGCCGAGATAGTCGTCGGTTCCGACCGCTTTCCAGAGGAGAACCACGAGCGCTCCGCCGATCGCCATGCGAAGCGGAAGGGATGGCAGCGCGTTCGCCAGCCGCGTTTTGAGCAGGTGGGTCAGCTCGACAAACAACGTCGACACGAGCGCGACGGCGAGTGCAAAGAGAATCCATTTTCCGACGACGAGCGGGGTCAATCCCAGAAATGCGGGCTGGGGATAAACAGTGTGAACGATGCCCAACCCGCGCGTCACCCAATCGCCGACGAGCGCCGCGATGAGCGCCGGGACCAGCGCCTCGTAACTCATCCGCCCGGCCACCACGACCTCGAGACCAAAGAGCGTTCCCGCGACCGGCGTACCGAAGACGGCGCCGAACCCGCCCGCGATTCCCGCGGCCAGCAGCTCGCGCCGCGTGTCCGCGCTCACACGAAAACGGTGCGACACATAGTCCGCAAGGCTGGCGCCCATCTGCACCGCGGTGCCTTCTCGGCCCGCGCTTCCGCCGAACAGGTGGGTGAGCACGGTTCCCACGAGAACCATCGGCGCCATGCGGACGGGAATTTCTGGACTGTCTTCGTGAACCGTGTCGATGACGAGGTTGTTGCCGCCGAGGATCTTCAGGCCCCACTTGGCGTAGATGGCGCCGATCACCAGGCCCGCGAGGGGAAGTGTGTAGACGATGGTGTCGTGCGCATTTCGAAATGCGGTGGCGCGCTCGAGGAGGTTGAGAAACACCGCCGCCGCTACGCCGGAGAGGACGCCCACCGCCACGCCAAGCAGCGCCCACTGAGGGAAGGCGCGTACGCGATGTTCGAGCGACGTTTTCGCCACCGCTACGAGCGCCGCTGCCCGGTCAGGTGGGACTGTACGTAACACGCCTGTGCGCAAACTGTGCCTTGCAGCACCGTCTCGTCGTAGTTGGTCCGCGCGTCAAACGTGGTGGATGTCGGGAAGGTTTCGCTGATGGTGTCCGTCGATTGCCAGCGGCACCCATCGGCGTAGGTGAATTGCTGGACCAGCGTGACGACGAAGTGGTCGCTCGCGTCGATGGTCCCTACGAAGTCCTTGCCGCCGAAATGAAACGTGGTGTTCGTCCCGTGGCTATCGATGGTGAGTTGGCCGTTGGCGATCGGTGAGACGCTGAAGTCGCAGGGGCCGGTGACATCGGACACCACGATGTCGAAAGGCGCGTTGGACAGGTCGAGAATCGGGCGGACGTTTTGACTTCCGCCGCATGCCGCCGCAATAGAGCAGGCCGCCACCACCGTTTCGATTCGCACGCGTCCGCGCATGAAAGGAGACGGTACTCGCTGCTGGACCAATGGCAAGATGCGCGAAGTGATGGATGGTCATCATCCGAGAGGTCTCGGAGAATGTCGCGCAACTTCGCGTGCTATCGCCGTTTGCGGAGGCTCGATGACGCATTGGCGGCTAGGCACGGTGGTTGTTTTTCTCGCGTGCGTGGCGTCCGCGACGGCGGCGTCGCGCAATCGGGCCCACTTGAAAGCGGCGCGATCGAGAATCACCGAAGAAGTTGGGCCGCGCACGAAACGTGCCGCATCGAGCAAAGCCTTCGCAGTGCGGCCAGCGAATCAACCGGCCGCGCGGTTTCGCGGTCTGCCGCCCACCGCCGCGCATGCCTACGCGCGTCCCGATTGGCTCGGCGGCGAGTTCCAAAAAATCGGCGTGGTGATTCGGCCCGACGCGAGCAAAGCCTCCATGGCGCGCGCCGTCTACAACCCCGCGGTGATGGCGATTGAGGACGGCCGCGGCGGGCAAGAGCTCCTGATGGCGGTCCGCGCGGAGGACAATGCCGGCGCGGGAAAGTGGTTCGGCACGTCGCGACTCCTCTTCATGCGGAGCCGCGGAATCCAGAAATCCGTGGTTGATTTTTTATCAAGAGGCCACCGCGCGCATTTTGGCGACTTCCAAGAGACCAGCCTCAAGATGGAGCCCACCGAATGGTACGAGAAAAATGGTGGGCTGGAGGATCCGCGTTGGAGCACGATTCAAGTCGATGGCCGCGATCACGTTTTCATCACTTACACCGCGTATGAATTCGATGAAGCGACGAACGCTGGCACGGCACGCATTGCGCTGGCGCTGGCGGACAAGCGAGCACTCGCGACTTGGCGACCCGGCGCTTCGAATCCGATTCGCAAACTCGGTCTGATGTTTCCCGACGGCACGTTGAAACGCCCGGCAAGCGCCAATCCCAACTGGAGCAAATCCGCGGCGGTGGTTCAGTTGCCCAGCGGCGAGTTGCTTGCGTACTACGGCGACGATCGCGCGCTGCACCTTGCGAGGGCGCCGCGGCCCGAGGGACCTTGGGTCACCGTGAACGACGCCGTGTTTGAATCGCGTCCGACATTTTTCGATGCGGGGCTCATCGAGCCGGCCTTTGCGTGGCTCGACGGGAATCGAATTCACCTCGTCTACAACGGCGATGCGCCGCCCGGTCCACACTTTCCCGGTGGCTATTCCATTGGCGAAGCGGTGACCACGCTGGACAATCCCGCGCAGGTGGAGTCGCGATCGAAGTCGCCGTTTCTATTCGTGACCGAGCCGCACGAACGCAAAGGGCAAGTCGACGACGTCATCTTTCTCGCCTCGGGAATGGCCAGGATTCGCGCGGGCGGTGACGAGGTCTTGCTGGCGTTCACGGGGGCTGGTGACAGCGTGATTACGGCGCAAGTGGCCAAGGCGCGACGCGGCGTTGGACCGCGCTGATCGAATCCTCGCAAGTCGACCCACAAGCGGACAAGCGGACAAGCGGGGATTGCCCGCAGCTCCGCCGGTGCAGACCTTTGACGCACCGGAACTTCAGCCGAGGAGTGAGCGATGCGTTGTGAAGAGCTGATGAAGAAAAATGTGGCCTGCTGCAACGAGCAGGAGGCGGTCCAGACGGCGGCGAAGCTGATGCGCGATCAAAATGTCGGGTTCATTCCCGTCTGCAACAGCGACGGCAAAGTGCTGGGGACGATCACCGATCGCGACATCACCATTCGGCTGGTCGCCGACAACACGCCGCCCGCGAACACACGCTGTGGAACGGTGATGACGCGCGAGGTTGTGTACTGCAAACCCGACGACGAACTCGCCGAAGCCGAGCAGCTCATGGCGCGATACCAAAAGTCGCGAATCCTCGTGTGTGACGAGCAGAAGAAGCTGCTGGGCGTAATCAGCCTCTCGGACATCGCGGAGCGCGAGAGCGATGGCGCGCTGGCGCAGACGTTGCGGCGGGTGGCGTCGCGGGAAGTGAGCGTGCAGTTGTAGGATCGCAAGTCGTTGACGTAACTCCCTCCTCCGCAAAGGGGGGAGGGCCACGCCGATTTGCTTACGCGCCGCTCTCGCTGCAACATCGGCTTACGTGAGTGAACGACTCAAACGCACGCTCCTCGCGCTCGGCGGTCTCGCGCTGCTGACGCTGGCGTTGTGGCGCGTCGATCTGGCCGAAGTAGCGCGGGGTGCGCGTGCGCTCGGTTGGCGGCTTCCTGTGTTCGTGTTGGTGCCGTCCATTGCGACGCTCCTCACTTTTGCGGCAGGGCTCTCGCTCGCCACGCCACGTGACGGTGTCGGGTATCGCGAATGGATCCGCTTGCACGCGCTGACGCAAGGCGGGAACGAACTCTTTGGCGGCACGGGCGAGCTCTTGAAGTTGCGCGCGCTGCTCGAATCGCTCACGCCCGATCGCGCGCTGGCGCTGCTGTTGCGCGCACATTGGCTCAACGGACTGACGCTGCCGCTCTTTTTCTGCATCACCGTCGGCGCGGCTCCCTTAAGTGCGGATCGCTTGGTGATCGTGATCGGCGCTATGGCGATTTTTTCAGCGGCGCTACTGCTCGGACTTCTCATGGCAGCGAGGCGTCCGCTTGGCCGGCGCATCGCCGTCCGTGCGTGCCAGAAACTTTTTCCCTCGGGTGATGGCGAAGCGCTGGCGAATGAATTGGCGATGTTGTCGCTCACCTCCACGCGATCGCTCGCCACGCTGATCGCGTTCTTGACGCCGCGCCTTGTCGCCGCCACGGAGGCCTACGCGCTCTTCCGATTTCTGGGAACGCCCTGTTCGTTCCCGGTAGCGCTCTTCGGGCAATGCGCGGTTGAGCTCGGCGCGGCGGCGCTGAGTGCCATTCCAGGCAGCGTCGGCGTAGCGGAAAGCGCGGCTGTGCTCGTCTTCGCGCCGCTCGGCGTGGCGCCAGCTTCGGGTGTGTTGCTCGCCTTGGTGCGCCGGGTGCGGCAGGTGAGCTGGATCGCGATCACCGCCGGTGCCATGACCATTGGAGCGCTTCCCGGCACGCGCTCGGAGACGGCCGTTGCCGCGACGGAGTAGGGCGCTGATCGCGCTCGTCGTTGCCGCGTGCGCCACGCCGAAGCCGGTGTTGCTCTCCCCAAAAGCGCCTCCTACTCCCGTGACAGCTGAGGTCACAGCGCCACCCAAGCCCAGCACGGCCGCCGAGCCGGATCCGGCGCGCGCGCCCATTCCCGAACCGAACGATCCGGTCGAATTTCTCTACGCGCGTCGGCTCTCCTTCGAGGGTGGCGTTCCGCTGGTCAGTGTGCGAATCGCCGAGGGCCAGCGCGAGATCGCGCTGGTGCCCCAAGGATCGATGCATGTAGCACCTCGCCGTGGCGCCAGCGTCGACGCGCCCGCGGGTGGTGAGTGGCGCATCAAACTGCTCTCGGGGGCGCCGGGTGTTTTTCGCGCCACCGCACTGGTCGAGGAGTTTCGCTACGCCGATCACGATGGCGCCTGGGCCGCGCAGCGCACCTGGACCGAACGTGGTTACGACGCGCGACTCACCACCGTGGGCGCGGCGTACGGAATTGCCGGACGCGTGGTCGATACGCGGCGCATGTTGATTGTCTTGCGCGGCGATGGTTCGGAAGCCTCCGCGCGTGCGCTGGCCGACGATGCGGAGCGGCGCTTTGCCGTTCGTCCCGAGATCAACCGCGAGATGATCCAGCGGCCGTCAGGCCACTTGGCACTCGTCTCGCCAAGCGGTGCGCCGGTGCTGGAAGGCGAAGATGCCTTCACGTTGACCATCGAAGGCGACGCCGGAGCACGCGTGCGGCAGGTCGAATTCGGAACCGGTTACGCCTTCCACGGATTCGAAGATCGCATCTACGCCGGCAAATTGATTGCAGTGGTCGACGCACACGGCACGCTGGCGCTGGTCGACGCGCTGCCGCTGGAGCGACTCGCCGCGGGAATCGTGCCGAGCGAAATTTTCGCCACGTCACCGGCGGAAGCACTCAAAGCGCAGGCGGTGACCGCGCGCGGCGAAATCCTCGCCAAGATCGGCGCGCGCCATTTGGGCGATCCCTATTCACTCTGCGCCGAGCAGCATTGTCAGGTTTACAAGGGACTCGCTTCCGAGCTCCCTGCGCCGAGTGCGGCGGTGGCAGCCACGCGCGGCGAAGCGCTCTTTGCGAAGTCGGGCCGTCTCGTCGACTCGGTCTACTCCGCGGTTTGCGGCGGATATACGGAAGACAACGACGTGGTGTGGGGCGGACCGCCGGATCCCTCGCTGCGCGGAAAGCCCGATTTCGATGCGCACGATGCGCTCGCAGATGCAGCGGGCGGCGTGAATGAATCCACGCTGCATCGTTTTCTGGCCAGCGACCCTGGCGCGTTTTGCATGGCCAGCGGCTTTGCGCGACCGAATAAATTTCGTTGGGAACGCCACTTCTCAGAGACGGAGCTCGATGCGCTGGTGGCTGGCCTCGGCGTTGGTCACGTGATCGCGCTGCGTGTTCCGCGCCGCGGATTGTCCGGTCGGGCGCGGGCGCTCGTTATCGAGGGCGACAAAGGTTCAGCGCGCGTAGGGCCTGAGCTTCCCATTCGACGCTTACTCAAAAATCTCAACAGCGCGATGTTCGAGGTGGAGCATCCGGCTGGCGAATGGGTTTTTCGCGGTGGCGGTTGGGGACACGGCGTGGGGATGTGCCAAACCGGCGCCATCGGCCGAGCGTTGCGTGGCGACGACTACAAGACGATTTTGAAGTACTATTTTTCGGACGCGCAGGTAGCGCGAATTTATTGATCCAGACTGGTTTGCGCGCGACGGCGTAGCCACAACAGCGCAACCAGGGCGAGCGGCAGACCGTCCGTCCTCGACCCACATCCGCATCCGCGCGGCGGCGACTTGACCGCGACCTTGCCTGTGCAGGCCGCGCTCCCATGCGCCGTTTGAATGTTTCCGCAACCGTCAGTCATGTTGACGTCGGGACGCCGCAACGGCTTGTAACAACGTGTGTCGGGTCCGGGCCCGGGAAGTCTTTCTGCTCGCCATTTCTTATAATGGCCGACATGGACGCGCATAGGCGCATGCGCTGGGCGGTGCTGGGGTCGCTCTTGGCGCACGCGCTACTCGTACCGTTGCTCTTGCGCGGCGCAATTTCCCGAACTCCGTCGCAGCGGCCGCGCCCCGTGGAGCTGACGCAGCTCACTCCCGCGCAACTTGCCATGGCGCTCCGAAATGCGCGGGGCCCGCTCACCAAACAGACGCCCGCGCCCAAACCGATGCTTGCCATGCCCCCAACTCCCGAGCCGCCGAAGCCGCGCGGGCAAGTCGTCTCGGTCGCGCCGACCAACGACACGCGTCCTCCGCCCGATGGGCGCTTTGTCTCCGAATTCAACACGCGCGTGGATCACGAAACGGCGTCGCGCGAGCGAGGGCTCTACGATCACGTTTTGCCCAAAAAGTCAGAGGGCGCGAAGATGCCGAGCGGGGTGGCGTCTGCCGCGCCACGGGTCGAAGCGCGGCCGCCCGCACCGCCGTCCGCGCCGCATCCCGCGCGCGATCCCTTCGATCTTCAGCTGAATCTCTTTGGCGATGGTCGCGATCGCCAAGCTCATCGGGAGGCGCAGGCGCCGTCGGCGATGGCGCCCAAGCCGGACGTTGCGCGCGAAGGCGTGCCGGGGACGCAGGGTGACGCCGCGCCCGCGCTGGGCCTAGGTGCGGGCGATCGTGGTCCACTAGCGGGAGGACCGGCGCCGGACGATCTGCGCGGCGTGGAAGAGGGCGACGCTACGCTCTTGAATAGCCGTGCGTGGCGCTATGCGGGTTTTATGAACCGAGTGAAAGAAACGGTGGCGCGCATTTGGATTCCACAGGTACAGCGCGAAGAGCAGCGCCGCGATCCCAGCGGCAACATCTACGCGTGGAAGGATCGACAGACGCTGGTGCAGGTCGAGCTCGATCGCACTGGCAAGGTTTCGCTGGTCTATGTCGCCGAGCCATCGGGCGTTGATTTTCTGGATCAGCTAGCGGTGAACGCGTTTCGCGAAGCGGAGCGGTTTCCAAATCCGCCCAACGGACTCCTCGAGCAAGACGGGCATGTGCGGTTCGCGTTTGGATTCGATTTGACGTCGTCCCACGGCGGCACGGGTCTGCACATTGTGGGTGGCCCCGTGCCGGGAGATCACAGTAATTCCGGGTTTTTGCCGATCGCGCCCCGGAGGTAAACTCACTTGCGCGTGGCGCACGTTCAATTGTTTCGAGTTCAACTGCGGTCGCCGTCGAGACAAGTGCACGTGCTTCGATAGCAGCTACGCCTGCCTCGAGTGCAGCCGCATCTGCTTCGAGTGCAGCGGTACCTGCTTCGAATACAGCCGCATCTGCTTCGAGTGCAGCGGCACCTGCTTCGAATACAGCTGCATCTGCTTCGAGTGCAGCGGTACCCGCTTCGAATACAGCCGCATCTGCTTCGAGTGCAGCGGTACCTGCTTCGAATACAGCTGCATCTGCTTCGAGTGCAGCGGCACCTGCTTCGACTGCAGGGTGTTCCTTGCGACCGCGGATCATCGCGCCGATTCGATCGCCGCCAGCCTCGCGTCCAATTCCCGCTCTTCGCGGGAGACATCGAACCCGATTGCGCGCGCGGCGCCTAGAATCGACAAACTGAGCGAGACCGCATCCAGCGCGTTTTTGCCGCCCTCCGCTTCAGGATGCGCGGTGAGAAGGTGATCGATGCGCGAAATCGCCGTGTAGAAATCGCGCAGGCAGACCACGGGGGGCAGCGCGAGAGCGGCGTTCACCGGCATTGGATCGAAGGCGATGCCGAACTCGGTGAGAAAAAGTTGCCGGCCATCGTCGCGCAAGAGCGCCAAATAGGGCTGGCTCGTCTCGCGGTTGCTGTGCGCTTCGGCCCGTTTGATGCGGCCTAGGTCGATCGCCAAACTTCGGTTGACCCGCAGATCGTAGAGCGTGGTAGCCGCTTCGTCGAAGAGCACGCCACTGCCGGCGGTACGGCAATGGCGTGTAATTATAGCCGTGGCTTCCGCGCGTTCCATCAGGCGTGGCCAAGCCGAATGCGGATTTCCCACGCCCCGTTCGCGGCTTCGCGCGAGCTGACGACTTCGTGTCCCAGCTCTTCGGCGTTGCGGTTGATGTCGGGCACGGCAGGACGGTGATCGACGATCACACGCAAGAGGTCGCCTTCGGCTAGCGTGCTCAGCGCCTGCCGCGTGCGTGCCCAGGTGAGCGGGCAGAGAAGGCCGCAGAGATCGAGTTGGTGGTCATCCGATTGGTGCTCCACGCCTTTTCTTAGGGCAACGTCCACGGGAGCGCCAGCCCCGCCCGGGTGAGGAGCTCCAGCGTTTCGGCCAAGGGGAGTCCGACCACGTTGGACCAGCTCCCCACGATGCGCTCGATGAACGCACCAGCGCGGCCCTGCGCGGCGTAGGCGCCAGCTTTGTCGTCGCTCTCGCCGGAGTCGACCAGCCAGCGACGGACCGACGGCGAAAGGACGCGGAACTGAACCGACGTGATGACGTGTGCCGTGCATTCCCGTTCACCGATAGCGCAGATGCCCGTGACAACCTGATGCGTTCGGCCGGAGAGCGCCGTCAACATGCGATCGGCATCGGCGCGATCGCGCGGTTTGCCGAGAGTGGTTCCATCGACAACCACCACGGTATCGGCGCCCAAGGCGACGACGGCGTCGCCCGCGTGCACCGTTAAACCGGCGCGCGCTTTGGCCCGGGCCAAGCGCACCGGTAACTCGAGCGCGGATTCGCCGAGGAGCGTCGTTTCGTCGACGTCAGGAGCGACCACGTTGAAGGAGAGGCCGAGCTCCGAGAGCAGCGTGCGGCGACGTGGCGATGCGGAGCAGAGGAGAAGGTGATTCATGGGAGGTCGAAATAGCAGAATGCGACGCTACCGGTGCCGCGACACCAGTCGCTCCAATCGGTCCATCCCCTCCGCGCACGCTTCGTACGCGGGTCCGAACGAGAAGCGTACCTGCTCACGGAACCGGCTGGGCCGATCTGCGCGGCGCTTGCCGGGGTTGACGTCGAAGAACTCGCCGGGAACGCAGATGACTTTTTCCTCAAGCGCGGCGCGAAAGAAAGCCATCCCGTCGGCGAGCGCTTTGGGGAGCGCGCGTGTCGATGCCCAAGCGTAAAACGTGCCCTCCGGATCGCAATCGATTTCGAATCCCATTTTGGTCAAGCGGCCAAGAAGCAGCGCGCGTTTTTTCGCAAAAGCGGTCTGGATGGCGGCAGCCTCGCGCAGCGTGAAGTCGGGGTCGAGCAGCGGGATGGCCGCGCGCTGGAGCGGTCGAGATCCGCCACCATCGAGGAAGCTTCCCGCGCTCGACATCGCCTCGATCACGGCGCGCGGGCCGACCGCCCAGGTCACCCGCCAGCCGGGGTAGCGCCAGTTCTTGGTCAGGCCATCGAGCACCACCACGGGATCGCGATCGACGTCTTCGACGAACTCCGTCGCGCTGACGATTCGGCTTGGCTCTTTTGACCAAATATAATGAGAATAAAATTCGTCGAAGATCAGCGCACAACCCAGTTCGCGTGAGGTGCGCACCCAGGCTGCGAGCGCCTCGCCCTGGACAGTCTTGCCGGTCGGGTTGCAAGGGTTCGAGAGCAGCACCGCCGAGAGCCCGCGCCCGAGCACTTCGCGGCGCAGGTCGTCCACGCTGAAGGTGTAGCGCTTCTCGCGCTCGAGAAGGATTGGTGTGGGAACGAAGTTGCGGAAGATTCCGAGCAGCTCCTCGTAGGCGGTGTAGTCCGGCAGGAAGTGGCCCAGGTGTATTTCGCCGAGCGCCGCGCAGGCGCGGGTCAGCGCGCTGCGACCGCCGCCGGAAACGCAGACGTTCTCGGCGGTGTACGACGCGCGCCCCTGGCGATGGAGCGTGTTGTAGAGCCGCGCGATAGCTTCGCGGAGCTCCCAGAGGCCTGGCACCGGCGCGTATTCCTGATCGTCGAGCTCGACGGCGATGGACTGCACACGCGGCGGGGCGCCAGGAAGCGGGCCGGTCTCCGGCATGCCCTGACCGAGGTTCACCCAGTCCGGGGCACCGGAGCGATAACCGCGCTTGGCGGCTTCGGCGGTGACGAAGATGACGCCGGTGCGCGGGACGGCGCGGAAGCCGACGATGGGGGGTCTCGATTGTGGCACGGATTATTGGAACGGGAAGACGGAGACGGGGACAGAGCTGACCGTTGCTGAGTTGTTCCCAAGCCCGTCGGAGTTGTTGTACCCCCAGCATTTGCTAACGCCGTTCACCATCGCACAGGAGTCATACCAGCCGGCTGCAATCGTTTCCACACCGCTCGTCGCTCCGACCACGGCGACGGGAACATGGCTGTCCGAGCGCTGCCGGCCCAGTTCACACTTGAGGTGGAAACGAAGTTGGTGCCGTTCACTGTGAGCGTAAGCGCCGAAGCACCGAGCGCCGCCGACGTCGGACTGATGCTGCTCGTGGTCGGAGATGGGTTGTTGACCGAGAAGACCTGCGCACCGCTGGTACCGCCGTTGGGCGTCGGGTTTGTCACGGTGATGTTGTAGGTACCGCCAGCGGTACCACCGAGATCGCCTGACGTAATTGCTGCCGTGACCTTCGTCGCGCTTACGTACGTTGTTGTTCGTGCGCTCCCGGCCCAGTTCACGGTGGAGGTGGAAACGAAGTTAGTACCATTCACCGTTAGCGTCAGTGCGGAGGCACCGATGGCGGACGCGCTCGGGCTCAGGCTCGAGGTCGTCGGAACCGGGTAGACCCCACAGCCTCACCGGATCTGGCGGCATCGACGATCAGGGCGCATCGAACGCCTTTTCGTCTGGCTCCGTCGACGCGCAAACGGCCCTGCCGGCATTGAATGTAAAGACGCGCGTGCTGATCCCGATGACCCCAGGCACCGCGGTGACCGTCGGGACGACCTATGCGCTCACAGTCAAAGCTGACGTCGTCGGAACACTACGAGCGTTCGTGAGCGCCACGCCGGTCAACGATCCCAATGGCGGCGTGGCCTGGTGGTATTCGAAGCGCTACCACGCGGGCGGATTTGTCGCGCGCGGCGTGTTCACGTCGAGTCCTGCCGACTACACGGAAGGACACTGCGCACAATCTCTCCGGAAACGTCTTCATCGGTGGATCTCCACCTTGATGTTCTGCCCAGCGCCGCCGGCGGTGCGAATCATGTCCAAGGCGACGAACGCCACCATGCCCTGCGTCGCGCCACCAACCGGGGCGGTGGCTTGAAACGTCTGCGCCGCTCTCTGAACAACGCGTGTCGTATTCTGGATAGCGACGCCGTTTCCGGCGAGCACTCCGTTGCCGCCGCCTCCGTTGGAAAAGCCGTTGACGCCCTTGGAGATGCTGACCGTCGCGTTCGCCGTGGTGTTGCCTGCGCCAGTGTCCGTGACCGTCACCGTGTCGGTTGCGCCAGCCGAGCCCGGACCGCCCGAGGTGTACAGGCCCGCGGTGGTGATGCTTCCGGACGGCGTTGACTGCAGCGCCCAAGTAAAAGGTCCCGTGCCCGTCACGACAAATTGCTGCTGCGCGCCCTGCGCTAGCGTCACGTTGGCCGGCGATAGCGTGGGGTTGACTGCGGAGCGGCTGGTGCCGAGACGAGTGCCGTGATCGACTGGCCGCGCACGGTTGCTACATGCGGATGCTAGCGACACGAGGAGGGTGGAGGCGACGACACTGCGCAACGAGGTGCCTCATAGTGAAGCACCTCTTCGTGTGTGTTTATCCTGAAAACCTCAGTTCGAGGGGATTCCCGGAAAAGTGATCGCGGATTTCCAAGTGACATTTGATGGTTACGTTGCGTCAAGCGAACTGCGCCACAGTTGGATTTTGTCGCGAGCCCGCGAGGTGATCAGCTCCCAATTGAGGTTTTCAGGTTTATGTAAGTTTAAAAGTGAACGCTTGATACTAGATCGGCGTTGCTTCGGCGACAAAAGCCGCGCGCGCAAATTTGGGTGCCCCGCTCGAAGTCAAGTGTGCGGACGGCGCTCGGTTGATCGAGCATCGTAGCGCTGACGTCGGACGCTAAATCAATGTGTTCTGCGCGCCGCGAGGGACCGCCAATTCAAGATGAATGAAGGCCTGCGGCGTGGCAACCCGACCACGCGGTGTCCGTTGCAGAAGTCCCTGACGGAGAAGAAACGGTTCGTAGACATCTTCCACGGTCTCGGATTGTTCACCGACGACCGCAGCGATGGTGTCCAAGCCGACCGGTCCGCCTCCAAATTTTTCGCAGATGGTTTGCAGAATTCGCCGATCCATCGGGTCGAGACCCGAGGCATCGACCTGGAGCCGAGAGAGCGCACGATCCGCCACGGCCTGGTTGACACGGCCGTCGCCATCGACCTCCGCGAAATCGCGCACCCGGCGCAAGAGGCGGTTGGCGATGCGGGGCGTCCCCCTCGAGCGTCGCGCAATCTCGCGCGCACCGTCACTGTCTAGTTGACCAAAATCACCCCATCCCCAACACTTCATCCCGCCATTGACGAGCGCGCAATTGTGCTCCCAGCCATCCCGAGCGCGGTGACTCCACTCGTCAAACCGACAACCTGCACCGGAACCAGGCTGTTGTTGGTGCTGTTGTTTCCAAGCTGGCCGTGCTGATTCCATCCCCAACATTGAACGCCGCTGTTCACCACGGCGCAGCCCCCGTCTTGAAACGCAGCGAGCGCCAAAACTCAACCGGTTAGTCCTGAGACTTGGACAGGTACGTGGCTTTCGTTCGCCGCGTTGTTTCCAAGCTGGCCAAAGGTTCCGGCTCCCCAGCATTGAACACCACCGTTGACGAGCGCGCAGGAGAAGTGCCCTCCCGTCACCACCGTCTGAACGCCCGAGGAGAGACCGTAGACCGGCTTCGGAACAAGCCGAGGGTTACTCGTGGTGTTGTCGCCGATCTGGCCGTAGTCGTTTGCCCCCCAACACTGCGCGCCCCCGTTCACCACGGCGCAAACCTGGTCATCACCGCCGGAGATGTTTGGGCCGGTCACGTAATTGCTCGCCGCGGGGCTCAAGGTGGTCTCCACGATCGTGCCAATTCCCGTGGCGTTTCCCAAGGTCGCGTTAGCGGGGTTCGAAATCGTCACCAAGAACTTGAGATTTCCCAGGTAGCCCGAATGCGCCAACGTGGTGACCACGACGTCCATCGCCGTCTTACCCACAGCGATTGTCCCGGTCGCCGACAAGCTGGTGTAATCCGTTCCCGCTTTGGCGGTTCCATCGTGCGTGACGTAGTCGAACGTCACGTCGGCATTGATTGCGGCGCTCAGGGTTACCTTGAACGTGATGGGATCACCTTCGTTGGCCCAGGCTGCCGCGGTGATCGAGAGCGTTGGCTTTTTGCAAAGGAGTCCCGCGCAAAGACCCGATTGGCAGTCGGCATTCACTAGGCAGTCGAGCCCGTCCGCGCACGGGCCATACGAACCGCCGCAGTCAACGTCCGTTTCGCTGCCATTCTTGAGGGTGTCGCTGCACGGTGGCGCTACGCACATTCCTTCGATGCACCGGTCGCTGGCATTGCACTTCTTGCCGCAGCCGCCACAATTTGTTTCATCGGACTCGACAAAAACGCAAGTCCCGGAACAGTCCTTCTGTTCGGGCGCACACGGCTGCAACGTCCGCCCACCAGCGACACCGCGACCTGGCGCGCGGAATCGACGTCGGTCTCGAGGATCAGCGATGCACCGTCGGCCCCTTCGCTACCGGCACCGACGTAGGTGACCGAGAGCGTAGCGCTTTGACTGGGCCGCAGATCCTGGAGCGCGTCAGGGAAAGCACCGAGCTGAAACGTGGAGCGCACGTCATGAACGATGCTCGCCTTGCTCACATGCAACGCCGCCTGCCCATCGTTGCTGATGGTAACGACGAGTTTGCTGCTGGCCCCTGGGCGGACGTTGCCGAAATCGAGCACAGGTGGGGTTACGTTGATGGAAAGCCGGGCGCCGCGCACCGATCCCGAACGACAGCCAGCGGCGAGAAGAGCGAAAACAATGAGCCGTTTCATGATGGACTCCGCGTTACGCACCGAGGTGAATTTTCTAGCACGCCGTCCCCGATCCGCGGTCGGCGCGCTACTGGAACGGATTGACGGTCACGGGGACGAGGCTGTTCGTCGTGGAGTTGTTGCCGAGCTGACCGGAGCTGTTGTTGCCCCAGCAGGAAACGGAGCTACCGATCAACGCGC